>DPLL01000318.1:0-8094 GCA_003542015.1 Microcoleaceae cyanobacterium UBA9251 | reverse complement strand
CGCCGATCGCCCTCTAGAATAAATCCTACTACTTTCTGAAAAAATCGCACCTTCACTTTTTGCAACTTCAGCGTACCTTCCAATTCTGCCTGCTGTTGCTCTGGATTGCCCAAGAACAGCCCCCAGCCGTTTTTTAACAACTTTTGGGCTATTTTCAAACTTTGTTCCTGTAGGGCTAAACCACGCCCCTCTGGATCGATAATTTCGCAGTAGTCAGTAAAGCGATTCACTCGTTCTACTTTCAAATGTCCGTTTTCGCAATGTTCGCAAATCAGGTACCAGGCGATGTCGTGATAAATCAGTTGGAGGGGCCAGATTCGCCGGAAACCGACATTGCCTTTACCGTAATAATCGCGATCGCGGTAAAGTTCGATCGCCTGGCCTTGAACTATGGCTGTTTCTACAGTTTCTAATTTGTGAAATAGGGTATTGCGATATTCTTGGCGATCGCTCATTTCGACAGGATCGGTGTAAATAATCGCACGATTTAGTTGTTCGCGAACGGGATAGAACAATTGACCTTTGAGCTCGATATCCAATCCGCGCAACAGTTTGGTGAGTTTTTCACAAATTTGGCGGGCTTGGGGATTTCCTTGATATTTGGCTTGAGATGCTAGGGCTTGAAATGTGAATAGTAGTTCTTCGCGAGTCATTGCGCCGGTACCGAGATAATATCCGAAGCGATACATTCGTTTGTCGAGGATTCCGTAGTGTCGCAAAGTTTCTAAGTCTTTGCGAATTGTGGGAGTTGCGGGATAGTTTTCGGGGAATTCGATGTTGAATTCAGCCGCTATTTTTTGTAATTGAGATTGCACTTCTAGCAAAGCATCGTGATATTTGCCGTCCGATGTTTCGGTGTCGGAGTGTCCGATTCCGGGATGGTTTACTAATGTGGCAATTAGGAGCATGATGCGATCGAACGTTAGTCGATCGGCGTAGGGGTGAGGGGTCGGTTTTTTTGCCATGATGGGTGTATATCAGTAAGTCGCTGAAATTTCAAGTAAAAGACAATATTGACATAAAAATATATAAATGGCTGGAAACTATTATTTACAATAACTTTGTACTTTAAAATACATTTGATAAATATTGTGAATCTGAAGACATGGAGCTGACTCGGCTGGTATACTGAGTTGAGTAGGACTGAAGCAGTTGGCTACTTGAGACACTACCAGCAGCATTCATGTGGGCATTGCCCGCTTTAAAATTGAACCTATGTCTGCATATACCGCGATCGCCTTTGCACCCGTTCAAGGCTTTATTGAAAAATCCCGAAAACTCCGAGATTTATTTGGGGCTTCTCTGATTTTGTCTTATCTAAGTTACAAGCTAGTCAAGCAAGCCAAAGAATCAGGTTTCAACGTCATTTCTCCCGGTTCCCCAAACATCCAGAAAGGAATGCCCAATCGGATACTTCTGAAAGGGGAAGGGGAATTTTCCAGGAATGATGTGACGAACACCCTTCAGAAATCATGGCAAGAAATATTAAATGAATGTCGAGTTTGGATAGAACGAGAAGTACCTCCTAAAGACGAATACTTTTGGCAGCAAGAGTGGATGCGATGGGGTTTGTACACTTGGGAAATATTTTGGGGGCACGGAGATTGCATAGAGTGTGCGATGAAGAATTTAGAGACTCGCAAATTGCGTCGCGATTGGACGGCGATTAATTGGATTGGCGACAGTTCGAGTTTGACCGGCACCGATGCGATCGCCTGGCCGCGTTTAGGTTTGGAACATTCAAATCCAGGGCGGCAACTATCCGATCCAGAAAAAGCTGAACTTAAGGATTTCTATCAGCGTCTCTCCTGTGTTTTAGAGAATCTTCCCCCAGATGGCAAACCCGAAGGGAAATTTCTCGCCCCTAATGAAAGATTGAGCATTCTTGAGTTAGTTAAGCGATTGGTAACTCGCGACGAAGATCTTGCCAGAAATATTGGGATATCTCCGCTTGAATCAGCATTTAGTGACATTATTCGTGAACCAGAACACTGGACTGGCTGGTTTATGGGAGATGGCGATCGAGTTGGCAAAAAACTTCAGGACATTGCTAAAGAAAAAGGAGATGAAGGTTTAAAAAACTTCAGCGAAGCCATGCGGAATTGGGGCAGTGAATTTATCAAGAATTTCCCCAAAGACTTAGGGCGAGTTGTTTATGCAGGCGGTGATGATTTCCTCGGCGTAATTTACAGTACCAAGCGCGAAAAGCCACCGGAACCTATAGAGGCATTAGAATGGTTAATGGGATTGTCAGATAAATGGAAAGAGCACGGTCAGGATATTAATTTAAGTGTTGGTTTTGTTTGGGCTGGTCACAGCGTACCGCAGCGAGATATTCTTCAACACTGTCGCGAGGCGGAAAAACGGGCAAAAAATTTAGGGCGCGATCGCGTCACAATTCGAGTAGTCTTTAATAGCGGTCAATACGTGCAGTGGACTTGTCCTTGGGATTACTTACGCATCCTCAAACAATACAAAGACCGCGACGGCAAAACCTGGGATCAAAAGCCAAACTGGAGTCATGTTTACAAAGATTTAGCTCATCTTAAAAATCGTCATGCTATCAGCTTTAATCCCAAGGAAAAAAGGCCAGATGACCGATTGGCTTTAACTATTTTTCAACTTTACTTTAATGACAGAGAGCATTTGGAACAAAACTGCAAGCATATCGTTGGAGATTTTCCAAATGAACCAACTAATGAACTTATTTACTGGATTAGTGACCTAATAAATGTGGGATGGCAGCTATGTTCAAATATCTCATCACTATAAGTCCTTTAGGATTTATGTACGGCAGTTCAGGCGGATTTTTATCGCCAGAAAATCTGGTCGGACGTTCTGGGGCAAAATTCCCTCCAGAAGCCGCTACTCTCTCCGGTCTATTTTTCAGCGCCAACAAAGTTAAGTCCTATATTTCTCCAAAAGAACTTAGTGAGAATTTGTTTGTCGCTGGCCCATTCTGGGCAAAATCCGACGATCCTGAATACTTTTACGTCCCCATTCCTTGGCACAAAATTATTTCTCAAAAAGGAGTGGATGAATGGAAAAGACAAACAGGAAAGTGGCATCGGGAATCTGATGATGTAGACCCAGATTATCGCTGGCAAACCGTTAATTCTTGGGGAAATAAGACTGCTGCCATTAAGAAAAATGGTGATGTTGCTGATACTCCTTGGACATACGTCCCTATCTTGCATCCCAAAACAAAAGATGACGAACGCTGCACTTTAGCAGAAGATGGTTTGTTTCTGGAAAATTCCGTGCAGATGGATGATGAAAGTTGTCTGGTTTATCTCTCAACTCATGCTTTAGCAGATGGTTGGTATCGCTTTGGTGGCGAAAATCATTTGGTTGAAATAAAGAGTCTTCCACTGGATGATAACAGCCCGATCGCCAAACTTTTACGCCAACCAATTCAGCGTTCTTTTGCTTTAATTACGCCGGGAATTTGGGGATCTAACAAATTTTCATACCGCTATCCCAAAAATGAAGATTTCTCCAAAAAACGACCGGAGATGCTCACAGATAAACCCATTTCCTATCGCTACCGCGCGAAAGGACAAATGGGACGGGGACGCTATGCAGTTTCGCCTGGAACTGTCTATCTTCTCAGAGAACCTTTAGATAAAACTTGGTGGGAATTCCCTGAAGATTGGTTTCCCAAAGAAGGTTTTAGCCTGAAACAAGTTGGATGCGGTTTGTGTTTACCCATTGAAATTCAAGGAGTTGAATAATGTACAAAAAAGCTTACGGTATTATTGAAACCCTTGCTCCTGTTCATGTGGGAGCAACGGCTGGTGAAGAAAGCGGCAACTTAAACTTGATTTTCCGCGACCAGTTTACCCAAACTGGCATTATTCCCGGCAGTTCGATTCGCGGGAGATTGCGATCGGAAATCCGCCGCACCCTGGGAGAAACTGAAGCCAATAAATGGTACGGTCAGGAAGCAGAATCGGGGAAACCAGACAGTACCACTGAGTCTGTAGTTAAGTTTGAATATGCTTCGCTGCTGTGGTTGCCAGTATTTTGTCCCGGTCAACCAATTGTCTGGGTAACTTGTCCTCGTTTGCTGAAACGCTATCAGCGAATTGCTGGAGATCATGTAAAACTAAAAGATGGTACATCCCTCAAAAAAGCAAAGATTCCAGCTAATTATACAGGTTCTCAAACCTTAAAAGCTCTTGACATAAATGGCAAACCAAAGCTGTTTTTTAACTTTGGCTTTTTGACAGTTGACAAAACTCAGGATTTGTCTGCTTGGTTTCCTTTAGAAGAGGAATTACCAGCCGTTGTTGTTGGGGACGATGAAATTGCGATGATTCACGATATGGCATTATATCGTCAGAGTCGAGTTGCCTTAGACAAAGAGGAAAAAAAGGCTAAAAAAGGAGCTTTTTTTAATACTGAAGCTTTGCCAGAAGGCACAATTTTAGTATTTCCAGTCGCCATCAAAGACAACCAAGAGACATGGCAACCTTTTGGCGCATCTACTGGTGCAGACATTTATCTTGGCGGTTTAGAATCAATTGGTTTCGGTCACTGCTATCTAACTTTAAAGGAGGTATAACTCATGGCTTGGGAATCTTACAAATTAGACCAAGAGGCTCACGATTTAGTTATCAAATACCGCGACAAAAAAGATGCTCCTAATCAAGCATACAAAATGCGTGTTTCGGTTGCTTATGGTTTAGAGCGATTTTGGGGAGAACAGTTTCGGTTAGTCAAGGACAAAGATAAAGCTGATTATTGGCGGGATACTTGGAAAGCGCTAGTTAAAATTATGGCAAATGCGGGCGTTAAAATTCCCAACGATAATGTTAGTCCTGACGATACAGCAGCCATTAAAATCATGGCAAATAAATTGTGGGATTTTCCCGTAGAACAGCGGAAAGTAGCTATAGCTGTGCTGACTCAACTTTGCGACAGCATGGTTTGGTGGACTCAGCGTTATAAGCCTACTAAGAGTAATGGCAATAGTGGAGGTGAAAAAGATGAGTGATAGCAATGATATTCCTTTGATGTTTCGTGCCCAAATAGAAGGGCGCTGTCAGATTCAGCGCTTAATTCCCGGCGCACCTAGACAACAAGCTTATGACTGGGCTCAAGAATGGATCACTGGTGTTTCCAAAGAAGTCCCCGACTTTGACTCAAAGACAATTCAAACTAAAGCGTTTAAAATCACTTGGCGATTTGTTTCTAATAGCGGTCAAGATGAGGGAGTTATCCGTCCTGTGACTGGTACAAAAGGTTGGCCATTATATCCCGGTGCTAGTATGAAGGGTGCGTTCCTGCGTACTTGCACCGATGAACAAGCAATGAAATATTGCGGCGGTCAACTTTCCCAAAAAGACACCAAACCTGGAATTTTACGCTTTCATGGTGGCTATCCCAAAGATGGAGACTGGACTAAAAAATCCCTAGTAGATGTTGTTCATCCCCAAGAAGATTGGCAAGTTAAAAAGAATGGTAGTCACAGTGCTTTTATCCAGATATCTCTGCATCAACCTACCTTAGTTTTTGGCATTTCCAGCACAGTAGAACTCAGTGAGGCAGAATGGACAACTATCTGGGAACTTTGGGAAAGAGCAATGGAACGGGGCATTGGTTCTAGGGTCAGTGCTGGTTATGGTCAACCGAAAAATCACGGCAATAGTAATCTGCTCAGAATACAATTAAAGGGTCAAGGTTTAGGCTCTCAGTTAATAGACAAAACAGGCGAATTTCGACCTAATATGTTTAAAGCTGCTTTGCGTGGTCATACTTTGCGCCTATTCAGTGGGATTACTGATGAAAATAGTGCTGAAGAATTGACTAAAGAACTCTGGGGGGGATTTGCAGGTCAAAACGGGGCTATTGTCGGCTTATTGGGGATTGCATTTAATCCTGTAGAATTAGATTTAGATAGCTATAGCTACGGCAGGAATGTCATGCCTACTTATGAGTTAGTGGACGGGACGCTTAATATTCTTTGCATGAGTGTTAAGGCAGAGCAACAAAGAAGAAACTTGAAAGTCTTGATTACTCAACTGATCAAGTTCTCTCTGCTATTCGGAGGTTTTGGTAAATCGTGGCGACGAGTTGATCATCGCCTCTTTTTCAGGGAATATCTCACTGGTAATCATAACCCGATGATTGGCTGTCATTGGCAGTTTGGAGAAAGATCAAATAGTCTCTGCTGTCCCGTGAATGAATTGAGTGATATTACTAATTTTCTGAATACTTTTCAGAGAAGTCTTAAACAGTGGGTAAGGTTAAAAAATAAAACACTGAGTAGTTCAATCAGCAGTTGGCGGGAAGCATGGCATCCAAAAAAGGTTGAAGTTTGGGGTCGAATTGCTGAAAATCAGCTAGATAGTAAAGCTGTTCGATGGTTTCACGGCCCCTACTTGGGATCACAGTCAATTAAAAAATCAGTGCTAACTGGTCAAATGGGTCAAATAGGTTGTATTTGGCATCGAATGTATCCGCGCTATATTACTACAAATGGCAAACTACAATCCACAAGAGAGTATGTGGAATTACTGACTATTTTCCCTGATGAATCCGAATCAACTGAAGATTTTCTTGACTATTTAGATAGCACTAGCGACTTTATCAAACTTTGGCCAACTGAGGAATAATTATGAATATCTGGATTGTGACTACTGGTAGCAGCGATGTCAAGCTCAAAACTGATGAGCACTGGGGAACTTTGTTTAGAAAGGTGAGAAATCAATTATACGATCGCCGTTTTGCACCTACAAAACCGCCTAACACTGATGATAACGAACATTTTATCGTACCAGCGAGAGCGATGGGGATGGTTTATGGAACGCAGTTGACAGATGAATATTATGAGGATTTGCACCTTCCGCTGCTGGATGCTTTTTCTGCCAAGCTTTTAGAGAAAGGTAAAACAAATCCTGACAGAATAATCGTGATTTTGACTAACCAGGATGCAGTTTTTAATGACGAAGACAGGACTATAGAAAAAAGTCCTTATTGGCAGGATACTTGTACTCTCAAGCCGATATTTGAGAAATATTTTGAGAGAAAATTTCCTAAAGTTAAATCAATTGATTACTTAGAATTGAAACCAAAATCCCAAGATGAGGGATTGGACAATTGGAATAAAGCACTGTTTCTGGTTCAGCAAGCTTTGTCTAGTTTAGAGTTTGATAAAAGTGCAAATGTCTATGTTAGCCATCAGGCGGGAACTCCAGCTATTTCTTCTGCTGTTCAATTTGATTGCTTAGCAAAGTTTGGTAATAAAGTCAAGTTTTTGGTGAGCAATGAGTATGAAGAAAAGTTAGCAGAGAAGGGTGATTTTATAGAAAGCTCTACTTATTTGCAGGGGATGCTAGTCCAAGAGGCGAAAGCGTTATTAAAGCGCTATGACTACCAGGGAGTTGAACTCATTTTAAAACCTTACTGGAAAGATTCTGTAGATCCGTTATTGGTGGAAATTCGCGATTTGTTAGGAATGGCGGTACAGTGGAATTTTGCTAAGTTTGAAGATTTTGGTAAGGCTAGGGGAGATGTTGCCAAGGAGCGTTTAAATCAGTGGTGGTGGATGGGTTATGAGGCTGCTTATTTAGGCGTGATTCGTTTAAAACAAGACAACACTGTTGAGGCACTATTTCACAGTTTTCGGGCTGTGGAAGGATTGATTAAAGAATGGGCATTATACAAGTATAAGCCACAAATTAAATACTCTAATGCCAAGCAACCAAGTACAGCATATATCCATGATGTAAATTTGCCTCAGAATTTACGGTATTGGTTTAATGCAAATAAAAATCGCGATTACAATAATGTGGGCTTATTTGGTAAAGCACTATTTACTTTACTTGAAGCATCTGACCGAGATAAATGGAATCAAAACCCTCACATTCAAATAGTTGCTGGCGATACCATAGGTGAAAGAAATTTGACTTTTCATTCTTTGCATGGTTTGGAGGGAAAAGATGTATTCCAAGCTTGGAATACTAATAATCCAGACAAATGGGAATCGCGAGTTTTGGGCTGTTTAAATTTTGTTTCAAATCAAAAGTTTGTTTCGTTAAAATCAGCTAGTTTGATGGCGAAAGTACATGATGAATTGGTAGATGCGAT
>DPLL01000319.1 GCA_003542015.1 Microcoleaceae cyanobacterium UBA9251 | reverse complement strand
CCCCGTGGTTGCCCTGATGCCTGAAACACCTACAAAATCGTGGATGAGGAGGGTAGGCACGGGGAGTAGGGGTCGCACTACCCCTACAAAACGATGATTTGTTTGAGAATGAAACAGCCCTGGGTCGGTACGGGGATTCTTAAGAAACTACCAAATGGCAATTCTTAAGGGCGCTGTCTTGACACCTCTACCAAATCCGCTAAGATCAAGACCTAGCATTGTCGCTACTTTTCGGATGATATTAGCCGCGCCATTGCAATCTGCGTTGATGCGCCATTGCTGCAAACCTGTACAATACAATCCACGTTTAATTCGTCTACCCGACTCTTTCCACCCTTCGGGTTTTGCACCGATTGTAGGTAAAAAATCGCGGTCAACAAAAGAACATTTTGATGTATAACTTTCTTCGGTTTCGACAAATTGAAGTCCGTATAGGTCACAAAGTTGGGAGATTCTAGTCTTCAACCTACCCGTGGGGATTTGCACAAACTTCTGATTGGTCTTGTTCCCCATGTTTGCACTGTTTTTCTGACCTTTGTTACCGCCAAAAACAACAGTGCCGATTTGGTTTTCTCGGCAGTGATTAATCACAATTTTTGCAGCTTTGTTTACAGCATCACGCATTTGACGATTGCGTTTTTCGGTTAGTCGCGCCAACTGATGTGACCAAAAACCGTTAGGCTTTCCATCCATTAATACTGCCACTTGCTTGTTATACCACTGATTTAGAGATTTCAAATGCTTTCCGTCAACGATCAGGCTAGTGTTGGTATTGCTGATACAGGTTAGCCAATTGTCAATACCACGATCGATACCTAAAACCTTTTTACTATCGGTATTGGTTTTGATATTTACCGACTTGTAAATAAATTCAGCATAAAAACATCCATGTATGGGAAGGATTCTCACTTCTCGAATGTCGGCATAATCTAGATTGGAAGGCATCTGAATTTGGAAGTTCTTCAGTCCAAACCAAGTTTTAACTTTTCAACCCAGAGGGATTGAGATTTGACTATTAATTAACTTTTTGCCCAGCGCTTGTCTTGGATATGCTATTAAGTGAAAACCCCCAGGAGTGCGATAATTAGGAAATTTTGGCTTATATTCAAGCTTTCCCTCTTGAAATAATTTGATTAATCCTTGGAAAGATTTTACCGACTCACCAACAGCGCCACAAGTCTGTTGAGCGGCTTGAGCGCACAAAGCACCGTAATGAGGGTTACGTTTCAGCTCGTTAATTACGTCAAACGGGCGGACGTAAATATGGGACTTAAAATATATTTGACGAGCGTAATAAACGGCGCAATTATGCAATTTATTTGACTCTTTGCAAATATATTCTAGAACGGCTTTCAATTCTTTGTTAGGCTTAATTAAGAATTGTTGACATCCAAACACACAAATCACTTTTGTTGGTGTAATATGTTGACTATACATTATTTATCAACGGAGTCAATATTTCGGTGGCAAGTTTATCAAAAAAAGACTTAGAGTATCGACAGGAAAGCAATGCTGTTTCACTGCTCAATATGCACTTTGTTTTTATCCCGAAACGCCGGTCCGTCCTAGTTGGTAAAATTTCGGAACGGCTGCAATAAATTATTTTTGAGGTGGTTACAGAAAACAGGTGGAAAATTATTGCTTTGGAAATTATGCCCGATCGTGTACATTTATTGCTCAACCTTAAACCAACAGATTCTGCTAGCTTCGTCATGCAAAGGGTCAAAGGGAGAGCTTCTAGTTATTTGAGAAAGGAATTCCCCGAATTACTGAAACTACCTACTTTGTGGACTCCTAGTTATTTTGTCGGTAGTGTTGGCAATGTCTCAACTGAAACTGTCAGAAAATATATGGAAGGGCAAAAAGGTAAATAATATAGAATACTGGCAGCTATCAGGCTGCAACTGCGTTTCATACCCTGCGGGAAAGACGGGGTTTGCGCGTGACGCGCTATAGGCGCGATCGATCCCAACCCATCCGCGAAACATCAACTACTCCAGACATCCTAGATTCTGCGTCCAGAACAGTCCCAGGATTCCCGTGCTGCGTCAGAAACAAACTGTTTGAGGGGAGTCAAGGCTTCTGACTGACGCACCCTACTCAGGGTTTTTTGAGGGCTCTGTTTTTGATGTTGACCTACTGACCGCAGCTTGTGTGTCGGTAGGGTATACTTATATTTATGGAAATGCTGTTGTAGCCGATCGCGATCGCAGCATTTAATCCGGTAATAACAGGCAAGCATAAGTAACCATATACAACTCATTACTTTTAGAAATCCGACATGAAAAAACTAATTTTGCTGACTGGGATGCTACTGATGATGATGGTAAAAACAGCATTGGCCAGCCCCGCAGCCCCAAAAATTGAACCCATCAAGCCGATGTCAACCTCGGAAATTCGAGAAACCATTAACCAACCCACCACCTATATTTTTGAAGGCATCAAAGGGCGAGAACTCACACTCTCGCTGTGGGCAGGACAGCTAACAGCCGAACTCTACACTCCCAGTGGTCAGAGTTTGGGAGTTATTGAAAAAAAAGACAATCAATGGGTAGGCCAGTTGCCCGAGTCAGGCATCTACCGGATGCGAGTCGTCCCTAAAGGTGAAACAAGTAGTTTTGTATTGGAACGCGACTTTAACGCCAAGTGGATTTACAAACCCGATCGCCCAATGCCCATAGCATTCGGAGAAAACGAAGCCACCCTCAAACTCAAAATGTCCGGCTACCAAATCCAGCCTCTGACAATTCAGGGTAAGCGGGGACAGACGATGACAGTCACTGCTAGCAACAAAAATCTCGATGTGGCGATCGAATCTCCATCGGGACAACTCCTCGACCAAGGCGAAGGTCAAACTTTCGCTCAACTGCCAGAATCGGGAGTTTACCGAGTCCTAATAGTTGCCAACAGACCAATCAAGCCCTCAATCAAAGTTGCTCTACAATAGATTTAGGATTTGCTCGTTCCCAGGCAATTCCTGGGAACCAGTTAAATCCCGAACAACTAATCAAGAATCCTATACAATCAACTTCGGATCAAACGTTCAAAACGTTGTTGTTTCCTCAGCCCTCTCAAATCCGAGTCAGTTACAGCTAGCTCTCGGTACAAATTAGGCATAAACTCCACAGCCCGTTGCAAATTGTCAATTGCCAAATCTGCCAAGCCCAGCAGGGCATAACAGCAAGCTTGATTGTAAAAAGCGTTAGCAAAAGCAGGTTGCAGTTCCAAAACCTTTGCGTAGTAAGCGATCGCCTCCGAGTAGTTGCCCTTAGCCCCCAATTCCACCCCCCGGTTGTACCAGATCAAATAATCTTGAGATTGACACTCAAATGTCGGAGTGAATTTGGTATTCCTCTGACTCAAACCAACTAATTGCTTTAAAGCAACCCTCTCGTCACCAACAGGTTTGCCGCCGCCGGTTTTCAGAGCGAGCGAGCGATTAAAACTAGCAATTGCCTGTTTGTAAAGCCCCATCGAGTTCGCAGCTAGACCGCGATTGTACCAAGCCTTCGCATCATCTGGGTTAAACTCGATCGCCCTGTCAAAACTGTTGAGCGCCTGATAGTAAAGCTGGAGTTCCAACAGAGCATTACCCCGGTTGTACCACGTCCAATCAGCATCGGGCTGCAAATTTAAACAGCGATCGAAACTCAAAACCGCCTTATTGTAGAGTCCCATATCAATTAGCAAAAGTCCCCGGTTGTGCCAAATATTGGGGGCCCAGGGGCTAAACTCGATCGCCCTGTCAAAACTATTGAGAGCCTCCAAAGGGCGGCCCAACTTTCCCAAAGCAATCGCGCGGTTGTGCCAGCCAAAGCTCGCATTCGGCTGCAAGCCCAGAGCCTCGTCAAAACTGCTCAGCGCCTCCAGATGCCGTTCTAAATTCCCCAAAGCCATGCCCCGCCGGAACCAAGCCTGATAGTGATCCGGTTGCAAGTTCAGAGTTATGTCAAAGTTGGCAAGGGCAGCGTGATTATCTTTAACTTCGAGCTGACGTGAACCCAGATGGTAATACCAAGCTGCTTCCAAGTTTTGAATTAAGTTCATATAATTTCGCATCTATCTTAGGAATGATTTTACCTGAAAAAATCCCGAAATTTCAACTGTAATTTCACTAAAAAGCTGAAAATATTCATACATGGCGATCGCCGTAGAAACTGCCAGTAACAACGTCAACAATTTGCCCTCTCAGCTAACTATTTTGCTCTGGTAAAAATCTCTTTTTCCCTAATCGCACCGATCGTTATCAAGAAAATGGGTCTAAAACCCCGTCCTTCTAGGACGGCTTTAAACTAAAATTAAGAAAAGTCGGGATGGGGCATCGCCACGACTCTAAATGGACATTTCAGGAGAGTCAGACTACTTTCGGTAGCTTCGCCTTTCGGAAGTGTCAAGAATCACCGCACTTTTAGGGCGGTGAGTATGTCAAAGAGTCAAGGATTTCTGAATGTGCTACATAATTAAAGTAGTTACCTCAGAGAGAAAAAAAACAATGGCTGCAAACCAGCCAGACATCGATATTGCCCCCTTTATCGACCACGCGCTGATCGACCCCACTGCTACACCAGAGCAAGTAGAAAACTGTTGCCAACAAGCAGAGAGATTTGGCTTTGCCACAGTTTGCGTGTATCCCGCCTACGTCCGACAAGCTGTTGAGCTGCTGCACGGCAAACGCCCCAAAGTCTCTACTGTCATAGGTTTTCCCATCGGTGCAACGACATCAACGGTGAAGCTCTACGAAGCCCTAGAAGCCGCAGATAATGGAGCCGTAGAGTTAGATGTCTGCGTTAACTTAGGATTACTGAAAGCTGGAAAAATCGACGAATTCCACCGGGAAATAGCCGAAATTTGCGAAGAAACGGGTCAAACCATCAAAGCAATTATCGAAAGCTCAATGCTTTCCGATGCGGAAAAACAATTAGCGGCTGAGCTTTGTATGGAGGCTGGTGCGGCTTATATCAAAACCAACACCGGTTTTTTTGGCGCTGCGACAGTTGCTGATGTGCGCTTCCTGAAGGAAATTACTAAGGGAAGAGTTGGGATTAAAGCCGCCGGCGGAATTCGGACTCATGAACAAGCTCTAGATTTGATAGTTGCTGGTGCTACTCGTTTGGGGACTTCTCGCGGCCCGGAGTTAATCCGACAGCGGGAGAATTTAGACAAGAGTTGACAGTTGACTGTTAACTGTTAACTGTTGACTGTTGACTGTTAACTGTTGACTGTTGACTGTTAACTGTTGGCTGTTGACTGTTAACTGTTGACTGTTGACTGTTAACTGTTGGCTGTTGACTGTTGACGGTTGACTGTTGACTGTTGACTGTTAACTGTTGATCTCAAATCCGGTAGCATCGGAATGATTATTAGCCGTCTCCTCTATCATACCGATGCAACCGGAAACGATATGACTTGTATTCATTGGTCATTAATCAATTGTTGGCAATCAATTGTTTAAAGGAGTTAATATGGAGAACTTCCAACAGCTACAAGTTTATCAATTAGCTGAAAAAATATCAAACGAAATATGGTTTATTGTTAAAAAATGGGACTACTTTACGAAGGATACGATGGGCAAACAAATCGTGAGATCTGCTGATTGTGTTGGTGCTAATATTGCAGAAGGAAATGGACGCCATAGTTATCAAGATAATCAGCGTTTCGTGAAAATTGCCAGAGGTTCATTAAACGAAACAAGACACTGGTTAAGACTTGCCTACGCTCGTAATCTTTTAACTCAAGAACAGAGCGATCGATTGCATCCGTTATTGAATGAACTTTCACCAAAACTTAATGCCTATCTTAACTCACTAAAACAAAAAACTAAAGGTTAACAGCCAACAGCCAACAGCCAACAGCCAACAGCCAACAGTCAACCGTCAACAGTCAACCGTCAACAGCCAAAAGCCAACAGCCAACAGTCAACAGCCAACAGTCAACAGTCAACAGTCAACAGTCAACAGTCAACAGTCAACTAACAAATGATTAGAACTTATAAAGCAACTGGAATTAATCTTAAGAGTATGCCGATAGGCGAATCCGATCGCGTGTTGACAGTTTTAACACGGGAATTCGGGTTGATTCGAGCCGTAGCACCGGGTGTACGCAAACCACGATCGACCATCGGCGGTAGAAGCGAATTATTTGTCGTCAACGAATTGCTAATTGCCAAAGGCCGATCGCTCGACAAAATTACCCAAGCCGAAACTGTACAATCGCATCCGGGGCTGAGTCGCAACCTGGGAAAACTCGCATCCGCTCAATATTTAGCTGAATTGGCGATCGCCAGCGCCCTTTCCGACGAGCCCCAAGAAGAACTATTTTGCTTGCTGAGCGAACACTTAAGCCGTTTGGAGCGTTTGTCCGATCGCACAGATACAGACTCCCTAGCCTTACTTGTCGCCCACCTAGATCAGGGAATTTTTCACCTGCTAGCCCTAGCCGGTGTTGCACCCCAAGTCCAAGTCTGCTGCGCCACCAGACGCCCCTTGACCCCAAATTTCAGCGATCCGAACTGGCAAATAGGATTTAGCATACCTTCTGGGGGAACCTTCAGCTTGTCCGAGTTAGCTAACTTAGAGATAGAACGATCGCCAGCAACGGGCAGTTTTTCCGGTTCCGCCTCCCGTTCCCCACAAACTTCTGGAAGCAAACACTTGACAAATTTTTATATTAATGCTAATGAACTAAATGCACTGCAACAGTTGGCTAGTCCAGAACTAGCAGCAGGGGGGAAAGACGATCGAGCAGCTTGGGTATCAGTAGAAAATATTTTGCGACAATATGCACAGTATCATTTGGGTTGTGCGATTCGATCGGGAAGCTCGATCGATGCTTACTTAGAGAGTTTTGAGTTTTGAGTAGAGGAAAATCAACGCTCGGCTGGCTCTCACCCCTAACTCGCGTTCCACCCGAACCAGCAAGTATTTTCACCTAAAGTCGAAAGATTCTGATCAGAAAATTGGGCGGAGCGTAGCGGANNCCGTCCTTCTAGGACGGCTTTTTATTGGGTTGTCTATTAACATCTGATTGTGGTATCATTTTCCACAAGAAGAAAGGTGAGCAAAAAGATTGATGAAAGCAAGGTATCGCTACCGAATCTATCCTACTGACCAACAAAAGAGGCTGATGTCTCAATTGTTTGGGTGTTGTCGGGTGGTTTTTAACGATGCACTTGCTTACTGCCAAGAGGTCTACAAAACCCAGGGTAAATATTGTGGATATCCAGAACTTTCTAAGAGGTTAACTTTAGTTAAGCAGACAGAAGAAAGAAAATGGCTTAAAGACCCGCCCTCGCTCCCCTTACAGCAATCTTTGAAAGATTTAGACCAAGCATTCAATAACTTTTTCAAGTCTTGTACAGGGCAACGGAAAGGGCCAAAAGTTAAGCCCCCTAAGTTTAAAAAGCGTAAATATAAGCAGTCTGCTAACTTTACACGGCAAGGGTTTAAAGTCAATCAGCATAACGTTTACCTGTCAAAAATTGGTAAATTAAAGATTGTCTGGAGTCGCCATTTGCCCTCTGAACCGTCATCTGTCACCGCGATTAAAGATAGCACTGATAGTTACTTTTTAAGTTTGGTAGTTGAGTTGAATCCTCAACAATTACCTAAAAACGGACAAAGTGTAGGAATTGATTTAGGAATCACTGACTTGGCTACGCTAAGTAACGGTGAAAAAGTTAAATCACCTAAACCTTTTAAAAAACAGTTAAAGCGTTTAAGAAAAAGACAACGCCATCTGTCAAGAAAACAGAAAGGTAGCAAAAGAAGGGAAGTTGCTAGAAAGAAATTAGCTCAACTTCACGCTAAAATTTCTGATACCAGAAATGATTTTTTGCAGAAACTTTCAACTCAGATTATTCGTGATAATCAAACAATAGTCTTGGAAGATTTGAATGTGTCAGGGATGGTTAAGAACCGTAAATTAGCACGAGCTATTAGTGATTTAGGTTGGCGTAGTTTGAGAACTATGTTAGAGGCTAAGTCGGTCATGTACGGGCGTGATTTCCGAGTGATTGATAGATGGACTCCCACTTCTCAAACTTGCTCTTGTTGTGGGTTTAAAGGTGGTAAAAAAGAGTTAAATGTTAGAGAGTGGACTTGTTTGAATTGTGGCACATCTCATGACAGGGATGTGAATGCTGCAATTAATATTTTAGTCGCCGGAGGACATTCGGAGACTTTAAATGGACGTGGAGAGAAGGTCAGACTTCCTAAAGAAAGCGCATCTCGGCGAAGCGTCAACCCACCGGAATTTGAGCAGCTATCAATTTTTGATCTGCTTAAATAGATGGAATCCCCGTCCGTTCACGGCGGGGAGGATGTCAATAAACTTGGCCGTTAAAGCCCTAATTTGAATTTCAGAGCCCGCCGAATCTCGATCGTCTTGAGCGATTTTGCCCCTAACCCTATGATGCGACTGTCCGATACTGATTTGACAATATCTGTTTTAGCCGTGACTCACCACAAGATGGAAGAAAGAGAAAATTTGCCCGACTTCGACTCTCATCCGGTTTCCGATCGACAATGGAGCAAAGTACAAGACCCAGAAAGGGCTAAATATCCCACCACTCCAGAACAAACCTGGAGAAATGGTAACGACAAACCACCCGCAGAAACCCCCGCCCAGCAAACCACCCCCGAACCAGCCACCACCACAGGCGAAACAGTTGTCGAAAACCCCTACCCAGAAACAGAAAGAGGATTTTTGCCAATTCTCAAAAACCGTAATTTTCTAGCATTGTGGAGTGGCCAAGTTTTCTCCCAACTAGCAGATAAAGTTTATCTCGTACTGACGATCGCCCTCGTAGCCAGCAACTTCCAAGCCCCGGATCAAACCATCAGCAGGTGGGTATCCGCAATCATGATCGCCTTTACAATTCCCGCAGTGCTGTTTGGGGCGGCCGCCGGCGTTTATGTCGATAGGTGGCCAAAAAAAGCAGTGCTCGTAGCCACAAACCTGCTGCGGGGAGGCTTAGTCTTAACCCTACCAGTGCTGCTGTGGCTCTCAGAAGGCTTGGAACTAGGTAAATTGCCCCTCGGATTCTGCTTGTTGCTCCTAGTTACATTCCTAGTTTCAACCCTGACTCAATTTTTTGCCCCAGCAGAACAGTCAGCCATTCCCCTGATGGTAGAACGTCGCCACCTGCTCTCGGCCAACTCCCTCTACACCACAACCATGATGGGTTCAGTAATTATTGGTTTTGCAGTGGGAGAACCCCTACTAGCTTTAGCCGACACCCTATTTACTAACCTCGGCGGCGGCATCGGTATTGGTAAAGAATTAGTAGTAGGAGGAAGTTACGCAGTCGCCGGAGTCTTGTTGATGTCCCTGAAAACAGGGGAAAAAACCGAGGTCGAGCACGAACCACCGCACCCCCTAGCTGACTTGAAAGACGGCTTGCGTTACATCAACGATCAACCTAAAGTCCGCAACGCTTTAATTCAACTAATTATTTTATTTTCGATTTTTGCAGCCTTAGCAGTTTTAGCGGTGCGGCTGGCCGAAATACTTCCAGGTATGAGAGCCTCCCAGTTTGGCTTTTTGCTGGCGGCTGTGGGTGTCGGTATGGCTGCTGGAGCCACAACAGTCGGCTATCTCGGCCACAAACTTTCTCACTCCCAATTCAGTTTAATCGGATCGATCGGCATGGCAGTTGCTCTGATTGGTCTTTCTGTATTTACACAGAATTTGTGGATATCCGTACTGTTCATTACCCTGTTGGGTGTATTTGCCGCGATAGTGGGAGTGCCGATGCAGACTACAATTCAAGCAGAAACCCCAGAAGAAATGCGGGGAAAAGTTTTCGGGCTGCAAAATAATGCCACTAATATCGCCTTGAGTTTACCCTTGGCTTTGGCGGGGGTAGCCGAAACATTTCTGGGTTTACCAAAAGTATTTTTGGCTTTGGCCGGGTTGGCGATCGCTGGGGAGCTCTTAACCTGGTATATTTCCCGTAGTAAGAGCACAGTCGATCGACTCCCATAAAATAAGTAAATCCACCTAATTAAACGTAAGATACAGATGGCAATAAAGCTGGCTATATAAGCACTCTTCCTTCTTCCTGAAGCGTTCCCTGAGCGGAGCGTCGCCCTGNNAAGGGTCGAAGGGTCGAAGGGTCGAAGAGCCTTCTTCCTTCTTCCTTTTTCCTTCTTCCTGAATCGTTCCCTGAGCGTAGTCGAAGGGCCTTCTTCCTTCTTCCTTCTTCCTTTTTCCTTCTTCCTTTTTCCTTCTTCCTTCTTCCTTCTTCCTTCTTCCTTCTTCCTTCTACTTAACAAACTCAAATTTACTTGAATGCACATCGCTTGGCTAGGAAAAAAATCACCTTTTTGCGGTAATGTTACTTACTCTAGAGAAGTCACCAACGCACTATTAGACCGGGGATACCAGGTCAGTTTCCTGCACTTTGCTCAAGAGGCGGAACTTGACAGGAATAAGGCCGCGTGGAGTATGGCAAATGGGAAATGGGGGGCTGGAATTGCTCCAAGCTCATTTGCGCCGTCCCTCGCACCCGCAAGTTGCAACGAAGTCTCCTTACCCTGTCTCTACAAGTCACAAATTTATACAATTCCCACTTTCAAATCCAGTAAAGTGTTGATGAAATCCCTGCGGCGGCTGAAACCGGATATCGTTCACGCTTCCCTGACGCTTTCGCCTCTAGACTTTTTGCTACCGGAAATTTGTCAAGAATTGAATATACCTTTGGTGGCAACTTTTCACCCGCCCTTCGATCGCAAATTGCGGAATTTGACATCAGGAACCCAACACCTGATGTATCAACTGTACGCCCCATTTTTGGCTCACTACGACTCGACGATCGTTTTTTCTCAGATTCAGCGGGATATATTGGTGAAGTTGGGAGTGCCGGAGGATCGGGTGGCTGTGATTCCCAATGGAGTAGACGCGGTTAAGTATTCTCCGGGGCCTTCTGGGTTGAAGTCGGAATTAAAGGCCGATCGCATTTTTGTGTACCAAGGCCGCATTGCTCCAGAGAAAAATGTAGAGTCAATGCTGAAGGCCTGGAAACAATGTAATTTTGGCCCTGGGAACCTGTTGGCGATCGTAGGCGATGGGCCCCTAGCAGCCTCGCTGCAACTGTCCTACGGCGAAGATGAGGGCATTGTGTGGCTCGGATTTGTCGCCGACGAGGAACGCCGCATCGAAATTCTGCGCGGTGCAGACGTGTTTATTTTGCCTTCTTTGGTGGAGGGATTGTCGCTATCGCTGCTGGAAGCGATGGCCTGCGGTTTGGCTTGTTTGGCCACCGATGCCGGCGCTGACGGCGAAGCCTTGGAGGAAGGAGCAGGGATAGTTTTGCACACTCAGCGGGTGCGGAGTCAGTTGCAAACCTTGCTCCCACTGTTTTGCGATCATCCTGAACTGGCCATGATTTTGGGTCAAAAAGCTCGACAAAGGGCGATCGATCGGTACACCCTCAGTCAAAATATTACTGAGTTGGAAAAGCTTTATGCACAGGTTTTGCAAAGCCAGCCTGTACCAATTCGCGGTTTAGCATGATTCAGAAGGAAGTTCGGCAACGGATTCTGTAACGGATTTAACGGATTTAACGGATTTAACCGAGGTCAGGAACAAGGTAAAATAGCTCGTTTCCTGGCTCTGCCTCCTCCGAGTCCCAACAGAAGCGAGACAGAGCCTCTAGATATGGGATCCCAGGCCAAAGCCAGGGAACCAGTTCAAACCAGTTCAATCATTCAGAAACATCCGTTAAATCCGTTACAAAATCCGTTGCCAATCCGTTGCCTAACTTCCCGGCCGCAAATAATCCAAAAGTCGATCGCCCGAATCGGCCCGAATCAACGCAACAACAACATCCGGTAAACTTCCCAAACTCGGATAAACCAAATAACGAGCTTCCCATCGCGGCCCAAACTTATCTTTAAAACTGTGCAATCCCTGAAAATTGTAAAACTTGCTCAAGTGCTCGGAAAGATAAATCAACACCTTTTCCAACCGCCCGGATTGCTCAGCTTCTCCAACTCCAGCCAAAGCCGATAAACCCAAATCAAATTCTGCATATCCCAATGCTTGACAGTGCTGCAACATCGAAGCAAATAAACACTCCATCGTGCCATTTTCAACCTCGGTGCGACGCCGCATTAAATCAACCCCAATTACCCGATCGCCCGGAGATATCATATTAGCAAAAGCACTAATTTTGCCGTCGGGAGTGTGGATGGCTATGACGCGAGTTTCCCGCAAATATGTCTCGTTAAACCAGCCTACAGAAAACTGTTTTTCTGCACCCTGAACCATTTGCAGCCACTCGTCGCTCACAGCTTTCATTTGCCGCATCAATTCAGAACTTAAAGGCGGTTCATAAAATTTGACTTGATGTCCTGCTTTTGTCAAGCGGTTGATAGCAGTTCTTAAATTTTGATTTGCTTTGCCTTTGAGAGTAAAATCTTTGAGATTGACAATAGCTGCTTCGCCAATTTGTACTACTCGAAAACCGAGAGCATAATATATTTCTAAATCATCCGGCAAAGTTTGATAAAATGTCGGATACCAATCATTGCGATCGCAAAATTCTTGAAACCCCACAATTGCCTCTTTGCGGTCTTCTGGCGGCCCGATGGGGTCTCCCAAGGCGATCGCACCTCTGCCTTTTGGCACATAGGCGATCGTACTCTTTCCCGACGGACTAAAATAATAAGATTTATCCTCAAGTAACGCCAATCTCGCTAGCGTCGTCCGCCCATATTTTCCAACAATTTCTTTAGCTTTATTCCGTTCCGAAAAACTTGCAGAATCTCGCAGCAGCACCGGCCGCAGTAGCATCAAAAGTGCATAACCAAGCGTTACCGAACCTACACCGTAAATCGAATCCGCAAAAAATTCAGCAAACCGAGTTTTTGGAACCAATCCCGCATCATCCGCCGTAAAAAACATTGCCAGAGTTTGGAATAGCGCTCGATCAAAATCAAAATTAACCGCTTGTTCGTTAACTTCAAAACGCCCATCCAGAATGTAAAAACCCATCGTCCCGTAAGCGAGGGTAAACAACAAAGCGCCTAGCAAAACTCGAATTCCTTGAGCAATTGAAGGGCGATCGGATTGAGCAGTAAAACTCTTTCGCATTACCAACAACTGAAACAAGAGCACCCCAGAAAGCAAACTTTCTTCAACATCCAATCCCTTGATTAAATGAACGACAATAGAAAGGCTTAACAATCCCACTGTCACCAACCAAGCAATTCGTTTGCGCCTCAACAAATTAGTTGCCAAAGTTAGCAGCATAAATCCGATAACTGCCGCAAAAAAATGCCCGCCCGCCCGCACGGTAAAAGGAAAAAAAGGCTCTAACCAATTTCGGCGATCGGGTAAACTAGGAGTGACAGCAGACAGGAGGTTAATAACTCCTACCAATCCGGTTAAAAACGATGCCGTCCAAAGTCCAATTCGAGTTTTTTGGGTTAACACAGTTCACCTTTTTATTTGCTATTTGCTATCTTCTATTTTTTCTGTGCGCTCAGTGATATGTTAAACCAATTTTTTATGAGGCTGCATAGAATCTGATCCCCCCTAACCCNNTGCAACGACCCATTAAATTGGTATTAAACTGTTTTCCAACATAACTCAAAGAATCCGCCAAATGCTTATGCCAATAATTCCAACCGACATCGGGGCCAACAATCCCGTGTCCCCCCGGAAATTTTTTAAACTCATTAGCAATCCCTAAACGGTTTAATTGCTCGTGAAACTGCTGAGTTGAGGTGAGAAATTTCTCGTCTCCTTCCCCAGCATCCAAATAAGCGCGGAGTTTTTGTCTGTCTTTAACAGAAAGTTGATCGACTAAATATTTTGGACTGTTAGCCTTGCCGCTTTGATCGGTAAAATAGCCACTGTGGCTGAACAGAATATTAAAATTATTCAAGTAGCGCAAACCGATATTAAAAGCACCCCAACCCCCCGACGATTGTCCTCCCATTGCCCAGTATTTGGGGTCTTCCAGGGTTCGATAGCGCGATTTTATCTCAGAAACCAATTCAGAGCCGATCGCACTTCCCACCCGACCAATAATTTCAAAGGTGGTACAAGCCCGCGGATTTATTCCTTCGAGGACTCAGGACGGAATCAATCCAAAATCCCAAATCTAAAATCCTCAAGCCCCCGCATTTATCCGTGGGGTAAATCTAAAATCTAAAATCTAAAATCTAAAATCGATTGACCAATAATTTCAAAGGTGGTACAAGCCCCCAGATTTATTCCTTCGAGGACTCAGGACGGAATCAATCCAAAATCCCAAATCTAAAATCCTCAAGCCC
>DPLL01000535.1 GCA_003542015.1 Microcoleaceae cyanobacterium UBA9251 | reverse complement strand
AATCAATTATTAACTGAAATGGATGGTTTTGCTGCGGGAAATACTACGGTAATTGTGCTAGCTGCAACTAACCGCCCGGAAAGTTTGGATGCTGCTTTGTTGCGTCCTGGCCGTTTCGATCGCCAAGTTTTGGTCGATCGCCCGGATTTATCTGGCCGCGAAGCAATTTTGAATATTCACTCTCAAAAGGTGAAGTTGGGCCCGGATATTGACTTGAAGGCGATCGCCACTCGTACCCCCGGTTTTTCGGGCGCAGATTTGGCAAATTTGGTCAATGAAGCTGCTTTGTTGGCTGCCCGCAACCGCCGCCTCGCTGTGGCACAGGAAGACTTTTTAGAGGCGTTTGAGCGCGTTGTAGCTGGCTTGGAAAAGAAGAGCCGGGTGCTCAATGAAAAGGAGAAAACTATCGTTGCTTATCACGAAGTTGGGCACGCGATAGTTGGTGCTCTGATGACTGGTGGCGGCGAAGTGGCGAAAATCTCGATCGTCCCTCGTGGTATGGCTGCTTTGGGTTATACTTTGCAGTTGCCGACTGAAGACCGTTTCTTGTTGGATGAGTCGGAATTGCGCGGTCAGATTGCGACTTTGTTGGGTGGGCGATCGGCTGAGGAAGTTGTGTTTGGTAGCATTACTACTGGCGCTTCCAATGACTTACAAAGGGCGACTGATTTAGCTGAACGGATGGTGACAACTTACGGGATGAGTAAGGTTTTGGGGCCTCTAGCTTACGATCGCGGCCAACAAGCAATGTTCCTCAACGATGGTATGGGAAATGCGCGCCGTGCGGTAAGTGCTCAGACTGCGGAGGCGATCGATCAGGAAGTCAAAGAAATTGTGGAAACTGCACATCAACAAGCTTTGGATATTCTGAAAACCAATCGGGAATTGTTGGAAACAATTACGCAGAAGCTATTGGAAACTGAAGTAGTTGAAGGCGAGGCTTTGCACAAATTCCTCGCTGAAGTGCGGCCTTTAGATCAGGCTGTGGCTTGAGTTTAAAAGGGTTTAGTATCAAGTCCGATTGAATAGTCATTCTGAGTGTAGCGAAGAATCTCCGAGATGCAACGCTTGACTCAGCATGACAGATTGGGTTTTATGGTAAGTGATTAACCGGACATGATATGATTTAACCGCAGATGAACGCAGATGATTCTAAATCATCTGCGTTTTTTAGTGGCGCGGGTGAGTTCAGGCGTTTGCCCGACCAACCAGTATCAACAGACACTGCAAGCGTGGAGGTAACTCCCGCACCGATCGACCTGCCGTTCCGATGCGAGTCGGAACGCCGGATTTGTCTCGCAGCCAAGGTTTACAGCTCTTAGGATTGCGGGAACCTCTGCACTTTGCCCGCCACAAATAATCCGATAGTTCCATGTAACATAGGCTACAGAAAAATTGAGATCGTTACTGAATCACTGAGAAAAACTGCTTTTCCCTGAAAACTATTGCTAGTGGTACTCAACCTGTGAGAATATTCGGCTAGTAAAGTTAATCGTCATTGAGCTATGGCTAAACTTGAGTTACCTGAGTCTCTAGAATCTGTAGTCGCTCGCGTTGAGGAATTTTTAGGTTCCTCAAAGAAGATTTTAATCGTTACTGGCATGATTGGAACTGGCCTGCATCTTCTACAAAAAGCTATGGTCGATACATCTATATCCTTAAGCCGAAATTACTCTGTTCTTGCTCCTAATAGTAAAATTGCGTCTCTTTATCCAGTAGAGTCAAAGAGTATTTACTCGCATATCTTCACAAAAAACTATAAAGTAGAGAAGGAGCAGCTGATCTATGGATTGAACAAAAATCAGGATACAGAGCAACAGGTTTACATCGTCGGTGATGCCCACCTGATATCCGATTCACAGTTTGAAACTGATGTTTTTCGTTACGGTAGTGGGAAACTTCTCACGGATTTTTTGGAATATACGGAAATTGAAAAGACTCAAAGACAGGTGATTTTTCTGGGCGATCCGTTTCAGCTAACGAGAGGCAAAACAGATGAATCTGCACTGTGTTACGAGCGATTGCAGGCTGCGATAGACGGTGAGATAGATCGCATCAATCTTGAGTTTATACTTCCAGACCAACAGCAAAATTTGTTTGTCAAAAATTGTCAAAAAATCGCTCAAAGCATACATTTTAGCAGATTTAATCAGCTCAGAGCGATCGCCGATGACTCGAATTGCATCCAAATAGTCGATCGCGATCGCCAACAGGAGATATCGAAAGCTGTATTCCTGGAAGATTCCCGATTTACCAAGTTTATAGTTTTCACCAACGAATTGGTTAACCGCATTAATCATCAGGTTAGACAAGAGTTTTTTGGTCGAGGTAAAGAGATCGTTGCAGGTGATATTGTACATATCCACAATAGTCCTGTCGAAGTAGATGAACAAAAGCTAGAGCAAACTTATATATCAAATAACTCTTTTGCTGAAGTCATAGAAGTTAATCCCAATACACCCTTAATCCAACCGCTGAAAGGACGCGAACAGCCAATTCAGATAAATTTTTTGCGGATTAGAGTGCGGCTACTTGAGAACGGTAAAGAGGTCGAGTTCCTCTGCTTGAGCGATTATTTATATGCGGAAAAACCAGAATTTGACAAGGACACACTTGTAGCTCTGCGGGTTTCAGCAACAACCAGATTTAAACAACAGCAGAAACAGGTAATAGAATCAGAGGAATCGGACAATTCTAGCGAAGCAAAGTTTCTACGCAACGATCCGTACTTAAACGCAGCGCGTCTGAGGTTTGGGTACGCGCTGACTCTGCATCGCGCCCAGGGGCAGAAGTTTAAAACTGCGATCGCGAATATGGAGACTGGCCAGGGACCAACAAATGCCACTTATTTTCGATGGGTTTATACCTTGTTTTCTGTAGTCCAAAATCGACTTTTTATCCTGAATTTTCCCTCGATTACACCATTTTTTAAAGCAACTTGGAACGGCAGTCAAGGCAAGCTAGATTCTGTTGTTTTCAAGGATATCATTGCATTTGACCCTGAATCAGAAGCAGGCGATGCAAATATTTCGGCTTTCCCTATCCACGAAAAACCTTTAAAAAATCTTTACTTGCATCTCGTGGAAATTCTCATAGTCCATAGAATTCAGGTAATTTCATACAAGCATAATAGTTATCAGGAAGTTTATGGTTTTAGCTCAGAAGACGATACAGAAATGTGTTCTCTTCGCTTGCATTACAATGGAAAATTTCAGGTGACGCGAATTGAAATTGTGAAATCTGAGCCGATGGAATTTGCCACTGTCGTTGTGGATGCTATCACATCAAAACTGCGATTAGGAAATGAATTTCAGCAAACAGTTCACGATCTAATTAAAGCCAAACTCGACCCACACAAAATAGTAATTCAGGGAATTGAACACCATGATTATCACGAAATTTACTATCTCAAATCAGACATGGGCGCTCTCAAAATGCAAGTTTTCTACGATGGAGATGGTTTTGTGACGCAAGTTTTCCCGATCGGATACACAAATGTACAAGTTGTAGAATTAGTTCACCTCGCACTGGAGTTATAAAAATGTCGAATTTAACAGAAGAAATCAAAAATTTGAGAAAAGCTGGACGGATAGATGAAGCCTATTCCAGAGGTTACGAACTGCTGAAACAGCATCCAAACGACAAATTCCTGGCTAGCAGTGTAGGTTGGGTTCTCTATGACAAAGTAAAAAAGCTGGTAGATACGGCTAATCAATCTCAATCGATAGATGCAGAGTCGTCTGTTAGCCAACTCAAGGAAATATTGGGAGAATATTACAAACTCAAGCTGACTCGACCAGATTTGCTTTTTAGTCTTTTACTATCCCAAATTTTGCGATTTCCAAAGCAAATCAAGTTTTTACCAAAGTTTGTAAAATGGGCGGGTGTTGACAGTTTTAGAGCGGAAGACTTTCAGGTTTCTACTGCTAATGACGGTAAAGTTTTTGATTCGCTGGTTGAGAAAACAGCAAGAGAAGTGGGAAAGATTGCTTGTGAATTGACTGTTCAAGATTATCCTGATACACGAGAATTACAAAATTTTGCCATTACATTGATCGATGTTGCACTCGATCGCGCTAAAGTTCAAAAACCGGAATGGCTAAATTATCGTAAGGCTTTATTGCTAAATCGTTTGGGGCGATCGACAGAAGCTCAAAAACTTCTGGTTTCCTTTGTGAAGCAGAAGCGTAGCGATTACTGGGCGTGGCACGCATTAGCTAAAGTCGTGGAAACTTCCGATCCTCAACTAGCGTTGGCACTTTGTGCAAAAGCCTGTTTGACTTGCAGGGATGAAAATTTTGGTGTTAGCGTTTTTGAGGATCTCAGCCGACTCGCAGCAAATAGAGGACAATGGAAAGTGGCTAAATGGGCTGCCGATCGAGCTTTTAATGTTCGTAACAGTAACAAATGGAAAATCCCCCAATCGCTCCGTAATCTCTTGACTGCTAGTTGGTATGCTGGTGCTGGAAATATATCTAACGCAGAGGAAGTGTTAGAAAATATAGCTGCTGATGCCGAAAAGGTGATTTGGCAAAATTGCCCGCAATTGAATGCTAACTACCTCGGCTCGTTTACAGCAAAAACTGGCAAGATGATGCTCAAGTTTGGATTGCATTCTGATAGTGTATCTGAAGAAGTTGTTAGTCCAGAACGAGGAATGCTGAAGAATTTAAATCTGCTAATGGGCGCGCCGGTGATAGTGACTGTTGATGAGAATGGCGATCGGCTAACGGTGGTTGCTGTTGAGAAACGCGAATCGGGCAAACTATTTGATAGTATGTCTTGTAAAACAGGTCGGTTTCGCTTGCATCAAAAGGGTTTTGGGTTTGTAGAGGATGTTCATGTTCCTCATGAATTAGCTTCTCAGTTGCAAAATGATCAAACAGTTAATCTTGCTGTTGTCAAAAGGTTTGATAAAAAGAAAAATCAATGGGGTTTGACTGCGATCGCGGTACTTAATTAGTTAGACTACAGTTTCGCCGTAAAATGCTCTTCTTTTAGATATCCGACTTCTTAATTAAAATAAGTCGGATATCTGAGTATTAGGTTAAATTCTCCAACCCTAAACCACTTGCACTTCCTTTTCCTCAACAGAAACAGGTTCTTGATACACTGTCTGAGACTCATTAGCCAAAAACTCAGCTAATTGAGCTTCAATTTCATCCCGCACAATTTGACGGTATTCCAGAAAATGCTCGTTGTGAGCACACACAGTCAAATAATGATCCCAAACCGCAGGATTCCGCTTGAGAATATTGAACAAATGATGCCAAAACTTCCAGCGAGTGCTGCGCTTGAATCCTTGCCGCCAAACCACAGTTAATAGTGCTCGCAACTCGATCAAACTCGGAAATTTAGCAGGTATCTTGGCTGTCGGTGCACCTAACATTAAGAAATGGCGATAAGTGCGGTCTAAATACTTCTCAGCATCATACACTTCGCAGAATGCTTCAACATATTCGCGGGCAATATCTTCTAAAGGCCGCGTCGGAATAAAGTTCATCAAAGTAGTCTGGTTGAGATTGCCAGATTTGCCGCGCAACCGCCCTTCTTTTTCCAGTCTGTGGGACAATGCAGTGTGCGGCAAAGCTTGCAGCATTCCAAAGGTTGTGCTCGGAATTGCGGCTGCTTCGGCAAACTTGACAATTCGCTGACCGGCACCGGGTTTTTCGCCGTCGAATCCGATGATAAATCCGGCCATTACTCGCAAACCAGTTTTCGCAATCAACTCTACGGATTCTATCAGCGAATTGCGGGTATTTTGGAATTTCTTCGTCATTTGCAAGCTTTCTTCGTCGGGAGTTTCAATCCCTAGAAACACTGCATTGAAATTGCACGCTACCATCATTTCCATCAATTCTTGGTCTTGTGCTAAATCGATGGATGCTTCTGTGTTGAAAGTAAACGGGAATTTGTGTGATTCTTGCCAAACTTTTAAGTCTTTTAGCAACAGTTTGACGCTGCGTTTGTTGCCGATAAAGTTGTCGTCTACCATGAACACGCCGCGCCGCCAGCCTAAGTTGTAAAGGCAGTCTAATTCTGCTATCAACTGTTGGGGAGTTTTGGTGCGTGGTTTGCGCCCGTAGAGGACGATGATGTCGCAGAATTCGCACTGAAAAGGACAGCCTCTGGAAAACTGAATTGACATGGAGTCGTAGGCGTCTAATTCCAGTAAATCGAAGCGGGGAATTGGGGTTGTGGTAACATCGGGTTTTACGCCGTCCGATCGATACATTCCACTTTTTTCGCCCCGCAGTACGGCTTCTACGAACATCGGTAAGGTGATTTCGCCTTCGTCGAGAATCAGATAATCTATGCCCGCTGCTTGAGGTTCTTCGGGTACGGAAGTGGGGTATGGGCCACCGCAAGCAACTGATTTACCGCGCCGTTTTGCTTCGCGAATGATGTCTAGCAAGTCTTCTTTTTGGACAATCATTGCTGAGAGAATGACAAGTTCGGCCCACTCCCATTCTGCTTCTGTGATTTGTCTGATGTTGCGATCGACTAACTTAAATTCCCATTCTTGTGGTAAAATAGCGGCTACCGTTACCAAACCCAGCGGTGGTAGTAGCACTTTGCGATCGACTAATTCGAGGATTTTCTCGTAAGACCAAAATGTTTTGGGGAACAGGGGGTAAACTAGGAGAACTCGCATTGTATGTTAAACCTCACATCAGTAAACAAGTTGCGATCGGGCTGGCGAATTGAAAGTGCGATCGACTCCCAAGGCATAATTCTGACATCTTATCCTATTTGACTGTCGATGGCGATAATCTCATTGAGAAAATAAAAATACTTTAACTTTTAATATCTTTTCCTGGAATCCCGCTAGTCTTTAACATATCGGCAATTGTGCCGCAATAACTCGGCAATCCAATAGTTTCGGGATTGACAAAATTTTGATAAGTAAAATGGCGATAGCTGATACAAAATCTATCCCAAGCAGCTACCTGAATTCGGAACAGCCAAATAAAGAAATCGGCTAATCCCGGTGACAGAGTAATCCGAAAAAATATCTTTTTATTCAAATAAGCGCAAGCTTGTTCTACCGCTTCGTTGGCTGTAATCGGCGCATTTCCTAGCACAAAATGTCGCGTTTCATCGGAATCTGCCGGATGTTCGACAAAATAATTAACGACTGTAGCAATATCAGCCCCGTGGATGAAG
Source organism: Microcoleaceae cyanobacterium UBA9251 (assembly GCA_003542015.1). Lineage (GTDB taxonomy): Bacteria > Cyanobacteriota > Cyanobacteriia > Cyanobacteriales > Microcoleaceae > Microcoleus. The sequence goes on along the minus strand of DPLL01000535.1, from coordinate 697 downwards.
TGAAAACTTCCGTCTGCTTTCAACCAACGAATCAAACCAATCCATTTTGCTACTTGTGGAATGCCAGATGAAAGGTGAGAAACTGGTTTATTTGTATCTCCTCCTAACACTAAAGTTGGGTAAAGTGCTGTAATATGAGGCACATTTTGTAACTCAGATAATTGAGTCATGCACTCATATTTAGAGCGAATATAATCTGTTCCTAATTCCCCAGCTTCCTTGAGCAAATTGTTATCATTACCGAGAATGCTGGCGGTGGAAAAGTAAATTACTTGTTGACAAGTTTGTGGTGAAAGTAACTGAATCAGGCGGAGAGTTTTGTTAACATTAACATCAAAAACTTCTTGAGTTCCGCCCCAAGCAGTCGCTGCCAAAATTGCGACATCTATTGTTTGTAGGAGTTCGGCATATTGCTCGATATCTCGCATATCGCCTTGCAATATATTGATTCCTGGGCGGGATTTCCAGTCAAATTTTAACTTGTCGGGGTTGCGAACTAATAAGTAAAGTTCGTGGTTTGTCTGTTGAATCAATGTTTCGGTCATGTAGTGACCAATACAGCCACTTGCACCCGTTATGAAAATTTTTTGGGAGTTCATTTACAGAAGGGGAAGGGGGAAGGATTTGACGCTGTTTCCAGGGTAGGGAAACGGTATTGCCGTGTCCTTTTTTCACGGGTAGGGAAACGGCATTGCCG
>DPLL01000142.1 GCA_003542015.1 Microcoleaceae cyanobacterium UBA9251 | reverse complement strand
AGAGTGGGAGAGATGGCTACGAATGCCCAATGCTTTCGGCCCCATCCCCATGCCCCATCCCCTATTCCCTATTTCCCTTCCACCATTAGGTGATACTCTTCGACTGACAAAGCATCATCGACTTCGCTGGGATTGTCAACGCGCACTTTCAGCAGCCACCCCTCGGCGTAGGGGTCTTCGGCCAAATTCTCAGGAGATTCTACAATGGCATCATTGCGTTCTACGACAGTGCCGGTAACGGGCGCTTTCAAGTCTTCTACGGCTTTCACTGACTCGACTGTGCCGAAAGTTGCGCCCTTTTCCAGGGTTGCACCAACTTCGGGTAATTCCAGAAATACAATATCACCTAGTTGATCCACGGCAAAGGCGCTGATGCCGATGGTGGCTATTTCGCCTTCGAGTCGGATGTATTCGTGGGTGTCTAGGTATTTCAAGTCATCGGGGTATTCTAGTGCCATGTCTTTTCTCGCAATTAACAAAGTATCNNTTTAGTGATGGCTAACTGGAACCGAAAAAATATTAAACGCTTGCTTTTCGGAGAATTTTCTTGGAAACGACTTATGCGCTCTATAATTTTTATTTACGCATTTTTGTGTTTTTACGCTTGCTTTTTTTCAGAAGGGCTAATTTTTCAATCTCCCCCATCTAGTCAGAGTGATAGCAGGGAAGTTATCAAAGTTGGCTCAGCTAATGGCATGAAAATTTCTGCTGTTCATTTTCCTAACCCGCAAGCTAAATATACCATACTTTACAGTCATGGGAATGCGGAAGATTTGGACGGGATTTTGTGGGTACTCAGAGAGATTCTAGATAGCGGTTTTGCTGTGTTTGCCTATGATTATCAAGGTTACGGCACCAGTCAGGGAAAGCCTTCTGAGTATAATACTTATCGTGATATTGATGCTGCTTACAATTATTTAACGCAACAGTTGGGAGTACCTGCAAAGCAAATTATTGTTTACGGGCGTTCTGTGGGCGGTGGGCCGGCAATTGATTTGGCTTCGCGACAATCTGTCGGTGGTTTGGTGGTTGAAAGTTCGTTTGTTTCGGCTTTTCGGGTGTTGACGCAGATTCCGATTTTACCTTTTGATAAGTTTGTGAATATTGATAAGATTGGTAAAGTGCGATCGCCTGTTTTGCTGATTCATGGTAAGGCTGATGATGTGGTTCGTTTTTGGCATGGAGAGCAGTTATTTGGGGCCGCGAAGGAGCCGAAACTGAATTTTTGGGTTGATGGGGCCGGTCATAATGATTTGATGGATGTGGCGGGCGATCGCTATTTTGAAACTTTGCGAAAATTTGCTAAGCTAGTCGATGAATCTTCTCTACCAAAATTATGAGCAACGGGCTAGAAGCCCGTTCCACAAGAAGAAATACATTTTATTGTGGGGAGTAGGGGTTGGGCTTCTAGCCCGCCCCTGAATTAATCCTAACTTACTTAATTTAACTCGGTCGGTTTTGCGATCGATAAAATGGTTTTTTCACCACAGTAGCCGGATAGTTTTTGCCGCGAATTTCGACTTGCAATTCCTGACCGATTTTAGCTAATTTTGTGGGAACATAGGCAAGTGCGATCGCCCGATTTAACGTCGGTGACAACGTACCGCTAGTAACTTCTCCTACTTTTTCACTTTCAAAGATTACCGGATAACCGTGACGCGCAATGTGCTTCCCTGCCATTTCTAGCCCTACTAACCGCTTGGAAACTCCCCTCGCTTTCTGCTGTTCCAAAACCTTGCGGCCAATAAAATCGCCTTTGGTTTCGAGGTGAACAACCCAACCTAATCCGGCTTCTAAAGGTGTCGTATTATAGTCGATATCTTGACCGTACAATGCCATTGCTGCTTCTAAACGCAAGGTATCTCTCGCACCCAAACCGCAGGGTACAACGCCAGCAGTTAATAGTTGTTGCCACAGTTCTTTTCCTACTTCTACATCGACCATTATTTCAAAGCCGTCTTCGCCGGTGTAACCAGTTCTAGCGATAAAACTTGGCTGTCCCAATAGGTGGGTTTCTATGTGACCGAAGGCTTTAATTGGGGTGAGGTTGTCTGCAACTAAAGGCTGGAGATAATTGACTGCTTCCGGGCCTTGAATTGCGATTAAAACTTTGTCTGGGGAAATGTCTGTAAAGCTCACACCGCTCAATTCTAAATGGGATGCTATCCAAGCTTTGTCTCGGATGCGAGTGGCCGCATTAACTATGATTACTGCACGTTCTTCGCTGGTGGTGGCGTCGGGTTTTTGGCAGTAGAAAATAATGTCGTCTAAGATGCAGCCTTTGCCGTTTAACAATACTGTATATTGAGCTTGACCTGGTTGCAATCGACTTAAGTCTGAGGGCACTAAGGGTTGAAATTTGGCTCTTAATTGTTTCCCTCTCAAACCAAATTTTCCCATGTGGGAAATGTCGAACATTCCTACTTGCGATCGCACTGTTTGATGTTCGCTGCTCAGACCGCTGTACTGGACCGCCATCTCCCACCCGGAAAAGGGCACCATCCGAGCTTTGAGTTCTAATGATAGGTCGTGTAGAGGCGTGCGGGCAAGTTGACTCGGCCTCTCTGGATTGTTGGATTCAGTTGACTTTGCCACAGGTAGCCCCTTGGTTGTGGGTAGACTGTTCTGATTTTACCAAACATGGGGTTTTTTTGATGCGATCGCCACCATCGAAGTCACCATCGAAAGAGGACACTCCAAGAGCCCATTGGTGTCAACTTAAGGTCAAACCCTGTCACAGACTGTTGGCAAGACTATTAAATCTAGATCCCCCCTAGCC
>DPLL01000317.1:5765-10368 GCA_003542015.1 Microcoleaceae cyanobacterium UBA9251 | reverse complement strand
TTACCTCCTTGTTAATGGACATAATCTTTAATTCTCTTGTTTATGCCATTGTCTTTGCTTTAGGCTCGGCGATCGGCAGTTTCCTGAATGTGGTAGTTTATCGCTTACCTGCCGGTTTGTCGGTACTTTCGCCTCCTTCTCGCTGTCCCAAATGTTTAAATCGGCTGAGATTTTACGAAAATGTACCAGTGTTCGGCTGGCTGTGGCTGCGGGGACGCTGCAATCACTGCCACAGCCCGATTTCTGCACGCTATCCCCTGGTGGAAGCAGCTACGGGTTTGCTGTTTTTGCTGATTTTTTGGCAGTTTGGCGTGACATTACAAACTCTGGGTTTTTGGGCTTTTTTTAGCTGGCTTTTGGCTTTGTCTTTGATTGATTGCGATACAATGACTTTGCCTAATTCTTTGACTCGATCGGGTTTGGTGGCTGGACTGGTTTTTCAGATGGCGAAAGGTTGGTGGCCGATATTTAGTCCGATCGACTCCGTTAACTATCTGGTACTCAACGGTATCCTGGGAGCAGTGGTCGGGCTGTGGCTGTTTGACATCATTGGTTTAGCAGGTTCTCTAGCCCTAGGACAAAATGCTATGGGCGCTGGGGATAGCAAATTGGCCGCTTTGATGGGAGCTTGGCTGGGGTGGAAATACTTGCTGTTAGCGGGATTTATCGCCTGCGGGGCCGGGGCTTTTGCTGGCGGCGGGGCGATCGCGATCGGGTTGCTCGATCGGCGTCAACCGATGCCCTTCGGCCCATTTCTGGCTCTGGGTGCAGCAATTACTGCTTTGTGGGGCGAAGCGATCTTATCTACTTACTGGCAGTTGTTTTTCCCGAATTAGAATTTCTGACCCTAATTTTTCCCGCGCGATCGAGCATAATATTGTCTCATTAATTGGTAAAATTGTTCCGTGTCTTGGATTACACTAACAACCACTAGCTTTCGCTCTTAAGCCGAATTGATCCAGCAGATCCTTGCTGCTCATCAAATCCCAACTCGGATTGTTGACTTAGGTATCGCATCTGATCTGGGAGCAGGCACTGCTACAGCTTTGCAAGTTCTTCCAGAACACCAGCCGACTGCATCGCTCCCGATCAGTCCAATTGAAGAGGACCGCAGTCAGTAGTTATTAGTTATTAGTGAGAGGTTATTAATGAGAGGTTATTGGTTACGATCGCCAACAAATAACAAGTAACAAATNNAAGTAACAAATAACAAGTAACAATTACCAATTACTAAGTTTTAATGTCTCTATTTGATTGGTTTGCAAATCGACGAAAATCAGTACCGAACTCCCAAGAACGGCCGGAACGAGAAATTGCGGACGGACTTTGGAATAAATGCGAATCTTGCGGTGCGCTGAGTTATACCAAAGACCTGCGAGCAAATCAAATGGTTTGNNTTGATCGATGCCCATAGCTGGATGCCGATTAATGAAGGGCTCCACGCCACCGATCCCTTGAAATTTCGCGATCGCAAAAAATATAGCGATCGGCTCCGAGAAACTCAAGAAAAAACAGGTCACTTAGACGCAGTAGAAACAGGTATCGGCAAACTCGATGGCTTACCCGTCGCCCTGGGAGTCATGGAATTTCAGTTCATCGGCGGCAGCATGGGCTCAGTAGTCGGAGAAAAGCTGACTCGCCTGATCGAACACGCCACGCGGGAACGCTTACCAGCCATCATTGTCTGCTCCTCTGGCGGTGCGAGAATGCAAGAAGGAATGCTCAGCCTGATGCAAATGGCGAAGGTTTCCGGGGCTCTGGAGCGCCACAGGGAAGCGAGATTGCTTTACATCCCGATTTTGACTCACCCGACTACCGGCGGTGTCACCGCTAGTTTTGCCATGCTGGGAGACATTATAATTGCCGAGCCGAAAGCGACTGTGGCGTTTACGGGCGGCCGGGTCATCGAACAAACTCTGCGGGAAAAACTGCCGGAAAATTATCAAACTTCCGAATATTCGTTTGCTCACGGTTTTGTAGATGCGATCGTCCCCCGGACTCAGCTCAAGAAAACTCTGGCTCAGTTAATTAGCCTGCACCAGCCCCAGCCTTTATTGGCTAGATCGGAATTCGATGCTCTCGATAGTAGCGACAGCCACGCAGTGCCGGCACAGACTCACGCTTTCAAGCTTTCGCCGTGAACGATCGCAGATGGTCTCGCTCCCAGTCTCTGAGCTAAGGAGTACAAATTGGCAGCCTCAATCATACCTAGTGGTTGCTGTGGGTAATTCACTTGGTAATAACGACACCGCAGTGGGATGATATTGATTGGAAGTTGACTGGCTATGAACTTGAACTGGGCAAAAATGCCTAGTGGCACAAGTGCGATAAGTTGGATCTGATGCACAAAATCTCAGAACAAACTAACAGCGCCTTGTCAAATTGTCCAACTTTCAGTTAATAGCCGTTCACTCAATTTTGACCCGTCAGCGACCTAAAAATTATGGGTTTTGCAGACCTGTCCATCGCAGAAATAGCTGAGGACTTCAACGTCCCTGTAGAAGACGTACTCCGTTTGTGCGACGAGTTAGAAATTGCCTACAAACATCCTCAAACCCGTTTGGCTTTGGAAGATGTTAAGGCAATTATGTCTGCTCTGGAAAAGAGACGAGACTCAAAACTTCTAGCAGATTAGATAGATTGCAAAATTCCCTTACCTTTAAAGGTATAACCGCATAAACTGTCAGCAGTTTTTCCCGGCGGTGGAATCTTGAATAGCAATCTGTTTGCCGGCTCTGCAAAAGAGCATTCAATAAATTCGCCAGATTTTTGTTAAGGAGAACCATGCTTAAAAGATATCTCATTGCTCTGACCGCTGTATTCTTGACATTTCAATTATTTGTCAGCAGTGCGATGGCTGTCGAACTGAGTCCTGAACTTCGCACCGTGACTTTAAATGACAAGGGCGATCCTGTGGTACTGAGTCTCAAACAAGTTCAGCAAGGCAAACGCTTGTTTGGTTCGACTTGCGCTCAATGTCACAACTCAGGAATGACGAAAACTGACCCGAATGTGAATTTGAGTCCCGAAACTCTAGCTTTGGCAAACCCGCCCCGCAATAATGTGGAGTCGTTGGTGGACTATATGAAAAATCCCACGACTTATGACGGGTTTGAGGAGATTTCTGAGTTGCATCCGAGCATGAAGAGCGCGGATATTTTTGCTGAGATGAGAAATCTCTCGGATGATGATTTGTACGCGATTGCGGGTCACATTCTGTTGCAACCGAAAATTATCGGCAAGCAGTGGGCTGGCGGTAAAGGCGCTCGTTAATTGATTTTAGGAAATTTTAGATTTTGGATTTTGGATTGGGAGAGGGCTGGACTTTGCTAAGCATTGCTAGCTGGTCGTTTTTCGATCGAAAATCTGAAATCTAAAATTTACCATCTGCTAATTTAAGATCGCAAAAAGTTGTAGGCCCGCATGGTGCGTCGTAGTGTTTTTGTCTGCTTTTTGTTGGGGATGTTATTGATTTTGCCGCTCGTGCTGCTGGCACCTCAACCTGTTTTGGCTGCTACGGATGCTTACGTGACTCGCTATTTGCAAGCCAGCGAACCTGTGGCACTAGAATTGGACGCCCAGGGAGATACTCGCTTGTTTTCGGCTGAGGATTTGTCCGCAGGGAAGCGCTTGTTCCAGCAAAATTGCCTCAATTGTCACGTCGGAGGAGCTAATTTGCCCGATCCGACTATATCTCTGTCTTTGGCCGACCTCAATGGGGCAACCCCTCCCCGCAGCAACATCAATGCTTTGGTGGCGTATCTGAGACAACCGATGACTTATGACGGTAGCGAGGCAAGTTTTTGGTGCCGCCAGGTGCCGGAAAGCTGGATGCCCCAGGCCCAGATTGAAAATTTGGCTGCTTTTTTGCTCAGGGCGGCTCAGAAGGCTCCCGCATGGGGCGTGGAGAATTTTGAGAGTTGAATCGCGGCTGCAAAAAGTGGTAAATTACTCGGGAGATCGCGATCGCGTCTACGTGTTCGTGCCTGATTAAACAGGTAAAATATCTAAACAATCACTCTTTGTGTATCCAGTAGAGGAGAACTTCGTTGAAAAGACTCTTATCGATCGCTCTGTTAGCGTTTGCAATTTTTACCGTCGGCTTTGGCAGCCCTGCTTTGGCAGGAGATGCCGCTAAAGGAGCTAAACTCTTTAGCGCTAACTGTGCAGCTTGTCACATCGGTGGCGGCAACGTGGTTATGGGTATGAAAACCTTGAAAAAGGAAGCTCTTGAGAAATACGGCATGAATTCGATCGCAGCTATTACCACTCAGGTAACAAATGGCAAAAATGCTATGCCTGCTTTTAAGGGCCGCTTGAAGCCGGCACAAATTGAGGATGTAGCAACCTACGTTCTCGAACAATCTGCGAAAGACTGGAAGAAGGGCTAAATTGCCTGTCTGGGCGGACTTGATTTAATCTCAAACTTGTCTTTCCCGATCGCACCCTCTCTCACCCTTTGGCGAATAAATGTTGGTTTGAAGCTATCTTAACCTTTTTGGGAAAGTCTGCAAGAAATCAGATTTTTATTTGCCGTGAGATTTTGCATGAGAGACTAGAAACCGGGTTTTTTTACGACAATACTTGGTTGAGACCAGCAAAT
>DPLL01000317.1:0-5728 GCA_003542015.1 Microcoleaceae cyanobacterium UBA9251 | reverse complement strand
ATTCGGTAAAAAACCCGGTTTATTTGATTGGAGTGCATCCAGGACTGTCAATGCCTATTTTGGATAAATTGTCAAGCACTTTAGATTAAGATTTATTACTGGTGCGGTTCATAAATTAAAAGTGTGTGCTAGGATGTAACCCCTTATTAGAAAAGCCTTGAAATCAAAATTAAAGTCGATCGGGGATTTGACATCTACACCAGCCATGAACCTAAAAACATCAGTCAAAGTTAAAACTCAAGTTAAGACTCTCGGAGACGCGGCTGCTGACGCCATCGAGAAATATTTCCGCAAAACTCTAGCCCACGAAGCTGAAGTTCTCAAAGACAAAGATGCGGAAGAACTTCACCAAATGCGAGTGGGAATGCGGCGTTTGCGATCGGCTGTGACTGGTTTTGCTCCAGTTTTAGATTTGCCAAAACAGGCCCAGGAACACAAAATTGGTAAAGTTGGACGGATACTGGGAACTCTCAGAGATTTGGATGTGATGCTCGACAGTCTCCAAAACCAATATTACCCGAATTTGCCTGCCGAAGAACAGGAAGTTTTAGATCAAGTTTTGTTGACTTTGCTCAAACAGCGACGCCGCGCTTTGAAAGGGGTGAGGGCGGTTTTGGAACACAAAAGTTACCAATTGCTGAAAAGGTCGATCGAGGATTGGTTGGAAGAACCGCAGTTTCGGGCGATATCGAATTTGCCAATTGCTGAGGTTTTGCCAGATTTACTGTTACCTCAAGTCAGCGAGTTTTTCCTACATCCGGCTTGGCTGCTGGGTACGGAATATCTGGATGGTAAAGTTAAAGTTTGTGATGATTTGAATGCTGAGGCTGTCGAGGAAAAGTTGGCCGCCGAGGGGACAATTCTGCACGATTTGCGGAAGCAAGCTAAGCGAGTTCGGTATTTGATGAATCTGTTTGGAGAATTTTACGGCGAGACTTATGAAGTTTATGTAGAGGATGTGAAAGCTATTCAAGAATGTTTGGGCGAAATTCAAGACAGTGAAGTTTTAGGGGAATTTTTGACGGATTTTGTGGAGTGCGATCTGCAAAAAGAGTTGCCGATATTGGCTGGTTTGTTGGCAGAAAATCGCTACGCAGCTTGGGGAAAATGGCAGATTTTGCAGCGCAGGTATTTGAATGCGGAAATTCGTCAAGGTTTGCGATCGGCTTTAATTCATCCTGTGGTTGAAGATGCTGCTAAGATAGAAGCGCCATAGTAATTTTAGTGGGTTTGCAGTTGCGCTTGGGCGCGCTTTTGGCGCAACTGCAAGCAACAGATAAGTAGGTCGTTCTAATTAAACGTAAGACGCTCTAGATTAGCGATATGCTACCCCCTACTTTAATTAGGAAAATAGCAATTAATAAAATCTGTTGGAGTCAGAATTGGTATTTGTTCAACTTCGCGGAGAGTCAGTAAATCTAAATCGCCAGTTACAATAGCTTCTGCATCAGCGCCTAAAGCTGTTTCTATAATTTTGGCATCTTTAGGATCTCGCAGTTCAGGAACATTAATAGGAGTTGTTGAAGAAGAAGTGGAAAATCCTTTGACTACAGACATGAGATATTCAACCGTATAATCTCGCTGTTGCAATTGTGGCAGAAATTTAGCACGGTTTAGTGTGGTTTCCAGTTCCAACAATAAGGGTTCGGAAGTAAATATAGTAATTTGTTGATTTCGGGCTAGCCGCAGCATTTGACCAGGAATTCCGCCCCATAGTAAAGCTGAAATCCAAACGTTGACATCCAATACAACTCTCATTAGTTAGACCACAACTCTTGTCGAACTTCTTTAACAATTTCACTAATTTCTTGCAGAGTAGGTTGATTGGGATTTGGTTCTAATTCTTCTAGATGTTCGAGGAATTCATCCAAGTCTGTTTGCGACAGGGGAATTTTTGTTAAAATAATTTCAGTTTCGGTTAAAGAAAATTGGTATCGATCGCCTGGACGTAGTTGAGCTAAAATTTCAGGCGGGAATTGCAGTTTGTGTTCTGCTGTCACAGTGGCAATCTGACTTGCATCCATGCTGGAAACTCCTATATCTGACTTACTGGAAGCTATGACTAATTATAGCACGCTCCATTTAGTTGAAGCAATGAGAAATTAAGGGCGATCGCACTTTGGGAAGAAAAAGGGCGATCACTCTTTTGCTAATAAGTAAATTTTACTTTTCTGATTAGATTTAGTTGAAAGCAGCCGGAACTAATTTAATTCCTCGTTGATTAGCCAAATAAACTCTGTGTCTGCCGTCACACAATTCGTAAGGATGTGTACCGCGATAGAGAACAATTGGATCGTCTTTATCGTGAAGCAGACTTGATAAAGATATAGTACAGGAAGGTTGCCGCCTAGTGGCAATATTAGGAATCAGTGGCATTGGCAAAACGGCGATCGCACTTCACCAAAAAACCGAGTATTTGCGCGATCGAACATGAAATTCTCACGACTGCAACCACTTCAGAAACTTATTTGTTGCAGTACCAATAGACTCTCCGACTTGTTTCTTCAACCGCCACCCTTGAAACGCCTGTTCGTAATCTTCCCCTTCAGTTTGATACACATTCCAAGCATTCAGCGACAATCCCAACCCCCAACCTAGTAGAATGAAAATCGACCAAGAAAGCTCGTGGGCTGCTGCTAGATTTAGCAAAACTAAAAAAGTATTGACAATTGCGTACTTTGTCAAGTTTTTCTGCAATTTGCCGCGACGGTAACGATTAAAAGCCAGTTTTTCTTGAACTTCCCCTCTATTTGCTAACCATTGCTGTTCCGCCGCCACAATATCCTGTTCGGAAATGCCCAATTCCGCTGCAATCTCGAACAACTGCACTCGCGAAAGTTCTCCGTTTTCTTCTTTTTGGGCGATCGCAATTTGCAGAATAGCTTGAGCATCCTCAGAACCGTAAATTTGGCTTATTTGACTTTCATTGGTTGCCATAACCAGTTTCCTCTAATTCCTGACATTATTTCTATGATATATATAACCGCAGTTCAATTACAGGTAGTGACAGGTGGCGGATTTCAACACCCGGAAAGTTGAGTCAGCGAGACTCCTGACTATTAGAGTGGAAATCGAACAACCGATATATAGCAGTTCTCAATCTTGGTGAGGTATGCCCTATGCCCTATGCCCTATGCCCTATGCCCTATGCCCTATGCCCTATGCCCTATGCCCTATGCCCTATGCCCTATGCCCGATGCCCTATGCCCTATGCCCGAAGCCCTATGCCCGAAGCCCTATGCCCGAAGCGTACCGCACTGTTACTGAGAAAGGCTATATTACCTCAACTTTCAACTAATTATTTTCCCGAACTTTTACTAATTTTGCTATCTTGTTTCAAGATAAATTGATAAAATATCCCAAACAAAACTACCGCAATCATCCCCACCACCAAAGAACCTTCACCCTCATGCCAATATTTAAACAAATCTAGGCGATTAGATGCAACTAACAAAGCCATTGCCGCCACTCTCAAAGCATTAATCATAAAACCCAAAGCGACAGCGACACCTATTACCAAAGCTTTATTTTGTTTAGTAGGAAACATCAACAAACAAACTACAGATAAACCTAATAAGTAATTCATGGCCTCGATACCCGAACATCCCCCATATACCAACACCCTTCCTGTCGGTAAAGCAACATAATTACCCTCACGTGTTGCATTAAAACCCAAATACCACAAACTAAAATAAGCGGATTGAGCTGTAAACGAGGTAATAATATCTACTAAAGGTGACGTAAGTACACTGGGGATGCCATGAAAAAATAGTATTACCAATTCACGCCAATATTTTTTTAAATCCTGAAAACCTACCGCAATTAGGGCCAAACCTAAACCAGACAAAAAAGGTGCAATTCTTAAAAAAATATCGATTTTACTGGAAACCATAGCACTTTTAAATAAAATAAAAGCTATTAATATTGTCCCAGCGACTCTCGATAATAGGTCACTTTTTAGCTCACTCTGTTTGAGAATATCCTGCTTGTCCCAAAGTAGGGAACCCACAGCGCACCAAAAAACTACACTCATATAAAAATGAGCAATATCCCCCATTTTCCAGAGGAGTGTCATATTCAGGGTTACTAAACCTGTGGCGATAATGATTAGCCCAAAAAGTTCTTTTTTGAACATTTTGATATTAGTTATTAGTTGATTGATTAGATTATACCATGTCGTTTAAATAAAACAATAAGAAACCTGGTTTCTTGGTGAAACCAGGTTTTTTAGCTCTATCATAAGATAATCAGTTTGGCGTCAAGCCATGAGCGAAAACCAGTTAAAATGATAGCCTATTCAGCTTTTTGAGCCTGAGCGCGTTGCTTTTTGAACATACCACCAAACCCAACAGCAGCTCCAGCAGCCAGCATTGTTAAAGGTTCAGGAGTATTTTGAGTGTTGCCAGCACTGATGCCGCTGACGAAAGTGTCGCTACCGCCATTAATACCCTGGACGTGCAAACCTACTTTTAAAGAACCATTATTCAACGCGGAAACTACGTTATTATAATTTCCAGTAAAGCTCAACCCCAAAACCTCACCAGTTTGGACACTGTTCGCCGCACCACCTTTTTTCGTAGCTGAAAAATCAGTGGACCAAGGACTGCTAAGGTTCGCACTTTGTGCCATATTAGCAGTTCCATTATCTTGAAAATCAACGGTGCCGGTATTACCAACATCAATGCCAAAGGCGCTCAATAAATTGGTATTAGAACCTGTGTCAAAGTAAACTGAACCAATAAATATACCGGGGACGGATGTATTGTTATTGGCAATTTTGAAGAGAACGTTATTTGAGCCACCATCTGTGACATTAAAGCTAAAGTCATTAACATAGGCATCTCCCACCGTATCGCCACCAACGATATTACCAAAGCTGAAGGCGGAGGCTGGTGCTGCGGATACTGCACTAAGAGCGGCGAAACCGGCAACAGCTCAAATAGATTTGACTAAATTTAATGAGGATTTCATGGTTGACACCTTTATTTTTATGTGGACTGGAATCAGGTTTTTTTACCTTCACATCCTCAATATAAACGGAAACACAGGCTAAGGCAAGTAGTTTTTATGAAGATTCGATGAAGATTGGGAAAAGGCTGATTGGACTTAGCCAAAGTGCCTAGATTCATGGCTTCTAACTTATTTTCTCTGACGTACATCGAAAAATAGGGCTGCTGTCACCGGGCCTTAGTCCTGAATTTGGCCTTCTTTCAACAAGATAGTATAACCCACATTCCGCACCTGGGATTTTACACAGTATAATTACTGAAAAAACTATTAAAAAGTGAAAAATTCTGCCTTTTTAACATTTTTTGTACGTAAATATACGTAGATAGATCTAATTTAGAGCTTTATTGCTTGATAAAAATAAGTAAAAACCGATGGTGAGAGTTGAGGGTGCGGAATGTGGGCTATAACTCTGGACAAAATCTGGGATCATATTCGGTGCGTCGATTCTCGGTTTCTGATTCAGCAACAAGCGCCATTGAGAGAGACTAAAACTGGCCATCCATCGCAAATCAGTTGTAGCGGTACGCCAAACCGTAATTTTTCAGGAAAAAACCATGACGGGAGTCTAATCTATAGGAGGGATACAGCGGAAACCGCTGTTATGAGGTACACCCACTTATCGTTCAATCCTCCTAGGGATAAGGCATTGCTCATAGGTGTCAACTTAATGTCAAACGTAGTATCAGTCTGCTGTTTGACTATTAAGGCCAGATCCCCC
>DPLL01000057.1 GCA_003542015.1 Microcoleaceae cyanobacterium UBA9251 | reverse complement strand
TAAGTTGACACCTATGGGCTCTTGGAGTGTCCCTACAGCCCCTACAGCTCAGACACGGCAGTGCCGTGTCCCTACTGCACGTTGACTGAGCGAAGTCGAAGTCAACGCCGCCATAATTTGTCCTGCGGCAATACCACCATCGTTAGGTGGAATTTGATGATGACAATAGGGTTTAAATCCTGCTTGCTGTAATTTGTACATCGCTCTCTCGGTTAAATATTGATTTTGAAAACAACCTCCTGTCAACAGGATTTGCTCGATCCCGATTTGCTTTGCTACGATCGCGATCGCTTCCACCAAGGTATTATGAAATTTGGCGGCGATTGTTTCAAGTGCAATCTCGGTTTTCCTATCTTCTAATATAGCTTGAATAAGCGGCGACCAGTCAATTTCTCCTTGATTCTTAACATCAAATTTAATGTTAAGTTTGTAAGATTCAGCAGTATTAGCAGCATAGCAAAGGTTTTCTAAGGCGATCGCCGCTTGTCCTTCAAAACTAGCGATTTGGCAAATACCCAGCAGAGAGGCGATCGCATCGAATAACCTGCCCATACTAGAAGTTTGTGGTATGTCGCTCTGCTTGGTTAATAAAGTTTTGAAGATTGCTAATTCGGCCACTGTGAAGGCCTGTAAGGGGGCTAAATCGCGATTCCAGAGGCGATCGCCCAACATCTCCCATAAGAGCCCTAATGCGACGCGACGCGGTTCTTTCGCCGCTTTATCGCCACCTAAGAGTTTAAACTTTCGCAGATGTGCGACACGCTCAAAGCCAGAATCTGTCACCTTGAGAAACTCCCCACCCCACATCGTACCATCGGTGCCGTAACCCGTGCCATCCCAAGCAATACCTAGTACAGGCGGTTTGAGTTGATTGTCTGCCATACCAGCGAGAACATGAGCATAATGATGTTGTACAGGAATTAGGGGAATTTGTAAAGATTGCGATAGCTGCTGCGCGTATTGACTAGAGAGATAATCGGGATGAGCATCACAGGCGATCGCTTCAGGATGAAATTCATAAGCCTCGCTCAATTGGTTAATGATGCGTTGAAAATGCTCAAAAGATTTTAGAGTCTCCAAATCGCCAATATGTTGACTAATGACAATTGAATTAGCGATTGAATTACTAATAGAAAAGGCGATCGTATTTTTGAGATGTCCACCCAAAGCGAGAATGTTCTTACTCTTCCGTCCTTTGGGGGCTAGAGATGAGATGATAATCGGTGATGGTGCATAGCCTCTAGCGCGTCGAAACAGCACAGGGCGATCGCTAATTACGCGCACCACTGAATCATCGACAGGTTGAGAAATTCCCCGATTATGCAACAGAAATAAATCGGCAATATTTCCTAAATTGGCGATCGCTTCTTGGTGCTCAATACAAATCGGTTCATCAGAAAGATTGCCGCTAGTAGCAACAATCGGAAATTGCAAATCTGCCATTAATAAGTGATGGAGTGGTGTAGAGGGCAACATTGCGCCCATACAGGAATTATTAGGTGATATCAGGTTAAGTCTATTGTTGTGAGGTAACTTTTGGAGAAGCACAATCGGTGCTTCAGGCGATCGTAATAACTGCGCTTCCACTTCCGATACTTGACAATCTGTTTGAATGCTCTCTAGATTGGGATACATCAGCGCCAAAGGTTTATGGGGGCGGTGTTTACGTTTTCTTAGCTGAGTTACTGCTTCTAAATTAGCAGCATCTACAACTAGATGAAAACCCCCTAATCCTTTGATTGCCAAAATTTTGCCTAATCGAATCGCCTCAGCAGTTTCTAATAGAGCGCGATCGCCTGTTGCTAATACTTTCCCATCGCGATTCCAGAGCTCTAAGTGTGGGCCACAGCGAGGGCAAGCATTCGGTTGAGCGTGAAACCGCCTATTTAAGGGATTGTGGTATTCGGCTTCGCAATCCGCGCACATTTGGAAGTGTTGCATTGTGGTGTTGTGGCGATCGTAAGGTAGTGCGCTGATAATGCTATAGCGCGGGCCGCAGTTAGTGCAGTTAGTGAAAGGATAGCGATCGCGCCGATTAGCAGCATCAAAGATCTCACGCAAGCAATCGTCACAGGTGGCAATATCTGGCAGGATTACTGCCGTTTTTTTGTGAGAATTATTAGATGATTCCCGAATCTCAAATGTCTGATAATTTAGCGGTTCTTTCCATGCGCTAATCATACTGTGAATTTGCGATCTCGCTGGCTTTTCTTGTTGCAAACGTTCTTGAAATAGATGGAGTTGGCTCGCATTACCTTCTACTTCTATCGCCACACCCTGAGCGTTATTATTCACCCATCCTTTCAGATCCAATTCTGTCGCAAGGCGATAGACAAAGGGGCGAAAACCAACTCCCTGAACTGCTCCCTGAATTGTTAAACTCAACAGCTTTAGCTTTTGACTTCCCATTAAGATCACCTATAACTGTTAACTGTTAATCGTTAACTGTTAACTGTTAATCGTTAACTGTTAACTGTTAACTGTTAACTGTTAACTGTTAACTGTTACCTTTGTCAACAGAAGTTCGCACCAATTTTCCATCCCTTCGCCTGTTTTAGCCGAGACTTCTAAAATTTTGGCTTGGGGCGCAATTTGTCGGATATTCTGCAAAGCCAGCTCTCGATTAAATTCTACTGCTTCCGCCAGATCTATTTTGCTAATCAGCACGATATCGGCGGTTTTGAACATGACAGGATATTTCAACGGTTTATCTTCGCCTTCTGTTACCGAAAATAGCACGACGCGCAGATGTTCACCGAGGTCATAAGCAGCAGGACAGACGAGATTTCCGACATTCTCGATCGCCAACAACTTCACACCGTCAAGGTGCATTTGCTGCAAAGCTCGCGAGATCATTTCTGCTTCCAAATGACAGACTGTTCCCGTTGTAATTTGAATTACTTCTGCACCCGAACGCTGCAACCTTTTAGCATCATTATCTGTCGCCAAATCGCCGACAATTATTGCTGACTTCAGGCGATCGCGCAATTCAGTCATTGTCCGTTCCAGCAAGGCCGTTTTCCCAGCCCCCGGTGAAGAAAGTACATTCAAAACGCTTAAACCTTTGGCCAGGAAATAACCGCGATTGCGCTCGGCCCATCGGTCATTTTGCGAAAGAATTGATTGGGCGATCGAAATTGTGCGCCGATCGCTTTCTAGGGTAATATGTTCGCGATCGCGATCGTGAGGGTGTTCGCGATCGTGAGGATGAATATGATCGTGTTCGTGAGGGTGTTCGCGATCATGGGGATGAATATGATCGTGTTCGTGAGGGTGTTCGCGATCGTGAGGATGAATACGATCGCGATCGTGCTCATGATTACCGTGAGAATGAATCTTGACCATTCCTGAAGGAATAACACTACAACCGCAGTCTTGGCACATATTACGAAACCTCTATAGAAATTAGCTGCAATTCTCTACCTTGGCGAATCTCGCGGCTAATGTGATCGCACCGAGGACAGACATAAACCCAATCGAGGGGCGTAAATTCTGCTTGGCATTCGGGACAATAGCATACAGCCTTCACCCATTCAATCTCTAGCTTAGCATCAGCAGCGATCGTACCTTGCGTACAAGAGACAAAAGCAAACTGCAAAGCTTCAGGTACAACTCCCGAAATCTCCCCCACGCGCAAATTTAACTGGTGGATTTTTGTGTGCTCCTGTGGTGTTTCCGAAGAGCGCGCTTGGCTAAAAGCAATGTCTAGCATTGATTGGATGATACTAATTTCGTGCATAGTGTTCTGATGAAATCGACGGCTTGCTCAATACTTTTGCTGGTTATGTCGGATAATTGTTCGCCAAATTCCCAGTTCACCCCTGGCAACAACAGCGAGTATACTACAGGAGTGTTGCCGTAAACTTGTTGAGCTAATAAAAGTAGCGATCGCGGATCGGATAGATGCCCGATCCCCGCATTTAGATCGCCCGCATTTAGATCGCCCGCAGTTAGATCATTAGCTGACAAGCCCCTTGCTAGGTTTTCCGTAACCAAAATTTTCTGTACTTGCATTGTCGGCTTTGATTTCGTCTGACTAACAAAATCACTAACATTATTACTAACACAAGCATCGACAAAAATTGTCAGATCGGATTGGGCGATCGGCTCAGCCAATTCCGGCGTGAGTTGATGCACAGTTAGCGATCGCACATAGGGCAAATCCCAGCTAGCCACAATATCTGCCACCCGACACCCAGCACCGTCATCGCTTCTAAGAGAGTTGCCATAGCCAATGACAAGAATCGTTCCAAAATTAGAATTAGCCAATTTTTTGAGTTCTTTAAGTAATGTTTAATGGATCGGTTTACCAAGAATGCAATGCTCGCAACTGGGGTGTTTTTTTCGACTGGTGGGCTTCCATCCGAGTCAGGACATCATCCAGAATGGTGATGGCTTCAGCAATAAACGGGCCTTTATTTAACATGACGCACTCGGCGCGTTCAGCCATTGCTGCATCCGTCATCTCTCCCCGTGAAGGTGCTCCATCTTTGACCAAGCTTTCTAACACTTGCGTTGCCCTGATTACAGGAACATGAGCTGCTTCGCAAATCCAGAGAATTTCTTCTTGAATCTCGATCAATCGTTGATATCCGATTTCAACGGCTAAGT
This sequence comes from Microcoleaceae cyanobacterium UBA9251, assembly GCA_003542015.1. Lineage (GTDB taxonomy): Bacteria > Cyanobacteriota > Cyanobacteriia > Cyanobacteriales > Microcoleaceae > Microcoleus. The sequence continues at coordinate 8,276 of DPLL01000057.1, read as the reverse complement.
CACCTCTAGCAATCATCACGCCAAATGATTGTTTACCCGCCGCATGAATGATTAATTCTGGCAGATTACAAACCGCGATCGAAGTTTCAATCTTTGCCACGATCGCCGGACTGGTTAAACGTCCTCCTAAACGGCGATTCAACTCTTGTTGAAGTAACTCAATATCGGCCGCTCGCTGCACAAAAGAGTAACCAATAATATCTGCGTGAATGGCGACAAAATCCAGGTAACATAAATCTTTCGCAGTCAGGGGACTAAGTGGCAAGATTGTGTTCGGAAAATTTAACCCCTTTTCGGGTCGAAGTTTGACCCCTTTTGGGCTAGCATGAGTAACTTGCAATAACAGTCCTAGTTGCCCATCTGGTAATGGGAATTGAGTGTCAATCACGCGAGTCCGTATCTTGCCATCATCAATATACAGGGGTGCGTCAACTACTAATAAATCGAGAATTTCGGGAACCGTACAGCAAAATTGGAAATTGTCTACAGGTGATGGGATTGCCTCACCTGACTCTACTTCACTTCCGGGTTCAGGTACGCACCGCGACAGCAAGATCCGATCGCCTCGAAACACCCGTTTTTGATCCAGTGGCGCAAGTACCGATCCCGTGCGGATTTTGGGGCCTCCTAAGTCCATCATCACTTTACAACAGGTTCCGAGTTCCTGTTCCGCTCGACGAATATGATCGATCATCTGCTTCCATCCCTCGGTGGTATCGTGGGCGCAGTTAATTCGCAAGCAGTTAGCACCCCGTCGGACAATTTCTCGCACTAACCCATAGTCAGAGGCAGCTTCGGTAGGTAATGTGACCATAATTCTGACTTGGCGATGAGTCAAGGTTGGCCCGAATAATTCCTCGGTGTGCTGTCGCAGTAAATGATTCCCCTCAAAAAAGGACTCGATCGGTGGGCGGTGGATCACCTCGTCAGAGTCTTTGCCGCAAATGACTTGCAATGTGGCAATAACGGCATCGAGATTGGGCATTACCCGCGCTTCAATCCGTCCTAATGATGATAAGCCCCAAGGCATTAGAGCGGCTTGGAGTTCGCGTAGATCATGCTGTCGTAATGCTAGATACTGAGCTAAATTCAATGCACTAGAAAGAAACTCGGATCGATGAATGTGCGATCGCCATTGGCTAAAGGTGGCTTGTCCTTCGCTTTCAACAGTCTGTCGAAGTTCTTGCAGAGTCGATAGCAAGACTTGTGGACTAGATAGATGCAACGCTTCAAAACTAAGTTCTTTCATTTGGGCTAATCATAGATCAAAGACTCCTGAGTATATGCGCGCGACCTTTGAACTCAATTATAGCAATCCTTGCAGGAGTCGTAAATATTTTTACCCCACCCCAACCCTCCCCGAACTCGCGGGGAGGGAGTAAGAAATTTACAAATGATTTAGGATTGCTATATCGATACAAACTTGTTTGATTCGTTTACCCGAAGGTTGCCAGTTGTCGGGTTTTTCACCGACATTTACTGGCAGAAAGTCTCGGTCTAAAAAACTACTTTTAGAGGTATCAAGCGATCGGCTCAAATCTAATCGCTGATGCTGTTTACCTACTGATCGTCAATGCTCGTTTCTCCCACATAGATACCGATGTCGCGCGCCGTTCGCACCAAAAAACCTTGAGGATCAACGCACGAAGGTGCTTTCTTCTCTCTGCGTCCCTTTTTAATTTGCTCGATCACACGGCTGATCGGCACGCTGCTAACCCGGCCATTTTGCCAAATTACCATCTGGTTGTAGTTACCGTTAGCAATTAAATTTACTGCTTCCCGACCAAAAGCAGTAGCCAGGAGTCGATCTGTCGAAGTTGGATTTCCGCCTCTCTGTAAGTGTCCGAGTAAGGTGACGCGAGTATCGAGGGAGGGAAGGCTCAACGAATCTGGCAAATCGCTATTGTGAGACTGGCTACTGTACTCCTGAATGCGCTGCGCCAAGTAGTCACCGATGTAATGTTCCTTTTGACCGAGATGATTTTTGACTCCTTCCGCCACCACCACAAGAGCAAACCTGCGTCCATGCTTGTGCAATTGAGCTATGTGATGGCAGATTCCTTGCACTACAGATTCATCCAAAATGGGAGTTAGTTCGGGAATGAGAATGGCATCTGCGCCACCCGCAATTCCTGCTTCCAAGGCTAAATAACCAGCATCTCTTCCCATCACCTGCACTAACATGACGCGATCGTGACTAGCAGCAGTAAATGTTAGATCATAAAGAGCTTGGGTAACGCGATTAACTGCGGTATCAAATCCGACGGATGCTTCGGTAAAAGGGATGTCATTATCTATGGTTTTGGGGACGGCGACCCAGTTCCAAGCTTTGCCTTGTTCAGCAGCTTTTTGAGCTAAATTTTCTAAAATTTCGATACTACCATCCCCACCCATTCCAATGAGGGCGGTTAATCCCAACTTCTCATAACCTCGAATGATCTCGTCCGCATGGAGTTCTGGATCACCTTTACTAATCGATCCCAAAACACTGCCACTGAGAAAATGGAGAATATCTAATCCCTGTACTAATCCGGGGATATCATAACCGTGATCTCTAATCCTTAAGTCTTCTGGCTGGCGTTTGCCTAAAAGTACCTCTATGAAGCCATCGGTTCCATAGGGAATGCCATAGACATCCCAACCGTATTTATACGTCGCCACCTTCACCACTGCACGAATGACAGCGTTGAGTCCAGGACAATCTCCCCCACTGGTCAGGATACCGATACGTTTGGGCTTGTGGCTATTTACCATTAGATTTTCCTATCTACTGATTATCTAATCAATCTAACTTAAACGAATGAGAATTCTATCTCACCTAATATTCTCGCCTTTAGATTGACAAATTCTATCCTTAAACAAAATTTAAGAAAATCTCTCAATTTTTGCAACATAAGTTCACAATCACCCCTAAGTATTTAAGTTTTATGTTTTTTTCGCCACTTTCAACCAGAAATTAGATAATGGAATAGACACAGTGCAAAATACCTCCTCTTTAACAATAAAGGTGTTGTTTATGCTGTCGGTCAGCACCCCGTTCTTTCAGAGACGAGGCCATTACAGCCTCCAACTTTAGATAGCTGACCAGCCTAAGTCCCGCCAGGACTACGTTTAACCAATGCGAACGGGAAGTCCCGCACTCTATCCGTTTACAAGGATGAGTGACGGGATGAAAGCGCAGCCCAAAATAAATTGAGCGGTAGAGAATCAAGATCAATTCTATCTGCTATAATAATCCGATCGGTATTCGACAATCTCGATAAATGTATAGAGCCTACAAATACAGAATCTCTCCCACAAGTGAGCAAGAAACCTTGCTTGCAAAGTCTTTCGGCTGTGCGAGATGGTTCTGGAACTATGCTCTAAACCTATGTCAAGAAACTTATAAGAATACTGGGAAGGGGTTATCTAGAGGATACATACAAGGCTTGCTTCCTGCGCTCAAAAAAGAATATGAATGGTTAAAAGAACCATATTCTCAATGTCTGCAAGTCGTAGCTTTGAATCTATCAACTGCCTATAAAAACTTCTTTGACAAAAGGGCGATGTTGCCTAAATTCAAATCAAAGCATGGTAGGCCGTCGATTAGCTATCCTCAAAATGTCAAGTTTGATGGTGACTAGATCAATCTACCGGTATATTGGATTAGTACATGGCCGCCTTCATAGAACCTTGGACGGGACGATCAAAACCGTCACTGTGTCGCGCCATCCTGATGGCAAATACTTTGTATCTGTCTTGGTTGATGATGGCAAGGCTAATCTTGAATCAGTACCAGTAGATCGAGCTGTTGGTATTGATGTGGGATTGACGCATTTTGCGATTACTAGCGATCGCTCTAAGTTTGATAATCCTACTAAATTCTTTGTCAAGCGTCAGCGCAATCTAAAGCGCAAACAACAAAAGCTATCCCGTAAAAAGAAAGGTAGCCAAAACCGTAAAAAGGCAAGATTGGCAGTGGCAAAACTTCACTCCAAAATTGCCAGATGTCGCGAAGATTTTCTGCACAAACTATCCCGCAAGATAGTCAACGAAAACCAAGTTATTGCAGTGGAAAATCTCAACATCAAGGGTAGGGTCAAGAATCATAACTTAGCTAAAGCGATTAGCGATGTTGGCTGGGGTATGTTCTGCACAATGCTCAAGTACAAGGCTGAAAGTGAAGGAAAGCAATATATCGAGATCGATGGATGGTTTCCTAGCTCTAAGACTTGCCATGTTTGGCTGAATCGAGTTGATCATCTCAGTCTTGATGTTAGGGCGTGGACTTGTAAGCATTGTGGTACTCACCATGACCGCGATGTGAATGCAGCGATTAATATTAGAAATGAAGCCTTGCGGATTCTGGCGTTAGGAACTAGCGCTTCGGCCTGGGGAGGGGATGTAAGCCTATCTGGTAAAACTTCGGTTTTGTGAGACGCTATCCCCAAGGAATCAGGAAGCCAGCGCTGTACCGCCGTATCGGTCAGTGTCTGGTAGTTCACCGGGAACCATCCACGATTGAAAACCAGCAATTTTAGACACTTCTGGTCGATCGGCAGAGATTTACCGAGATTTAGTTGACCTCTTAGAGGAACTCTGTAGTATGGTGAAAGCGATGAGTTTCTGCGGTTTAGGACAATCGGCCCCAAATCCGATCCTAAGTACACTCCGCCACTTCCGCGATGAATATTTGGCACTGCTGCAAACCAAGTAACGATTGTGGAACTTTAGTGATTATAAAATAATGCCAAACAAGGTGAAATAAAATGGCTGTAGTAACCCTAAAAATTGACGATATCGAAGTTGCCGCCGAGCAAGGTAAAAGCATTCTTGCTACTGCAAAAGAAGCAGGAATCCAGATTCCGACGCTCTGTCACCTTGAGGGTGTCACCGATGTGGGAGCCTGTCGCTTGTGCATGGTCGAAGTCAAAGGCAGTTCTAAATTGTTAGCCGCTTGCGTAACTCAAGTTGCCGAAGGAATGGAAGTGCAAACCCATACCGATCAGTTAAAGAATTATCGCAAAATGGTAGTGGAAATGCTCTTTGCTGAGGGCAATCATGTTTGTGCTGTGTGCGTTGCGAATGGTAACTGTGAACTGCAAAATATGGCGATCGCCACAGGGATGGAGCATTCTCGCTTTCCCTATCAATTCCCACAACGCGATGTGGATGTATCCCACGAACTCTTTGGTATCGATCGCAACCGTTGCATATTCTGTACGCGCTGTGTGCGAGTCTGCGACGAGATCGAAGGAGCACACGTTTGGGATGTGGCCAATCGTGGCGCAGAGTCACGCTTGATTACAGGACTAGATCAGCCTTGGGGTGAAGTCGATGCTTGTACCTCTTGCGGTAAATGTGTCGATGCTTGTCCGACGGGCGCAATCTTTGATAAAGGTTCGGCTGTTGGTGAAATGGAACGCGATCGCACCAAACTAGAATTCATTGTCACCGCAAGGGAGCAGAAGAAATGGACAAGATAAAATTAGCTAATGTTTGGTTAGCAGTTGGAAAATCAGGACTTACGCATCAAAACCTTCATAACCGGGTTTCGACACTTCGCTCAACAATGCACGGACAAAAATGTTAAATCCCAAGTGGTATGAAGGGATGTTATCGCACGGAGATGAAGGAGTGCGGGAATTATCCAAGCGTCTCGTTAATATAATGGGATGCATTGGTGTCAACTTAAGGCTGAAATTCTTGATAAATGTCGCTTTTAGGCGAAGTCTAGATCCCCCTAAATCCCCCTGATTGTTGGGGGACTTTGAACAAGTTCTTGTCCCCCCCTTCTGAAGGGGAGTAGGGGTTGAGTAGGGGGCAAGAATGGGGGGGGATCAGGCGTTAATAGTCAAACAGCAGTCTCTGACTGAGTTTGAGCTTAAGTTGACACCTATGAATGGGATGGAGTGCCACCGCGCTCGCCGTTGACAATTGGGTGTATGAGGATGTAAATGAGACGTCGATCAATGATGAAGCGATGCAGAAGCGTTTGATGAACTTAAATCCTCATTCATTCCCTAAGATGGTGAACACATTTTTAGAGGTGAATGGACGCGGTTATTGGGAGACTTCTGAGAGTAATTTGGATCGTTTACGGGAGTTATATCAGGATGTGGAAGATCGGATTTAATGGGTAGAATAGAGATAGTTTAGGGCAGGCTTTTTGCCTGCTTTTTAACAGAAGGAGAAACCGGGTTTCTGAGGGCGGTCGCGTCTTATTTTGTGCTGATTTCTCTTTCTTTTTGTCTCTGTCCCTTTGTGTTTCACTCTCAGAAAACCCATCAATTATGTATAGAGAAACCGGGTTTCTGAGCGCGATAGTCTAGGTCGAAACCTGGTCGATCGCAGTCATCACTGGGCCACGAGTATTAGTAAACAAACCCGGTTTCTGCGATCGTCCTTAATATAAATTAATAGTTTTTTCACTATTTAGTGGTAGAATCAATAATAAGTATTTATCCTCAAGCTAGATCAGCTAAAGTATGTAGAAAGTATGTAGGGATACTAATGGTGCTTTAAATATTATAATGTTGAAAGCTCATGAAGGGTACGCCGTTCATTCTTACGGATGATGCTAGCGAGGTTTTTCCGGTGTCGGATCAGTCCTAGATGCCTGAAATATATCGCGTAAATGTACCAAACTGTTATAGCATCTTGGATGCTGCTCGACCAGTGGAGCCTCTAATTAAGACTTCCCAAATAAGAATCAAGAATCATCAATTGATCGGGTACAGAAAATGGAAATCCAACAAGTTAGCCGTCCTGTTGTTCACAAAGTCGCAGTTATTGGTGGTGGGCTTGGAGGTCTAGCAACGGCGATCGCCCTGCGAAAACAAGGCATAGATGCCCATGTCTATGAACGAGCCAAAGAATTTCGCCCAGTGGGAGCAGGTTTGGCTCTATTTGCGAACGGCTTAAACTCCCTTGATGCCATCTCTCCAGGTATCGTCGAGGAGCTCAAACGCGCCAGCAGCCAACTAAATCAGAGTTTTTTCAAAAAACATACAGGAGAGACAATCACACAAAACACAGCTACCCACCAGGAGAAATACGGACAGCCAACGTTGCTTTTCTGGTGGTGGCGCTTGCAGCAAGTCTTGGCCTCCGCACTCCCCCCGGAAGCGATCCACTTGGATTATCGCTGCATCGGCTTTGAGCAAGATGAGAACGGGGTGACAGCGCATTTTGATGGGGGTAAATCGGTACGGGCTGACCTGCTGATTGGTGCAGATGGATTCAACTCAGCAGTTAGACAAACCCTGATCGGTGATGAGGAACCTCGTTATTTGGGCAGTATGTCTTGGCGGGCGGTGATCGAGTATAACCACGAATTGCTAAATCCCAATGAACTGATTTTGATGAAGGGAGAGCAAAAAGTTCTTTTCTTGTTTGATGTGGGCGGTGGCTACAGATGTTGGACGTTACGGGCGTTGATGCCAAAATGTCCAGTGCCTGAGAGTGCAGCAGAAATTAAGTCTAGCATTTTGGAGAAATTTTCGAATTGGTGGGAACCCGCAAGGGGGATCATTGAAGCCACTGATCCAAAGCAGATTTTATTTTTCCCACTCTGCGATCGCCTGCCTTTGAAGAGTTGGAGCCAAGGACGGGTGACACTTCTAGGCGATGCCGCCCATCCCATGTCCCCTTATGCTGGACAGGGAGCCAATAGCACTTTTGAAGATGCCTACGAACTGGCTCAATGCCTTTCCCATTCGTCCAGCATTGAAGAAGCCTTGACCACCTATGAGAACCGACGCATCCCGCGTACCCAAGCAATCCAAGCCCGAAGTGCTTTGGGCGAACAGCGCTTCTATGGAACGAACATAGGAACAGAAGACCCAGAAAAAGCGGCGCGAGAACGGGTCGCTTTTGAAGAGTTTCAGAGTTGGGCTTATGGGTATGACCCCAATAGTGAATCGCGTTTGAAACCCTGGATGGAAATATCAGCAACATAATCATTAGACATCTCCTAAAAATAAGGTCAAAGGCCGGCTGGATGCCTGCCCTACAATAGTTTTTGGAGATGTCTATTAGACAAACCTTAACAGGACTGTTCGAGCTTTTTTGAGCGCCGCGAAAGTTGAAAGCGCCCGATCGCGCTACGATCCCATTCACTTAAAAGTTTTCTAACCGGCGCAATTGTTACCAAAAACATGGGTCTAAAGCCCCGTCCTTCTAGGACGGCTTTAATTTCTACAAAGTGTAAACAATTATTAAATATATGCACTTTGTGAATACAATGCTCTGCAAAAACGAGAGAATAATAGCATGATTGTACTAGAGTTTAAATT
>DPLL01000083.1 GCA_003542015.1 Microcoleaceae cyanobacterium UBA9251 | reverse complement strand
TCTACTTCCTCAAACACGATTTGCTGATTGTTGAGTCGGGAATCTCCATCTGCTTTTTCCCAATCTGCTCGTGCTTTTTCAATCGCTGTTTTGGAAAAATCGGTACAGTAGATTTGTCCAATTTGGGGGCAAAATTCTAGTAAGGTTTTCTGAAGATAAATTTCCGAGCCNNGAGTTGGGAATATCATAGCCGGGAGAACGCTCTGGACGGATTAAGGTTTTGCAGATTTTAGGGTCTTGGGTGAGGCTGAAAGCGTTGTTGGTATAATCTTCGTGGTGTTTATCCCAGAGAGTTTTCTCTTCTTCAAGAGATTTTGAGCCAAGGTTATGAGAAGAGGGAATTAGCCATTTGTAATCATTTGTATCGGTCATAATTTTCAACTCCAAAATGTTCAGTACAAGTTAAATCTATGTGTCATACCAATTTAATGTGAAGTTGCANNCTAAAGAGGGGGGACTTTGAGCGGAATCTTGTCCCACCCCCTACTCCCCTTATTAAGGGGGGCTAGGGGGGATCGGATTCTATGCAGCCTCATAAAAAATTGGTGTCAATCACTCACCACCAAGCCGCCGTTTTCCATCACGTAAGTGACATCCGCACGCAACGCATTAGCCATGCGGTGGGTGATGAAAATAACGGTGCGTTCTTTGGTGATGCGCTCGATGGTGGTGAGGATTTTGGCTTCCGTGGCGGGATCAAGTGCGGATGTGGCTTCATCGAGAATTAGAATTGCTGGATTTCTCACCAACGCCCTGGCGAGGGCGATTCTTTGCCGTTGTCCTCCTGATAACTGTCCGCCCCTGTCACCAACGGTAGTGTCATAACCTTGAGGTAAGGTCAAAATAAATTGGTGAATTTCTGTGGCTTTGGCTGCGGCTTCGACTTGTTTGTCAGTGGCTTCTAGATAGCCCATGCGGATGTTTTCTCGCACCGAGCAATTAAAGAGAATTACATCTTGAGAAACCAGTCCAATTTGAGAACGGAGGGAGCGTATTGTTGCATGACGTAAATCAACTCCATCAAACAGAATGCGTCCTTTATCTGGGTCATAAAATCGCGTCAGCAAGTTGACAATTGTACTTTTACCTGCTCCACTTTGACCGACAAATACCACGAATTCTCCTTGGCGAATATTCAGGGATAGATTTTTTACCCCGCCTCTATCTTGGGAGTAGCTAAAGGTAACATCGTCAAAGTAAAGATCACTGGAAAAGTGAGGTAAATCAATCGCATCTGGTGCCTCCTGAATCGCCGGAGTTTCTGATAAGATATCGCTGATGCGTTGCATCCCTGCCACTCCATCAATAAATGCAGGCAGTGACGAAGTTAAGCCGAGGATATTGAGATTCAATCCTACCATTAAAACTTGAAATGAGGTAAGAGTTCCTACAGAAATTATATTCCTGTAGGTCATGACTGCACCGATACTTAAAACGAGAAGCTGCGTCATGACAAAACCAATCATGGGGACTTTCTGCACTAAGTAGGAGAGAAAGGTTGCCCGGACATAAACCTGTTTTAAGTCTTTCAAATCCCTGGAAAAATCCTTACTCATTTGGTTTTCCAGCCCGAATAACTTGACAACGGTTTGCGAGAGGATATTCTCTTCGACAACGCTGGCAATTTTTCCTTCTTTTTGTAATAACTGATAGCCTGCGTCGGTGGCAAGGCTGGCAATTTTTGCTGGGGCAATGGTGCAGAGGGTTAAACCGATTAAACTGAGCAGGGCTAATTGCCAGTTGAGGAGGAAGAGGAAAACCAGAGAAAATAGGAAGTTAGACAGTTCTAAAACAACAACTGTCAACCCCATTGTAATTACACCATTTTCCACCTTTTGGACATCGGCGATGAGACAATTGACAATATCCCCGGCTGAACGTCGCCCAAAAAACTCCATTGAAAGGCTTTGGAGATGCTCGAATAGAGAGTGTCGGATATTGTTGGTGATTAAAATGCCCAAACGCGCTCCGAGGAAAATTCCTAGCAAACCGATGCAGGCATATAGAATTGCTCCGACAACTAGCAAGGACAGGATTAGAACCAGAAGACTATAGTTTTGGGGAACGATGGCGGCATCGATGATAAATTTTAAGCTGGCTCGGAAGACTGAATCGAATGCTGCGTCGAATATTAGGCAGGTAAAGAGTAAAATGAATTGCCATTTGTAGGAGGCAATATATTTGTTGAGGGTTTTAAAGAACCAAATAAGTTCCATGAGTTATGAGATTTTGTCTACAGGCACGATTTATACTTTGATGTAGCATTTATCCAGGTTTGGATTGGATTCAGTTGCTCTTTTTTTGAGGCTGCATCCTTTCCATGTCTCTATCATGGCTCCCCTACCTTGCTCCTGTCAGTCGGAAAAGTCGGATCGTAAAGTCGGAAAAGTCGGAGTTTTAGATAATAAAGCGATCGGCCTTCTTTCAAATGAAAAAGAGGGGAAATTACCCCCCTAATTCCTTAACAAAAATTATGACAAGCGATCGCACTCCTTCGTCTTAAGCTCAACTAAAAAGCGATCGCCTCCTTTTTGTCAGGCAGGTTTTCATTGAAATGTTATGTCGATTGGAAAGTCTGATAAATTTTCTATGGTTATAACTGGCGAATTAAATGTCCCCTCGTTTGGGACTCGTAAGACTTGGAGTTCGTAAGTAAAAGTTAACTGGTTTTGGATTTGTCCTCCTGCATTTAAATCAACTTCGACCATGCCGTTTTTGGGAAAGTTATCGTCTTCCCCCACGTAACTCACCTTAAAATCTCTGGTGTTATCTGGGATATTGGCTAACTCTAACTTATGCATCGGTTGTATGATTGGCATTTGTGTTTCTCTCCTTTTTTGTAAATTAGTTCTCTTTCGTTTGGTTCGCTCTTACACCCTTAAGACGATTCCCAAAGTCAATTTCTGAATTTTTCGAGTTAGAGGCTGTTTTTTCCTAGATAAATGCACCCTCAAGCACGAGAACTCTAATTTCCACCCATTGCACCAGATTGTGTCATTGAATTCAGGTCAGCAACAAAAGATGTAGGGTGAGCAGTGCCCACCCTACATCTTTAAATCACATTTAATCAGCTTACAAATGTAGTTTTGCTGAAAAAATATTGGTTCTACCAGATTCTTACTTTAAACATGATTAAGCTCCGTTGAGAGTTGTTTATTGTTGAAACAAACTTTTATTTTTGTCTCTATACCTATAAGACGAATCCAGAGGTCAATTTCTGAATTTTTCGAGTNNTCAACCTCACCGCGAAAAGGGTAGAGCAACCGCCGACTCAACGCACCTCGATAGGCTTCCACTGCTTCCGTCACATCCCCCAAGCCCAACAACGCCCTCCCTCGCCAGTAACCAGCCATAGCCGGGTCAAACTCCATCAATTCCTGGAAATGACAAGCCTTTTCCAACCATTTCCGACTCGCCACCTCATCCCCCAGC
>DPLL01000011.1 GCA_003542015.1 Microcoleaceae cyanobacterium UBA9251 | reverse complement strand
GATTCGTTATTGTACAATTTGCGCTCTGGTAGGGGCGGGTTCACAAACAATATATAACGATGACCAACAATATATAAAAACCCGCCCCCACCCCACCAATAATTCACATCAACCTGATATTTATATTTAATTTCTAAATGATAGGTGATGATTTATCGTTGGGTAGGGGCGGGTTTTTGAGATTGTTTGTTTCCGGCGATGATGGTTGGTGAACCCGCCCCTACAAAGGAAATGTATATTTGATCTGTGAGGAATGGTTTTTAGGTTTTTGGATTGCTTGGGGGTAGATTCACCACTTTGTCGATCGGCATGACTAAGATTTTATCAACTCGGTTCCCGTCCATATCCACTACTTCTACGCGCAAACCGTTCCACTCAAAATGCTCGGCTGCTGTGGGAATTTTGCCCAAATTTGTAATCACAAAACCGCCCATTGTGTGGTAACTTCCTTTGTTTTCTTCTGACAATTCTTCGATTTCAAACATCTCAAAAAAATCTTCGACTGGTAGCATTCCGTCTAACAGCCAAGAACCGTCTTCCCGCTGCACGGCTTGCGGCTCGTCTGCATCTTCAATCGAGGGAAAATCGCCCACCAGTTCGACTAAAATGTCGTTGACTGTAACTAATCCTTGAATTACGCCATATTCGTCTACTACCAAGGCAATTTGATTGCTAGATTGCTTGAAAAGTTCTAATACTTTTAAACCCCGCGTGCTTTCTGGTACAAATAAAGGTCGTCGTAAAGAAGCGCTTAAATCGAGGGGTTGACCGGTTAAAGTCCGAGACAGCATATCTGTAACGTGTACTAAACCGACAACGTTGTCGAGGCCTCCCTGACACACGGGAAACCGAGAATGACCGCTACCGAGCATTTTTTGGCGATTTTCTTCCACTGAATCTTCGAGATCGAGCCAGGTAAGATCGGGGCGCGGTGTCATTAAGGCGCTGACTCGTCGATCGCCCAAACGAAACACTCTTTCCACCATATCTTGTTCGGCTTCTTCAAAGGTGCCGGCTGAGGTTCCTTGCTCGATTAAAACTTTAATTTCTTCTTCTGTAACTTGCGGTTCTGTCGAGGGCAAAATCCCCATGATTCGCATTACTAAGTCAGTGGAATAACTTAAAACATAAACCGCAGGAGCACCAATTTTTGAGAGCATTCGTATGGGAATGGCCACACTTGAGGCGATCGGCTCCGGGTTGTTGAGCGCCAGTCGCTTCGGCACCAGTTCGCCGATAATTAAGGTCAGATAAGTTATGATTAAAATTGCGACTACCGAGGCGATCGTGTCAGAGTAGGGTGCGAGGGCAGGAATCAGCCGCAACAAAGGCTCTACTCTTTTAGCAAGAGTCGTTTCTCCGAAAGCGCCCGACAGAATGGCCAGCAGCGTAATCCCGATTTGAACTGTCGGTAAGAACTGATTGGGCGCATTAGCCAGATCCAAGGCTACGCGGGCATTGATCGAACCTTGGTTGGCCATCTGTTGCAGTCTTACCTTGCGTACCGAGATGATGGCCATCTCTGACATCACAAATAAGCCATTTAGGAAAATCAGCAGGAGAACAATCAGAAGGTCGGTACTTGGGGACATTTCTAAAATTATCGGTGGTAACGGCAAGCGCAGCCCGGTTAGTCGATTTTAGATTTTAGATTTTAGATTTTAGATTGACCCAGCAGCCATAATCTGCGGGTTCTCCCTAACCTCTAAAATTTTTCGTTCTTCACAACTTGAGTCGGGGGCCTGTATCCGTTTTTGGGTGTGGTCACAACAGAGGTCTGAAAGCTTTTAATCTCGATCGCAAAATCGAAATTTTTTCTCTTTCCTGTCACTAGATTAACGGAACAGGCTCGTTTCGATCGTAGCCTCGATATATTAGAGCAGAAATCTACCCGCAGTTGAGTTCCCAGACGACAACAGCCGATCGACACAATCAATGATGTTTGTCGTACAATCTCCTTAACAGGCCGGCGGGAAAGAGCCTTCGCCGATCAGGCATTAAAATTAAAAGCGCATGACTTTCTCTTCAATAATTCGTATTCTGGGGCGATCGCCCCTAGCAACAGAACTACTCAACAAGCTCAAGCGCCATCGCTACGTGCAACTCAACGGCGTAGCCCGCTTGCCAAAAGGTTTGGTAGCTTCAGCCCTCGCACAGCAAGAAGGGCGGAATTTACTCGTAGTGACAGCAACTCTCGAAGAAGCAGGCCGCTGGGTGGCCGGGCTGGAGGCGATGGGCTGGCAGACTGTGCATTTTTACCCGACTTCGGAGGCTTCGCCCTACGAGCTCTCTTACTCCGATGAAAGCGAAATGACTTGGGGACAAATGCAGGTGCTGGCGGATTTAGTCCAGAAACCTGAAATCACAACTAATTCTAAGCCGATCGCGATCGTAGCTACAGCGCGGGCTCTCCAGTCTCATTTGCCACCGCCTGCTGCTTTTGAACCCTACTGTCTCACCTTGGCGCGAGGTATGACTCAAGACTCGAAGATTTTAGACCGCCAACTTGCCTCGATGGGGTACGATCGGGTGGCTCTAGTCGAAATGGAGGGCCAATGGAGTCGTCGAGGCGATATTGTGGATGTGTTTCCGGTGGCGGCTGAGTTGCCGGTGCGGCTGGAATGGTTCGGGGATGATTTGGAGCAAATTCGGGAGTTTGACCCGTCTTCGCAGCGATCGCTTGATAAGATCGATCGGTTGGTTTTGACTCCTACTGATTTTGGCGGGATTGTTCGCGGGGCTTTGGCCCAAAAGTCTATTTTGAAAACGAACCGCGAAGGCGCGAAGGGCGCGTATGTTGAGGGGGAAGAAGGGGAAGAAGGGGAAGGGAAGGTTATTAAGCGTTTGTTGGGTTTGGCTTTTGAGAAACCTGCTTCTATTTTGGATTATTTGCCACTGAATACTTTGGTTGCGATTGATGAACCGGCTCAGTGTGAGGCTCACTGCGATCGCTGGTTTGAAAGTGCTCAGGAGCAATGGGAAAGTTTAGTTGCTTCTCTTCCTAAGATTCACCGCTCTTTTGCTGAGTCTATGGTTGATGTGGAAGGGTTCGATCGACTCTATCTGTCAGAATTGGCGGAATCTGCTTTTTCGGTTCCGGTTTCTTCGTCTCCTCCGATTAATTTGGCTTCTCGCCCGGTGCCGGTGATGCCTCACCAATTTGCGAAGTTATCCCAAACGCTCAGGGAGGAGCGCGATCGCGGTTTTTCGGTGTTTCTGGTTTCGGCTCAACCCAGTCGCTCTGTTTCTCTGTTGTCGGAACATGACTGTCCGGCTCAGTTTGTGGTGAATCCTCGCGATTATTTGGCGATCGATAAGTTGCAATTACAGCATATTCCGGTTGCTTTGAAGTACAGCGGTTTGGCTGAATTGGAAGGTTTTATTCTGCCGACTTTTCGGATTGTTTTGATTTGCGATCGGGAATTCTACGGTCAACATTCTCTGGCTACTTTTAGCTATGTTCGCAAGCGCCGCCGCGCTGCTTCTAAACAAGTAGACCCGAATAAATTAAGCCCTGGTGATTATGTAGTGCACCGCCAGCACGGAGTGGGCAGATTTATCAAGTTGGAACGTCTAACCCTCGATTTGGAAACTCGCGAGTATTTGCTAATTCAATACGGTGACGGTACTCTGAGAGTCGCGGCCGATCAATTGGGCGCTTTGTCGAGGTTTCGGACTGTGGCCGATAAAGTGCCGGAACTCAACAAACTGACAGGTCAAACTTGGGAAAAAACTAAAACAAAGGTTCGCAAAGCTGTTAAGAAATTAGCGGTAGATTTGTTGAATCTTTATGCTAAAAGAGCTCAACAAACAGGTTACGCTTTTCCTCCTGATATGCCTTGGCAACAAGAGTTAGAGGATTCTTTTCCTTACCAGCCCACGCCGGATCAGTTGAAGGCAACTCAGGATGTGAAACGGGATATGGAGGGCGATCGACCTATGGATCGCTTGGTCTGCGGTGATGTCGGTTTTGGCAAGACGGAAGTCGCTCTCAGAGCTATTTTTAAGGCGGTTACAGCGGGCAAGCAGGTGGCTTTGCTCGCGCCGACGACGATTTTGACCCAACAGCACTATCACACGCTGAAGGAGCGTTTTTCGCCTTATCCGATCGAAGTTGGTTTGCTGAATCGCTTTCGCACTGAAACGGAACGCCGGGAAATTCACAAGCGTTTGGCTACTGGTGAATTAGATGTGATTGTGGGTACTCAAGCTGTTTTAAGTAAGGCGATTAAATTTCGGGATTTGGGTTTGTTGGTGGTGGATGAAGAGCAGCGGTTTGGGGTTAAGCAAAAGGAAGCTATTAAAGCTCTGAAAACAGAGGTGGATGTTCTGACTCTGACAGCAACGCCGATTCCTCGGACTTTATATATGTCTCTTTCGGGGATTCGGGAGATGAGTTTGATTGCTACTCCGCCTCCCAGCAGGCGACCGATTCAGACGCATTTGGCTCCCTATGACCCGGAAGCGGTGCGGAGTGCGATTCGTCAAGAATTAGACAGGGGTGGTCAGGTTTTTTACGTGGTGCCCCGGATTGAGGGGATTGATGAGTTGGCGGCTCAGTTGCAGGTGATGGTTCCTTCTGCGAGAATTGCGATCGCCCACGGTCAAATGGATGCTTCGGAATTAGAATCAATTATGCTGTCCTTTAGTGCGGCGGATTTTGATATTTTGGTGTGCACGACGATTATTGAATCGGGTTTGGATATTCCCCGCGTTAATACAATTTTGATTGAAGACGCGCAGCGATTTGGTTTGGGTCAACTTTACCAGTTGCGGGGACGGGTGGGACGCGCGGGTATTCAAGCTCACGCTTGGCTATTGTATCCTAAGCAAAGTCTGTTGACTGATGCTGCAAAGCAGAGGTTGCGGGCTATTCAAGAGTTCGCGCAGTTGGGTTCGGGCTATCAGTTGGCTGTGCGAGATTTGGAAATTCGCGGTTCGGGTGATATTTTGGGCACTGAACAGTCGGGTCAAATGGAGGCGATCGGCTTTGATTTGTATGCTGAAATGTTAGAGGAGGCAATTCGTGAAATTAAGGGTCAAGAAATTCCCAAGGTTGAAGATACCCAAATAGATTTGAGTTTGACTGCGTTTATTCCTGCTGATTACATTGGGGATTTGGATCAAAAGATGAGTGCTTATCGTTCTGTTGCTTCTGCTAGTACGCCCCAAGAGTTGCAGCAGATTCAGGCTGATTGGTGCGATCGCTACGGCCCCATTCCTCTACCTGCTAAGCAACTGATTCGCATTGTTGAACTCAAACAAATTGCTAAGCAAATTGGTTTTTCTCGGATTAAGCCGGAAAATAAACAGAATATTGTTTTGGAAACGCCGATGGAGGAACCCGCTTGGAATTTGCTTAAGGCTAATTTGCCGGATCATTTGCAGTCTCGTTTTGTCTACAGCAAGGGGAAGGTTACTATTAGAGGAATGGCAGTTTTGAGTGCCCAAAAGCAATTGGATAATTTGATTGATTGGCTGGGTAAAATGCACGGCGCTTTGCCGGAAGCAAATGTTTTATTCTAAAATAGTGTTAAGTAATCTCACCTGAAAAAACAGCACACCCAGAGCGATCGCGTTTTACCTTATTTATAGCGGTTCTCAAGCGTTGTGAGGTATGCCCTATGCCCTATGCCCTATGCCCGAAGCCCGAAGCGTACCGCACTGTTACTGAGAAAGACTATAACTGCTATTATATTCCCCATTGTGACCGGAGTGGCAGGAATCTCAAGTGAGCATAAATCATCTGTTTCAAAGACTGCGGAAAGAATGGCGTTTTGTGGCGATCGCACTTTTAGCGGCTGCGATTAGCTTTGTCATCGGTACGCTGCTACCGGGAAACCAACCTGCTTTACAAGCAACTGACAATCCTACCACCGCTGCGGTGCAGGTGCAGAACCTGAACCAATCTTTAACAGTAAATCCGCTAGCAAACGAGTTAGGGAAAAATCCCACAGGCTTTAATCTCGATCGCACAGTTGAAGAACTTCTCACTGTATTGGAATCTAAAGAAAAACTTTTGACTTTTGTGCCGCCGGAACAGTTTCAAGGACAAACAGTTTTTGAGGGAAAAGTCAACAATTCTGAAAAAGTTATAGCCTTAACTGTTGATGACGGTCCGTGGCCGGAAACCACAGCACAAATGCTGGATATTTTTCAGCAAAATGATGTAAAAGCCACGTTTTTTTGGATCGGCAAATCCCTCGAAAATTCACCGGAAATTGCTCGCAGAGTTGTGGCCCAAGGTCACGCGATCGGCAATCATACATGGCATCACTGGTACGATTCTATGGATGCGGCGACGGCGGCTAATGAAATCGATCGCACCGCCAAACTTATTTACGAAACCACCGGAGTTAAAACATCTTTCTTTCGCCCGCCGGGGGGAGTTTTGAATAATGGCTTGGCTAAATATGCTAAAGAACAAAATTACTCCGTTGTGATGTGGTCCCTAACTTCCGCAGATACAGATCCGCGCGCTCAACCACAAGCTTTTGTTGATAATGTCCTCAAAGGTGCCAAACCCGGTGCGATTGTTTTGATGCACGATGGCGGGGGCGATCGATCTCGTACTATTAAAGCATTGCCCGATATCATTGCTGGTTTGAAACAGCAGGGATATCGCTTTGTCACAATTCCTGAATTGCTAGAAATGCCAGAAAATTCTGAAGCATAAAGCGTAAAACCTTCATAACCCAATAAGCTTGGGTTAAAACAGTTTATTCCTCGGAGATCCCCCTGTGACTTTGAACCAGTTCTTGTCCCCCCCTTGTAGGGGCGGTGCCAAGAGTGCCCGCCC
>DPLL01000512.1 GCA_003542015.1 Microcoleaceae cyanobacterium UBA9251 | reverse complement strand
ACCAGCGCCAACACCCGCACCAGCACCAGCGCCAGCGCCCGAACCAGCGCCAACAGCCGCACCGGCGAGCGCGCCAGCGCCCGAACCAGCGCCAACACCCGCACCAGCACCCGCGCCGGCTGAAAATCCCACCCAACCATCGCCTTCTCCTTAGAGCGCTTCCGGCAAAATTCCCCTAGAGTGAAGTTGAGACCAATTACCCATTACCTATTAGCTATTTAATGAACTCCCTGCTAATTACTGGAACTGATACCGATGCCGGCAAAACTGTTTTGACGAGTGCTCTGGCTGCTTATTGGCAAATGTACTGCTCCGATCGCACTTTGGGAATTATGAAACTGTTGCAAACAGGAACAGGCGATCGCGAACTCTACACCCGTTTATTTGCCCTCGACCAAACCCCCTCAGAACTCAACCCGCTGCACTTCAGCGCGCCTGTAGCACCCCCGATTGCCGCCGAACGGGAAGCCCGACATATTGAGTTAGAAAAGGTCTGGAAG
Source organism: Microcoleaceae cyanobacterium UBA9251 (assembly GCA_003542015.1). Lineage (GTDB taxonomy): Bacteria > Cyanobacteriota > Cyanobacteriia > Cyanobacteriales > Microcoleaceae > Microcoleus. Next base: position 3,477 of record DPLL01000512.1, on the reverse strand, counting down.
GCGCTGCAAAGCCTCACTGAGCGCAAGGATTTTGTGTTGGTGGAGGCTTTGGGAGGGCTGGGTTCCCCTGTAACACGGGAACTGACGGTGGCTGACATTGCCAGAGATTGGCGGATGAGGGGGGTTTTGGTAGTCCCGGTGAGGTTGGGGGCGATCGGACAAGCTGTAGCGAATGTTGCTCTCGCCAGACACAGCGGCTTTAACCTCAGAGGTATTGTCCTCAACTGTGTTCAAGCTTCTTCTGAACAAGAAATTGCGGATTGGACACCCATCGACTTAATCGAATCCCTAACTCAAATCCCTGTTTTGGGTATTTTGCCCCATTTAGATGACCCAAATGACCTTGCCAAATTAGCTCAAGCTGCTTCAGAATTAGATTTAGAGCGATTATTACATGGGGTCAATTTAGTTGCTCAGACTTTAAAATAACCCTATTCTCAAAACATCTGTTTTTCAATCAGATCTTTCTCTGCGTACTCTGCGGCCTCTGTGGTAAAAAAATCAGATTTTATTTGAACCGCAGAGAGCGCAGAGAGCGCAGAGAAGGAAAAGAGAGAGTTTCACACATTATTCAGAATTCTCAAAACATCTCTTTTTCAATCAGATATTTCTCTGCGTACTCTGCGGCCTCTGTGGTAAAAAAATCAGATTTTATTTGAACCGCAGAGAGCCCAGAGAGCGCAGAGAAGGAAAAGAGAGTTTCACACATTATTCAGAATTCTCAAAACATCTCTTTTTAAATCAGATATTTCTCTGCGTACTCTGCGGCCTCTGTGGTAAAAAAATCAGATTTTATTTGAACCGCAGAGAGCCCAGAGAGCGCAGAGAAGGAAAAGAGAGTTTCACACATTATTCAGAAAGGAGCATGAAAAATGGTTTCTACTTTGCCTAATTTAACTTCTGTTGATTTATCTCAATTGCGGCTTGAGATTAGAAATTTGCAGCCTCATTTGGTGGAATGGCGTCGCCGTTTGCACCAAAAACCTGAGTTGAGTTTTGAGGAAATTTTAACGGCGGAGTTTGTTTCGCAAAAGTTGCAGGAATGGGGAATTGAGCATCAAACTGGTATTGCTAAAACTGGGATTGTCGCCACTATCGACAGCGGCAAACCTGGGCCGGTTTTGGCAATTCGAGCTGATATGGATGCTTTGCCGATTCAAGAGGAAAATGAGGTATGTTATCGATCGCAACATAACGGAATTATGCACGCTTGTGGCCATGATGGTCATATTGCGATCGCCCTCGGTACTGCTTGTTATCTAGCTAAGCACAAACACAGCTTTTCGGGCACTGTAAAAATTATCTTCCAGCCAGCGGAAGAAGGCCCTGGCGGCGCGAAGCCGATGATTGAAGCCGGAGTTTTAAGGAATCCTGACGTTGATGCGATCGTCGGCTTGCATTTGTGGAACAATCTGCCTTTAGGCACTGTAGGCGTCCGTAGTGGCGCGCTGATGGCGGCAGTGGAAATTTTTGATTGCACAATTTTGGGTAAAGGTGGACATGGTGGGATGCCGCATCAGACTGTAGATGCGATCGTAGTTGCAGCCCAAATTGTCAATGCTTTGCAGGCTATTGTAGCGCGGAATATTGATCCGATCGACTCCGCAGTAGTAACCGTCGGCACATTCCACGCAGGCGACATCCACAACGTCATTGCTGATACCGCTCAAATGGGCGGCACGGTGCGTTATTTCAATCCAGCATATCAAGGTTATTTTGACAAGCGAATCGAGCAATTAATTGCCGGAATTTGTCAGAGTCACGGGGCTAATTATCAGTTAGATTATTATTCGCTTTACCCGCCGGTAATCAACGATGCTAACATGGCTGAATTGGTGCGTAGTGTTGCAGAATCCGTTGTGGAAACTCCAGCGGGAATCGTGCCGGAATGTCAAACTATGGGCGGGGAAGATATGTCGTTCTTTTTGCAAGAAGTGCCCGGTTGCTATTTCTTTTTGGGTTCGGCAAATCAGGAGAAAAATTTGGCTTTCCCGCACCACCACCCGCGTTTTGATTTTGATGAAACTGCTTTGGGGATGGGTGTAGAAATGTTTGTGCGCTGTGTGGAAAAGTTTTGTGTGATGTGAATAAGTCTTTCATGGGCGGGCTAGAAGCCCAACCCCTACTCCCCACAAGAAAATTTATAGCAATCCTAAATCATTCATGCAGATATGTAGGGGCGGTGCCAAGAGTGCCCGCCCTCTCCGAGGGATTGGGCAACCACGGGGAGTAGGGGTCGGATTGCCCCTACAAGAATTATGAAAATGATTTAGGATCGCTATAGTTGTTGTGGAACAAGCAAATTCATATCTTGTGGAACAGGCCGGAAAGCCTGTTCATAAAAATGGTGCAAGATATTAGTTAACCGGACTTGATATTCCCAATGCTATAAAGGCCCAATTCCCAATTCCCAATTACCTAGTTTGAAAGATATTTTGCACCATTTTCTTATCTACCTTCGCCGCCGCTTTATCCAATTCTTCAATCTCACCAGAGTCTAATTTCCACCCTAAAGCACCAATATTCTCTGCCGCCTGTGCCGCAGATTTCGCCCCAGGAATAGGAATAGTTTCTTTACAAATGCACCAGTTAATCGCTACCTGCGAAACTGTCTTATTTCTGGATGCTGCTATTGCTCGCAAACACTCCAAAAGCGATCGCATTCCCGGCAAGATCTGCTTGCACGCTAAACCTCGGATGCCTTGAGGAATCGGGCCGTTTTCCGAGTATTTCCCCGTCAACAATCCCAAGGCTAAAGGACTGTAAGCAATCAATTTTATCCCCATTTCATCGCACAGTTCTTTCAATCCAAGTTCCGTAACTGGATAGGTGGAAAGTAGCGAATATTGCACTTGCAATGTAACAATTGGAATCTGGCGATCGCTAAATTTTTTATGTACCCATTTCAGCCGTTTCGGCCCGTAATTAGACAAGCCTACTCCCTTGACTAATCCTTGCTCGTAAAGGTCGGCCAGACCATCTAAAAGAGCGTTTTCTTGCCAAGGAGCATAATTAGCTGTAGACCAGTGCATTTGCACCAAATCTACATTTTTGCCGAGGCGGGAAGCTGAGGCTTTACAAGCCGATATCATTGACTGTCGCGTCAATCTCCAAGGATAAGCAGCCAGTTTTGTCGCAATACAAATACTGTATTTATTTGCTCCTTGATATGCTTGAGAAAACTGCCCCAAAAGTTGCTCGCTGCGTCCATTTAATTTCCCAGTTCCGTAAGAATCACCTGTATCGAATAAAGTGACACTTTTACTAACACAAAGATTGAAAACGGCTTGCAATTCCTCGTCCATACTTTCATCGTAGCCCCAGAGCAATCTGTTGCCCCAAGCCCAAGTGCCACAGCCCATTGTTGGTAGTAAAAGTTTTTGGTTATTTGACATTTTTTGTGGATGGTAGTTGTTGGGAACACTGATATTGTTTTATGCACAGAACTCGGTATCCCCTAGGGCGTGTTTTCAAAGT
>DPLL01000019.1 GCA_003542015.1 Microcoleaceae cyanobacterium UBA9251 | reverse complement strand
CTCAGACCGCACTATATTTATTAATAATTTCGGCTAAATCCGGTACTCCGTTTTCCACGTAAGTCTTAGCTGAGGGGCGGAGTTTGGCATAGGCGCCTTTAACCATCGCTCTTGTGCTTTTCTCGACCCTTTTGTCACTGATCTGGAGCAATTCGTCTGCTACTTCAGCTTGTCTTTGGGCTAGATATTCTACTGGGTTGCCATTGTTTACTGCTTCAGTCCACATCGGATCGAGTGCGATCGAGATTTCTGGCAGCAGTTGATCTACTACTTGCGCGCAATAGTCAGCTCGTATCCCCTTGACAGTAGAGTAAGCAGCTTTCAGAGCAAAACCACCCAATCCTGACGCTGAAGCAACCTGTTCGTCTATCAACTTTACACAATCATCAACAAAAGTTTCTCTGTTGTTTTCGTTCAATAGAAGATCGCTAAGTCCCATTTTAACTTTCCTTGGTTTAATAGTCAATGTGCTTATTAGTTTTGGCATCTCTCTGTGGAGGATGTATGTTATTCCTCTTGAGAATCTGCATATTATACAATAAGATGTGGGGATTTGTCTAGTATGTTACAGGAATTAAATTGAGCTTCTAAATGCGATCGCATAGAGTGCCGTAGACTGATCGCAAAATTCAATTTTCGAGTTATTAATGTTGGTTAATCAAGGGTTGTGCGGGCTCCCCATCCCTCGCCATTACACAAGTAGCATCAAATAGAAAAGAGAACAGAACGAATAAAACATCAGAAAAATACCTGTGTCAGCCCGATCGCACTTGCACGTAAAATTAGGATTAGATTTCGCTCTCGGCTAGCGTTGGTACTGCAACCTGGGGAAGTTTCTGGGTTTGAACCGGGCCTAGGAGCGATCGAAAAACGTAAGTTTTAGGTAATTTTGTGGAGGTGCTGGCTCCGGCAAATATTTGGAGCGATAAAGTTAAGGCCGCCGCTAACAACAGTTTTTCAAACATAGCACTTGTCTCCTATACGAGATGCTCCAAGGCATTTCTCCTCTTACACCTACAAGATACCAGCATCCTATCTGGCGTGCTGCGATCGCGGGATCACATATCAGTGATACACATCACGAATTGCTCTGCATCTCAATTGTCTGTTCCAACCTGAACCGCAACCCCATCCCGCCTCTGATTCAAAAATTATCCCTGAGAAAGAAGCCGTTGAGTCTCTCTCAAAGGTAGAATTATCGCGTAGAGGTTATTTGACTCAGCGGAGGTACCGACAATATGCTTGCATACATTCTGGCGTTGGCAGTCGGTCTGGGCAGCTTTAGTATTTACATGGCGGCTTTCTTTTTTCCAGAGGTTCACCGCAAAAGTGATTTTGTGTGGAGCGGGGTAGGACTTTTTTATGCGTTAATTTTATGGGCTTGTGCGGGGCGAATTACTGGTGCTCTCCTCCTGGGTCAAATGGCGGGTGTCGCTCTGTTGGGCTGGTTGGCCTGGGAAACTCTGAGTTTGCGCCGACAAGTGACACCAATTGCTCAGCAAACGCCGATTCCTGAGTTGGCTCTCTTGGATAACACCATGAAGGCTGTGGCTGGTGGGTCACTTCCGGGCTGGTTTGGTCAGAAAAAAGACACCGCACCGACAAAACCTAAGTTTGTGAGATCCCAGAAACCGAAAACTGAAGTTGTTCCCCCACCTGTTCCAGATAGGAGTGAAGTCAAGGTAGAGGAAGAGCCGACGACACCCCCAGTAGCTGAATTTATTTCCGAAAGTTCGATCGCACCCACTCCCGAAATTGCTCACGCTGCTGAGTTCCCAATTCCCGACTCAATAGCACCCACAACTGAGCCAATACCGGTATGGTCGATCGAAACACCCGTTGCTGACACAACGCCAGCCCCTGTAGAATCAGCACTACCGCACGAAACTCCGTTACCGCTAGAAATTTCAGAAATTGTCGCCGGAGCGCCGGTCGAGCCAACAGAGGCTCACCCAGAGGCTCACCCAGAGGCTAAAGTGCAGCAACAATTGGATGAATTCGACGACGAAATAGCAGCAGAGTTGACAGCCCCAGGGAGAGAGTCGCAGGCTGCTGTTTCCCCAAGTGCTGTTTCCCCAAGTGCTGTTTCCCCAAGTGCTGTTTCCCCAACTGCTGTTTCCCCAACTCCCGCTTCCCCAACTCCCGCCAAAGTCCCTAAAAAATCCGCAGGTTTCGGCAGTCTATTCGACAATATCAAAAATAGTCTCGGTGGTTTTTTAGGCAGAGGTGCCGATAAAAGCAAGTCGGCTGCAACACAAGGGACGCTAACACCGATCCTTCGCAAGGCTCAGGATGCGATCGAGCCAGTAGCTGAAATACCCACAATTTCTGCACCGGATATTGACCAGATTCTCGAATCAGAATTAGCTTCTGCTGCTGTCGAAGTCGCAGCAGAAACTAGGAGCACTGCTGTTGAGGAAAGTCCAGGAGTGCCATTGGAATCCGATATCGAGAGGGCTGTGTTGATGTCTACAGCAAGCGCTAGTTCTCCCGAAATAGGCGATCGGGCGATCGCACCCTCTGAAACTGGAACCCAGACAAGCCCAGAAACTCAGGTTGCTGAAGACACGGAAGCCTCCGATGTACCATTCGCAAAAGTTCACGAATCCGGGGATGCGATCGACAGTTCTCCCAAACTGGAGGTAGAGGCGATTTCAATAGAAGTGATCTCGATCGAACCCACAGGCGACGAACTATCTCAAAACGTAGAAAAACCTGAATTGAGTTCCCCAAATCCCCCAGATTCCGATCTGGTCGAAACGGCCACACCTGCTGTTGAATCTCAGTCTGAGCATATTTCCAGCCAACAGCCACCGACGGCATAAAACACAAAACAAAAGGTAGAAATCAGAATTTTTTTGATTCTACCTTCTACCTTCTACCTTCTACCTTCTATCTTCTACCTTCTACCTTCTACCTTCTATCTTCGGAATTCGCGTTAGAATGGCAAAAATAATCACAAGTTTGTAGGTTAAATCAAATAATATATGAAAGCAATTATGGTCGTGGGAACAACATCTCACGCAGGAAAATCTTTACTCGTTTCAGCTTTGTGTCGCATCTTTTCTCGGCGGGGCTGGCGAGTCGCCCCGTTTAAAGGTCAGAATATGGCACTGAATTCCTATGTCACTGCTGGTGGCGGAGAGATTGGCTACGCTCAAGCAGTTCAAGCTTGGGCTGCGGGCGTGGCTCCTTGGGTGGAAATGAATCCCATTTTGCTCAAGCCACAAGGAGACATGACTTCTCAATTGATTATCAAAGGCAAAGCCGTAGCCAATGTGCAAGCAACTCAATATTATGAGCAATATTTTGATATCGGCTGGCAAGCTATTAAGGAATCTTTAGGATTTCTGAGTCAAGAATTTGACATGATTGTGTGCGAAGGAGCCGGCAGCCCTGCTGAGATTAATCTCAAGCACCGCGATTTAACAAATATGCGGGTAGCTAAACATTTGAATGCTCGGACTGTCCTAGTAGTTGATATCGATCGCGGCGGAGCTTTTGCTCACATTATCGGTACTTTGGAATTGCTCGAACCAGAGGAACGAGCCTTAATTAAAGGGTTTATTATTAATAAGTTTCGAGGTCAGAAATCGATCTTAGATCCAGGACTGACTTGGCTAGAAGAACGCACGGGAATTCCGGTAGTTGGGGTGATTCCTTGGATAGACGAAGTGTTTCCGGCAGAAGATTCTCTCGATTTACTCGATCGGCGTTCTCCAAATTCTCACACAGACCTGAATATTTCTGTCATCCGCTTGCCCCGAATTTCTAATTTTACCGACTTTGACCCCCTGGAGTCGGAAACTACTGTCACGGTCAAATATGTCAGCCCCAAAGACCAGTTAGGGCATCCAGATGCGGTAATTTTACCAGGCTCTAAAACGACAATTTCTGATTTACAGGTACTCCGGCAAACCGGTATGGCAGAAGCGATTAAAAACTATTTAACTGCTGGCGGTACGGTGATGGGAGTTTGTGGCGGGCTTCAGATGCTGGGAGAAAGTATAGTCGATCGAGAAGGTCTTGAGGGAGAACAGGGAGAATTTAAAGGGTTGGGATTGTTACCTTTGAAAACTGCGATCGCCCCTCATAAAATTGCCCGCCAACGTACCGTAACTTCTAACTATCCTCAACCGGGTTTACCAGTTTCAGGTTACGAAATTCACCAAGGAAGAACGCAAATGTTGGCATCAGATTTGACTAAACCACTGTTTGACGATCCTACTTTGGGAATGGTCAATAATTCCCAATCCATTTGGGGCACTTACTTGCACGGTGTTTTTGATAACGGAGCTTGGCGGCGCGCGTGGTTAAATCACTTGCGGCAGCAGCGAGGATTGCGGGCTCTTCCTACAGGAATTCCTAATTACCGGGAACACCGAGAAGCTCTTTTGGACACTCTGGCTGATACCGTTGAAAAGCATTTAGATATAAAGCAGATTTTAGGGTAGTTATTAGTCATTAGTCAGCAGTCATTAGTCATTAGTAGCTTAGGTGAAGTTTGAATGACAAAAATTTGTTTTTTACCAGAAAATGTAACAGTTGAAGCTGAACCGGGAGAGCTTTTGCTGGATGTAGCTAAACGTGCAGGAATTTCTATTCCTACCGGCTGTCTCATGGGTTCTTGTCACGCTTGCGAAGTGGAACTGGAAGACGGAGAGATAATTTGTGCTTGTATTTCCGGCGTACCTTCGGGAAAAGAGCAAGTAACAATTAATCTTTATGTTGACCCAGTTTGGTAATTAGTCATTAGTCATTGGTCATTGGTCATTGGTCATTGGTAATTAGTCATTGGTCATTAGTCATNNGCTTCGCTCAGAATGACAGAATGGGTATTTTTTTTGCTTCGCTCAGAATGACAGAATGGGTATTTTTTTTTAAGCCGTTTCCCCATATTCCCAATCTTTAAGTCTTTTGCCATTGTTGCTGTTTTTTGCGAGCCGATTGCAGCCATTTTTGCGCTTCTGGATAAACAGTTGTTCCGGGTTTAACTGATTCTAATTGGTTGATAATTTCCTGCAATTGGCCGAGGGCGTAACCGGGATTTTGACTGGTAGAATTTAGGTTAGTTTGAAAGTTTGCAAACAAGCTTTTAGCCTGATTCAAAGCTTCAACTGACTCTTTTTCGGCTTTCAGTCGAATCTGTGTAGTGCCTAAATTGTTTTGATATTCAGCTAGTTTTGTTTGAGCGTTGAGATAGCCCGGATTATCAAATGTAATTTGGNNGATGCTACAGCCGCAGTTAAGGCAAATCCTTTTGCTGCTTCAATTAAGTTATCCGCACGCACTGATCCGGTGGCGACGCCGCCCATTGCTTGAAAGTCTCTTTCTGCTGCTTGGAGTTTTTTCCTAGCAGTTTCTCCGGCTAGGGTTTCTGGGGGAATTTGATTGAGTTGGTCGATCGCACTTTGCCAATTTATGCTAGCTTTTTGTCTATCTGCCGCATTTTTTGCTTGCTGATACTGCTGTTTCGCGCTGGTGAGGGTTTCTTCGACTTGAGTTAACTGAGTAAAAGCATTTTTTTGCTGGAAAATCTGAGCATCCATGCGCCCGATACTTTTGCGGGCTGCTTGAAATTCATCTACTGTAAAGCGCCAAGTACAGCCAAAAAAAGAGCAGTAGGTTTGTGGATAATAACCTAAAAACCAAACCGGCAAGGCGTCGAGGTGTTTTTGCGCTTGTTTTGCTTTGGTTTCGCCCAAGTCGAAATCCGCCGCAGCCGTGGCTTTATTGATTAATTGATCGGATTGTTCCACCAGGGCGATCGCCAGCCGGTAATTTTGATCCATACTGATAAAACTGGGTAACAATAATATCGGCATTGTTTTCGCGATTGGCCAGCGAATCATCGGAAATGGCAGGTTTAGCAGCCAAATTATCCCCACCCCAGTCCCCAAAAAACCCCCAACCCAGAGAATTTTGCTGAACAATCCGGGCGGGCGGTTGGCTTTAACAGCTTCTTTGAGAGCTTTTTCGCTGAAGTTGGGAAATTCATCTTTGAAAGTGTCGCGGATTTCTTCTATCGAGGCGAAAGTGCCATTTTGCGATCGCATTTTCTCCAGCCGCTTGAGTACCATACTCCGGTACACATTACCAGCTATACCTTCTGTCGCAGCACACTTCTCAACTTCTGCCCGCAAAATTTCAAAAGCTCGATCGGTAAGACACCCCATAAAACTCACCTATACCCTTTTAATTATTTTACACTACGACAGAAACTCAAGAAACCGGG
>DPLL01000017.1 GCA_003542015.1 Microcoleaceae cyanobacterium UBA9251 | reverse complement strand
TCAGCCGATCGAATGCCGAGTTGCATTCTCGAAATGGAAGTTGACGGCGAAGTAGTCGATCAATATCAGGGCGACGGCTTAATTGTCGCAACTCCCACCGGTTCCACTTGCTACACCGCATCCGCCAATGGGCCGATTATACACCCCGGAATGGATGCGATCATAGTTACTCCCATTTGTCCCTTAAGTTTATCCAGCCGCCCAGTAGTTTTGCCGGCCGGTTCAGTCGTCAGCATTTGGCCCTTAGCAGATTACGAACTCACTACCAAACTCTGGACAGACGGCATTTTAGGTACTGCAATTTGGCCCGGACAGCGCGTAGACGTGCGGATGGCAGACTGCGAAGCNNCCCTACCCCATTAATTGTAGGGAGACGGCAGTGCCGTGTCCTCCGTTTATATCATTCCGATGCTACCGGATTTGATACTAAATCCGGGTGATCCATCCCCTTTATAAATCCTCCGTTATTAGCAGAGTCTTTGCGTTGGCCCAGCCTGTGGTGAAGGACTTATGCTTCACTTCGAGAGCAATGACAATAAAGGGGATACTATAGCCTTTCTCAGGTAGGTGAGGTATAGAAAAACGCTCGAAAATCCCGATCTTCTCCAGAAGCTGATGTACCTCATGTTTGTGAGAACCGCTATAAACCCGGACTTGGTATTATACCAAATCCGGGGAATAAAACCCCTTTATCCTCCGATTGCGTATGCTATAATGGGCAAGGAAAATATCAGCAAGTCATGAGATATGATAATCTTCAGCGATCCTAAAGAAATCTATTATTTAAGGAACTATCATCCTCTTAAGTTGCAAGGCGAAGAGAATGATTGTTTTGATGACTTTAGTGAAAAAATACTTGAATTGAAAAAGAAAGAAAAAACAAGTATTGAATTCTGGTTTGAGGAATTAAAAAAGTATTTAAAGATGGATGAGAGCTTTGCCATTGCTGTAATTCCTTCACATTGGTCAGGTAATCAAGTATCGGGTATCCATCTAGTAGCCCAAAAATTAGCTAAATCTATCCCAGAAAAAATCACTGACGCAACTCTTTGCTTAATACGAGTTAAAAACATCGATCGATTATCTACAGGAGGCAATCGCGAACTCTCCATTCATTTTGAATCAATGAAAATAATCAATTTAGAATTGATTCAAAATAAAAATGTTCTTTTGCTCGATGATGTATCAACGACTGGTAATTCTTTACGCGCAGGCAAAGAGTTACTTCTGAAAGCAGGTGCTAGTAAAGTGAAATGTGTAGCTCTCGGAAAAACAGTCACATATTATGATTTTGATGATTTAGTTTACAAAAAGATTGGTAGGGATGCTAGTGGCTGTTTCGATGCTATAGACTACTGGGAAATTGAGGAACACGAAAAAATTTGCAGGGATGCAGAAATGTCTCACTTTCGTGTTTGTGAAGAAGCTGAAGACCTACGAGAAAAAATAAAAGATGAGGTAGAGTATGCTCGCGATCAAATACAAAGAGGTGCGCATTATAGTCACCTCGAATTATGTTTTATACTAAATCCGGGTTAGATATCCCTGTTATGACTCGGCGGTTGAAACCGCGTCTACACGAACAAAGTCGGCAGTAAGGCCGGCTAAGAGATAAAGGGGGTAAGAAACCCGGATTTGGTATGATATCATAATCTGCAAGTTCCATTAAAAATCTGACAGCGACACACCCTACAGATTAGCACCACATAATATAGCCTTTCTCAGGTTTCTGGAAGTTTACCTCACTTCATTCATAAAACCGCAATTAATGCCAAATTATTTACCATTAATCATTTAAAATAATTCAATGTCTTGACAAACGACCCCCTCCATGCCTAAATTAAAAAAATCAACCCGCCCTTTTAACCCTCAAGATAACTATCCTTGCCCGGTATGTCGCACCGGTCAAATTTCAACTCTAGTGATGATGGATGCCTTGGCTTGTAACTTCTGCCAGCACATTTTCACCGCCAGCGTTGAAAGACAATCCCTGAAAATGGCCGATCGCCAACCGCCCGTAACTTGGCACTGGAACGGCAAACAATGGATCGGAGCCCACCTCGAAGGCGTAGAATTCGGATGGCCCTACTTAGCCGCGGCACTTGGTCTGATCTTCCTTCCCACTACCTTGCTGGGACTTTCAGCCTACTACTTCCCCCCAATTCCCGGTAGTCGCCTATCATGGCTACCCGCAGCTTGGACAGGTTTAGCCTTTTTGTCCCATCTGGGAATCGTCCTCTGGTTAGTCGGTGAATTTTATCAATTCCCGATCGCCACTTACTTTAGAGCTTGGGGGCGACGAATCTATCGATTTTAGATTTTAGATTTTGGATTTTGGATTGAAGAGTCGCGGCGCATCGAGGTCTAGAAACCGGGTTTTTTTACGAAAATCCTTGGTTCCAGCCCGCAGATCCGGTAAAAAACCCGGTTTCTTTAGCGCATCCAAAACTGATAAAAAGTTCAAATCGACACTTAAGCAGCTATAATCATTAGCTATTCTGAAATAGTCAAATGCAAACGCATAGGGATTTGTGAAAAAAGCGATGAACATACTTGGAATCTCGGCGTACTATCACGACAGCGCCGCAGCCTTAATTAGCGACGGAGAAATTATCGCCGCAGCGCAGGAAGAAAGATTTTCCCGGAAAAAACATGATGCCAGATTTCCCAAGAATGCGATCGCCTATTGCCTAAAAGAAGCAAAAATAGACCTACAGCAACTCGATCGAATAGTCTTTTATGACAAACCTTTAGTCAAATTCGAGCGCCTTCTCGAAACCTATTTAGCCTACGCGCCCAACGGTTTTCGCTCTTTCCTAGCAGCTATGCCAATCTGGTTGAAAGAAAAGCTTTATCTCAAAACCATCCTCAAAAGAGAACTCGCAGAAATGGCCAACTGCAAAACCTCAAAACTACGGCCATCTCTCCTATTTACCGAACACCACCAATCCCACGCCGCCTCAGCATTTTTCCCCAGCCCATTTCAAAAAGCCGCCGTTTTGTGTCTCGACGGCGTAGGAGAATGGGCGACAACCTCCGTTTGGCTAGGAGAAGGAAACCAACTGACTCCCCAGTGGGAAATTGATTTTCCCCACTCCTTGGGTTTGCTTTATTCCGCTTTCACTTACTACACCGGCTTTAAAGTCAACTCTGGCGAATACAAACTCATGGGTTTAGCGCCCTACGGCGAACCCAAATATGTAGACAAAATTCTCAACTATTTAATCGACCTCAAAGACGACGGCACTTTCCGTTTGAACATGGATTATTTCAACTATACTGTTGGCTTAACCATGACAAATCAGAAATTTGACGAACTATTTGAAGGGCCTCCACGCAAAGCTGAAGGGAAATTAACTCAGCGAGAAATGGATATTGCCGCTTCAATTCAAGTTGTCACCGAAGAAGTTGTGTTGCGGCTTTGCAGAACAGTTAAAAAAGAATTGAATGTCGATTATTTGTGTCTTGCTGGTGGCGTTGCTCTGAATTGCGTTGCTAACGGTCGCATTTTGCGGGAGGGCATTTTCAAAGATATTTGGATTCAACCAGCCGCAGGAGATGCTGGTGGTGCTTTGGGCGCGGCTTTGGCGATTTGGTATCAGTATTGTGAATCAGAGCGCAATGTCAATCTGAATTTGCCAGTCAACACCATAGAACCGCAAAAAAGTCAAGTAATTTCTACCAGTGAAGTGGCAGAAGATGGGACAGAAATCCTAACTACAAACCAACCAGCGGCAACAGTTACTAAGTCTATTGCTCATTTAACTTGTCGCGACCAAATGCGCGGTTCCTATTTGGGGCCAAAGTTTACTGACACAGAAATTATCGAATACTTGGATGCTGTCAAAGCGAGTTATCATCGATTCGACGATGCCGAATTAATGCCACAGTTGGCAGAAATTCTGGAACAGGGAAATGTGGTGGGATGGTTCCAAGGACGGATGGAATTTGGGCCGCGGGCTCTCGGAGGGCGATCGATCATTGGCGATCCCCGCAATGCTAAAATGCAGTCGGTAATGAACCTGAAAATTAAATATCGGGAATCATTTCGACCTTTCGCGCCGTCAATCTTAGCCGAACGAGTTGCTGATTATTTTGAGATGGATCATTCTAGCCCTTATATGCTATTGGTTGCTCCAGTCAAAGCAAGTCTGCGAATTCCGATGACAGCCGAACAAGAACTACTTTTTGGCATAGACAAGCTCAACGTTCCGCGTTCCGAGATTCCGTCTGTTACCCACGTCGATTACTCGGCGCGTGTCCAAACAGTTCACAAGGAAACCAATCCTCGCTATTATGACTTGATTAGTCACTTTGAAAGGCGATCGGGATGTTCGATTTTAGTTAATACTTCTTTTAACGTCCGGGGCGAACCCATTGTTTGTACTCCAGAAGATGCTTATCGCTGTTTCATGCGAACCGAAATGGACTATCTAGTTTTGGAGAACTTCTTGTTACCTAAATCAGAACAAATTCCTTGGAAACAAGACGAAGCTTGGAAAAATGAATTTGAACTGGATTAGTTAGTAGTTATTTGTTATTAGTTATTAGTTATTTAACAACTAACAATCCGGGTAAGGTGTGCAGTGTGCACCCTAGGACTAACTACGACTAACTTCCATCAGTTACATCCGTTAAATCCGTTACACAATCAGTTGCCGAACTTCCTTCTTCCCATGAGCGATCACGAAATTAAAAAACTCGATCAAAAAGGTCTCCGCGATTTCGGGCTGCTAATAGGCGGCTTGATTGCATTCCTGTTCGGTTTAGTAGTACCATTGTTGCGCCGCCATCCTACACATTGGTTGCCCTGGGCGATCGGCGCAGTCCTAGTTGTGCTAGCATTGGTTGCGCCGAAATCGCTCAATCCCATTTATCACGGGTGGATGCGGTTTGGACTTCTCCTCAACAAAATCGAAACGCCGATTATTTTGGGGATAGTTTTTTACCTGATAATTTGGCCGATGGGATTTATTAAAAACCTGTTTGGCGAAGATGCAATGCGGCGAAAACTAAATCCGAAAATGGATACTTACCGCGTCCCAAGTAAAGCAAGAAATAAAGTTAGTATGGAGCGTCCTTTTTAAGTGTTTGAAGCAACTTTAGATTTTCTCAAAGATTTGTGGGCGTTTATGAAAGAACGCCAAAAGTATTGGCTACTACCGTTAATTGTGACTTTGGTCTTTTTGGGAGCTTTGATTGTGCTCAGTCAGGGTTCTGTAATTGCTCCGTTTATTTACACTTTGTTTTGACAGAATGAGCAAGTTAAAAACTTTGGGTGTCAACGTGGGTTTGACACTCGGTGGCTTATTAATGGGGGTGATAATTGGTGAAATTGGATTGCGAGTTGCTGGAATTGAAGGCTATCAAAAAATCGCAGATTTTGCAGATTCAGCACCAACTGGTTTCCACACTTCCGATCGCGATTTGGGCTGGAAGCTCAAACCGGGTGCATCGGGGGAATGGAAGGGGGAAGGTGAGAGTTTTGTCCGGGTGAATAGCCAGAGTTTGCGCGATCGCGAACACACAAAAGCTAAACCTCCAAATACTCTGCGGGTGGCGGTTTTGGGCGATTCTTTCACCGAAGCAATTCACGTACCTATCGAACAAACTTTCTGGTCGAAATTGGAACGAAAATTAGGAAATTGCGAGGCTGTCAAGGGGCGCAAAAAAGTTGAGGTAATTAATTTCGGCGTGCAGGGTTATGGTACTGCTCAAGAATTAATTATGTTGCGAAAAAAAGTGTGGGATTACCATCCTGATATTGTAGTTCTTGCCTTTTTTATTGGCAATGATGTAATTAACAATTCCCCGAAATTGGAATACGACCTTTACCGACCATTTTTTGTGTATGATGCTAGCGGTAAGTTAGTTCCAGATATGTCTTTTCGCGATCGGGCGCCAATCGATCGCAACGAAAGAGCAGTTTCCTTTGTTGACAGGCTACCAGGGTGGATTGTCAACAACTCCCGGATTTTGCAGGTAGCGAAAAAGGCAGAATTAGGTATAAAGAAGCAGCAGTTATCTAATGACTTTACAAAATTGAGTGCCCAGAATTTCCAGGAACCAACGGATGCAGTTTGGGAAAATGCTTGGAGGGTGACTGAGGGTTTGATTGTGACGATGCGGGATGAAGTGGTGCAGAAAAATGCTGATTTCTTAGTTGTGACGATCGGCGCTCCGATGCAAGTTGAACGGGATGCAGCGATGCGGAAAAAGTTTATCGAGGAAAACAAGATCCAGGATTTGTTTTATCCCAATCGGCGACTGGACAACTTGGGTATAACCCAGGGTTTTAGGGTGCTGAGTTTAGCCGAACAGTTTCAAGGTTACACTGACAAATATCAGGTTTGCGCCCACGGTTTTGAGAATTATGTACCCTGTGGAGGCCACTGGAATGAACTCGGACATCGGCTGGCTAGCATCAAAATCAACCAAAATTTGTGCCAACAATTAAAGCAGCGTCAACTCCCAAAAAATAAACCGTAGTTAGTCAATTTTATGAAAGATTCAACGCTACTAAAAAAAGGCAAAAATGTCCTGAGTTTAATCGCGATTAATTTGGCGATAGCATTTCTTTGTCTGGAGGGTTTGTCGCTAGCATTTTATTTTATCAATCAAAAGCAGTTTTTTTATACCCGAACTAAAGCCAAAGAAAAAGTAGTAGAAGATATTGAACGAATTGGGATTAGGCTAGATGAGTCGATCGTTGAAAGACTGCACCCGTTTTTTGGCTACGTGCTCAAACAAGGTGCTTTTACCAATGAAAAATTAAAATTGAAAGTCAACAAACAAGGCTTTTTTTCCCTGTACGAATATCCATTTGTTAAGTCTAACAAAAATCAATTTATTGTCGGAGTTTTGGGCGGTTCCGTTGCGAATAACTTTGCAGTCGATGAATACGTAACTCGAAGATTTTCTAACAAATTGAAGACTTATCCAGAATTTGCGAAGAAAGAAATTATTGTTTTAAATTTAGGCAACGGCGGCTACAAACAGCCGCAGCAATTATTAATTTTAAATTACTTTTTAGCCTTGGGTCAAGAATTCGATCTAATTGTCAATATTGACGGTTTTAACGAAGTAGCACTGTCAAATTTAAACAATAAAGCTCAAGTTGAAGTGGGAATGCCCAGCGTTCAACACCTACAGCCCTTAACTGGTTTGGCTAATAATAACTTGTCGCCGGAAGTGATGAGTTCGATCGTCAAAATTAGCGAAAATAAAAAACAGTTAAAAGAGGCGGTTGACAAATTGCCAACTTGTCAGTTAGCTTTTTGTCATGCAGTAACTTCCCTAGAAGTCAGACAATTAGTCAACAGTTACCAGCAAGCAGTTGTCAAGTACGATCNNTGTGGTATGAATCCTCGGTCACGATGAATCAAATTTTATCTAGTAGAAAAATCAAATATTTTCACTTGATCCAGCCCAACCAGTATTATCCAACGAAACGAGTGTTTACCTCAAAGGAAAAGGAAATTGCGATTAGCAAGGATAGCCCGTACATTGAAGGGGTGAAAAAAGGCTATCCGGTGCTTTTGTCCAAAGTCGCTGATTTGCAAAAAGCCGGAGTCAATGTATTTAGCGGAGTGAATATTTTGGACAATACAAAAGAAACGGTTTACAAAGATGCCTGCTGCCACTATAATTCAGTAGGAGAGGAAGTATTGGCAAACTATGTTTCTAGTTCCATTATTAAAGTAGTGAGGGAGTCGAAATAGAGGTTTATGAAAGATTTTAATTTTCTCAAAAACAGCCAAGAAATAATCAAAATAGCTTTGATTAACTTAGTGCTTTTACTGGTTTTCCTGGAACTTGGTTCCTTGGGATGGTATTTTGTCAAGCACAAGCAATTTTTCTATACCAGAGAAAAGCCGCTAGATAAATCTGCCTTGGGAATTAATTTAGAAGGAGTGCGATTGAATGAGTCTATAGTCGAAAGATTTCATCCTTTTTTTGGGTTCATTCAGAAACGAGGTCCTGACTTTCGCCCCGGTTTCAAGGTGAACAATTATGGGTTTTTCTC
>DPLL01000434.1 GCA_003542015.1 Microcoleaceae cyanobacterium UBA9251 | reverse complement strand
GGCTGTTTCTTGACGTAGTTGGTGAGAACTTTTTTGACTTCGTTAAGTACCTTTGAGTCCGTAAATTGCCCCTCACTATACATTTGAGTTCGCAAGCTTAACCCAAAGTTAAATACTACACGCCGAAATCCTGCGTGTTTTGCCATCAAAGTCGCTTCCCGGTTATTCAATTTGAGCGCTCGCTTGACGGCAAACACAAAACTTCTCCTCAACGATTAACTATGGATATTTTTAGCGAACTATTTGGCACTTAAGTCTTGCTCTTAATTTAAGTCCGGTCGCTGAACTAAGAATCCTCACGCTCATCTGAGCCCAGGAGTGTCAAAGAAGGAACTTTTGTAGGCAATCTGCCATCTGTATCCATAAGTTATTTATTTTTTGGGAAAGATGGTATATTTGTCAAATCATTGTTACCTTTTGTAATATAGCTAAAGCGAGAAGGGCTTTAGGTCATCCTGAAACCGACTGGCGATCGCAGAAACAATTTACAAATCTGGTTAATCCAGGTTTGGACTTTCAAGTCACCTTTACTCGTCAAAGGAGTCATGCGTCATGAACCAACCAGCAGAATTGTCTTTGGAACAGCAATTTAGCCTGTGTTCATTCAAAACACAGGTAAGTGACATGAGCCGTGAGCAAGCCCAGGAGTTTTTGGTCAAGCTCTACGAACAAATGATGCTCCGGGAAACCATGTACCGCCATTTTCTCAAACACCACTGGGGGCTAGAACCCAACCCGGGCCTTGAATAACGTAGAGTCGCAGTCGGCGACCTCCGTCTCTTACTCTGTTCCTGATGTGGAAAGGAGTTGGGGGTGATGGGGCGTCACTCGAAGGCACTAATCTCAAATCTCAAATCTCAAATAGTCTCGGCAATAGTGCTATCCGCTAAACACTGACAAAGCCGGACAACCAGTACAGTCAGTGGAGAAATAGCCAGTCTCAGCCTTTGATGGCTACGTTACTTCGGTCACGACACCAAGGAGTGCTTTCCAGCTTTTTGCTCTGTCGCTCAACTTTAAACAATTCATATTTAGCTAAGAAAGTGAGTTGAGCATCACAAGCCTGAGTAACATTGACGAGTCAAAAATTACCTGAGAAATCAGAGTTTCAAATCAATCATGTCTAACTTTGTGTTTGTCATTGATACCAACAAACGTCCCCTTAATCCCATTCATCCTTGTTTGGCACGTTTACTTCTTACGCAAGGAAAAGCTGCCGTCTATCGTCGTTTTCCTTTTGCGATTATCCTCAAAACTACATCAATAGAAGCAACCCACCCGCTCCAGTTAAAAATAGATCCTGGTTCTCAAACTACTGGCCTAGCATTGGTATCAAATGAGGCCGTTATTTGGGGGGCTGAATTAACCCATCGCGGGCAAGCTATCAAAAATTCGCTGGAATCGCGCCTCGCGATTCGTCGTAATCGGCGGC
Source organism: Microcoleaceae cyanobacterium UBA9251 (assembly GCA_003542015.1). Taxonomy (GTDB): domain Bacteria; phylum Cyanobacteriota; class Cyanobacteriia; order Cyanobacteriales; family Microcoleaceae; genus Microcoleus. The sequence continues at coordinate 1,348 of DPLL01000434.1, read as the reverse complement.
ACCGCAAAACTCGTTATCGTCAACCACGATTTCTCAATAGAACCCGCAAAAAAGGGTGGTTAGCTCCTAGTCTTGAACACCGAGTGAAAACTACATTAACTTGGGTGAATAGGCTCAGAAAATTTGCCCCAATCACAGGTATTTCTCAGGAATTGGTACGGTTTGATTTACAGCAAATAGATCGCCCAGAAATCTCCGGCATTGAATATCAGCAAGGCGAGTTGTTTGGTTATGAAGTGCGAGAGTATTTACTGGAGAAATGGGAAAGAACTTGTGCCTACTGCAACAAGAAAGATGTGCCGCTTGAGGTCGAGCATATTACCCCTAAATCAAAAGGAGGCACTAATCGCATATCAAACCTTTGTATTGCTTGCCATGATTGCAACCAAAAAAAAGGGGCTGCGGACATTAAAGACTTCTTGAACAACCAACCAGAAAAACTTAAAAAGATTCTGGCGCAATCCAAGGGACCGCTGAAAGATGCCGCTGCTGTTAACTCTACGCGATGGGAATTGTATCGAAGGCTTCTGGCGACAGGGTTGCCAGTGGAAGTGGGGACTGGTGGAAGAACTAAGTTCAATCGCACCAAACTGGGTATCCCTAAATCGCATTGGTTAGATGCCGCTTGTGTTGGTATTGTAGAAAAGTTAAAAATAGTGTGTGCTAAACCCCTACTAATGACAGCGAAGGGATGGGGAAATCGCCAACTCTGCATTACCAATAAGCACGGTTTTCCCATCCGACACCGCACCAGACAAAAAGCATTTTTTGGCTTTCAGACTGGCGATCTAGTTCGTGCTATTCTTCCCGTCGGTAAAGAAGCTGGAACTCATGTTGGGCGATTAACCGTTCGGGCTACGGGGGTATTTGAAATGGTGACACCACTCGGCAAAGTTAGCCCAGTTAGAGCTAAATATTGCCGAGGGGTCCACCGCGTCGATGGATACAGTTATGTCGCTTAGTCCACCGTTGTCCACTGAAACAGTAATTAGATGCGTAGCGATCGACTGTCGCAGGAGAGCGCAACTATAATTTAGCGCTGGGAGGCTCAAAAATTTGATAATTTTTGAGAATAACTGTAAACTTTTGAACAAATTAATATATTTTTGTAAACATCGCGCTAGTCGGACTGCTGAGGGCGACCTCCGACTAGCAAAACCTTCATTTTTTCAAACCCTAGAATTGGCCACGGTAACTGCTACACAAAACTTGGCTAAACTTATTTAAGTCTCACCATTCAATCAGAATTACTTCTGAAGGGTCTGCTTCCTGTTTCATCCAAGGGAGTCGGCTCATTCTTGTCCACAGGGGTTAATTCGGGTGTAGCCCACCTTAATTTAATTAATCT
>DPLL01000018.1 GCA_003542015.1 Microcoleaceae cyanobacterium UBA9251 | reverse complement strand
TAGGCGCGTGCGTAGTCGAACCACAGCAATTTTCCGATCGCACGTCTTGCATCTTTACTTGTGTTTTTTTTGGAGTAATTTAACCGCAGAGAGCGCAGAGGACACAGAGGAAGAGAAGAGAGAGATGAATAATTCTGAGGCAGAAGTGAGTCTTGTTACTGAGTGAAGCCACAGGTTGCTCCAAGGATTCTGTGGCTAATATTTCTCAGCTTTTTACTGTCTGAAATTCAAAATGTTTTTAAATTCCCAAGCGCTGATACACTAAATCTAAGTGCCTTAATTGGTACTGCGGATCGAAACAATCCTCAATTTCTTTGCTCGTCATCTTAGCAGTAACTCGCTCGTCCTTGGCAATCAAATTGTAGAAATTGCCGCCCGTTTTGTTCCAAGCTTCGTGAGCGCAAGATTGCACAATTTTATAGGCGTCTTCGCGACTCGTGCCTTTTTCTACTAAAGCTAACATGACGCGCTGACTAAAGATAACTCCGCCGTAAAGATTCATGTTTTGCTTCATGTTTTCGGGATAGACTAGCAGGTGTTTTACTAAGTCTGTGGTTTCTACTAACATGAAGTGGGTGACAGTTGAACTGTCTGGCAAAATCATCCGTTCTACGGAACTGTGAGAAATGTCTCTTTCGTGCCAAAGCGCCACGTTTTCTAAGGCTGCGACGGCGTTGGCGCGGACAATTCTTGCCATTCCTGTCAGTCTTTCCGATCGAATCGGGTTGCGTTTGTGGGGCATGGCGGATGAGCCTTTTTGCCCTTTGGAAAAGAACTCTTCGACTTCGAGAACGTCGGTGCGTTGTAGGTTGCGAATTTCTACTGCGAAACGTTCGATCGATGCGGCTAAAAGTGCTAAGGTTTGGACGTATTCGGCGTGTCGATCGCGCGAAATGACTTGAGTAGACGCACAATCGGGTTCGAGTCCGAGGTTTTGACAGGCGATCGCTTCAATGCGCGGGTCAATATTAGCATAGGTGCCGACTGCGCCGGAGATTTTGCCGACTGCTATGGACGATCGCAAATTGACTAATCGGGCGCGGTTGCGAAACACTTCGGCCAGCCATCCTGCTAGTTTAAAGCCAAAGGTGATGGGTTCGGCGTGTATTCCGTGCGATCGGCCAACCATCACGGTATTGCGGTGTTGTTGGGCCTGATAGCGAATAGCTTGGCTCAAATCTTCGACACGTTCTAACAAGATATTGACGCTGGCGACTAATTGCAGCGCCAAAGCGGTATCGAGCACATCGGAACTTGTTAAACCGAGGTGAATGTAGCGGCCGGCATCGCCTACATATTCGTTGACATTTGTCAAGAAGGCAATCATGTCATGGCGGACTTCGGCTTCAATTTCGAGGACTCGTTTGGGGTCAAAATTAGCCTTAGCTTTGATTTCTTCGACGGCGGCGGCGGGGATGTAGCCGAGTTCGGCTTGAGCTTCGCAGACAGCAATTTCTACTTGTAGCCAGGTTTTGAGTTTGGCGGTTTCAGTCCAGATGTTGCCCATTTCGGGCAGAGTGTAGCGGTCAATCACGGTGGTCGTTGGGGAATTCGGTCTCACCATTGTACATCTGCGAGGGATGCAAGAGTCACGAAGTCGAGAAACCGGCTTTAATATAGATTGAGGGTGGCACGATGTATTTTAAGTGGTTGGGCTGCGGTATTTCCGATTTATGACCGATGAATTTCCCATCTTTCTGGTGACGCAGGACGCTTATGAAGCTTCCTCGAATGAAACGTTAGGAAGCAAATACAAGTTTTGGTTCGATCGAGAAGAACTCGGTCGCTGTCTTTACAAACAAAACCGACACAATTTGGGAGAGGATTGGGCGGAAAAAGTTGCATCGGAATTATGCGAACTCTTGGGACTTCCCCATGCTATTTACGAATTGGCTTCAACTTGGGAAGGCGATCGCGGCATCGTCTCTCTCAACTTTGTACCACAAGGGGGAATACTCGTTCACGGGAACGAGCTTCTTTCCTCAATTGTGCGGAATTATCCGACATTTGGAACCTATGGCATCTCGCAACATACAATAGATGTAGTGTTGAGGGTCATTGAAGACGAGTCTGTCAATTTACCCATTGGTTGGACACCGCCCTCTGGTATTCAAAGAGCAGTCGATGTGTTTGTTGGCTATCTTCTGCTCGATGCGTGGATCGGAAACGGCGATCGCCACCATGAAAACTGGGGGGTTATCCGAATGAAAACAGCATCGACTTCAGAAGGAAAAAAATATCTAGCACCGACTTACGACCATGCTTCAAGTTTGGGACGCGATCTCTCTGACTCTCAAAGACAGAAGCGTTCGGCGGAAGCTTATGCAAACAAATGTTTTTCGGCATTTTATGGCTGTGTTGAAGATCGAAAGACTCTTAAAACTTTTGATGCGTTCTCCCTTGTGGCTCATCGCTATCCCGAAGCTGCTCGCCTATGGTTGGTGCAGCTTGAAAATATTTCACCAGCCGATATTTTAAATATTTTTAATCGCATCAATTCCTCGCGCATCTCCCCGAAGCTAGCAATTTTGCTCTGGCAATTCTTGAAATCAACAAACATCGGTTACTTACTTTGAGAGAAGCACTACTTTGAAAACACCAAAAACGCTATTCTTAGCTTGGAAAGACCCCATTAGTCCTAATTGGTTTACGATCGGTCGATTAACCTTTGATAGGAATATCTATCAATTTGTTTATACCCAAGGTGTAAAAGAAGCCGAAGAGAAATGTGCTTTTACACCTTTGCTTTCGTTTCCACGCTTAGATGAAGTTTATACGTCAACTTATTTGTTTCCAGTATTTGCGAATCGGGTTATGTCGCGATCGCGTCCCGATTATTCCAGTTTTATCGAATGGCTGGATCTTCCCGATGGTGGGGACGATCCACTTGAAATTTTAGCCCGCAGTGGTGGGGAACGAGTCACAGATACGTTTGCCGTTTTTCCCGATCCGGAAGTTGACGAAGAAGGACGGTACAATCTTTACTTTTTTTCGCAGGGTTTGCGACATTTGCCCAGAAGTGCGATCGATCGGATTAATCAGTTTGAGCCTGGGGAAACGTTAGAGTTCGATCGCGAAGTGCAAAATCCCTACGACGATCGTGCTCTCATTTCAAACACTAGCGATCGCTCCATTGTCGGCTATTTTCCGCGATATTTGGTAGCAGAAGTTTTTGAGTTGCTGCGACAAAATTCTAACTTAGAAGTGCGGGTAGAGCGTGTCAATAAACCTCCTACTCCACTCCAGTTTCGCCTGTTATGTAAAATGAGTGTCCATTGTAGAGATGATTTTCGTCTCTTCTCCAGTTGTCAATATCAACCCGCGATCGCAGAGATTGCGGTGAAATCTTCTTAAAGTAGACGGAACCATGAAATATACAGTTGTGATCCAATGGTCAGAAGGCGATCGATGCTTTGTCGTATTTTTGCCTGAATTTGAGGATGTAATGCAACCAGTAACTCACGGAGATTCTTATGAAGAAGCTATCTACAATGCACGAGAGGCGCTGGAGTTACTAATTGAAAGTTGTCAAGCTGAAGGTAAACCATTGCCAGCAACTAAGAAGCTAGAACGATTATTTCAGGCTGTTTGAATTTGTTCAAACTGATATATTGCACCATTCTCAATAACCTGTAGATACAAGGGGCGGGTTCACCAACAGCTTTAAATGTTGCAGACAGGTGAAATAAACCCGCCCCCACTATCAAGTCTGAGAATGTTTTAAGCTTCGCTTTAATCACGCAATGACTGATAGCACCAACTTGGACGCCGCAGCAGATTGAAGGTATCTAGATATCGAACTTGAGCGGACGGCTCTACTTTAGCAATAGCAATAGCTTCATCCAATAAGCCTTGAGGGTTCTCTATGTTCCACAAAGGATGAACGATAATCACGCTTTTATCACCCACTGCAAAACCCGGTAAATCGCCGAATTCTCTGGGCTGGCAATAGTCGAAAGATGCACAAAAATTATTGCGGAGGGACACAGCATTTTCTCGCCAGTATTCTAAGTCTGGGGAGTCAAAACTTCCGTCTAAACCGCATAAAAAATCAGGGTTAGCTAGCGCACTCAGCAGGGAAATGCCCAATCGCCAATCCAGCAAGCCATGATAGTTCATGTTGCGGTACTGTCGCAAGCAGTCGTAACAAGAAGAATCGCAATTATGACGGTGTTCCGGTGATATTAGATGTCCTGCAAAGGTGTCAGCTTCAGGGTCAGCATTTACAATGCCTAGAAGTATTTCTTGCCAGTGTTGAGCAAGCCAATAGGTAAATCCAGAACCATTTGGCAGCCGATCGCTAATTACAATTTCTCCTACTCTTCGATCCTCTAGTTGAACTTGTCGCAAACCGCTCACTTCTAATTCTTCTGGATCGATATCTAAGTTCTCAGCAGTAACAGAGCGAACAGTGAAAGCCGCCGAGTAGAACGCTGCTTTAACCGCAGCGCCAAACGCGAGCGGATCTAGACACAAACCAGGAGGTACGGTAGCAGGTTTGATTCGCAAAACACCTGTTGTTTTTGGGGCTGCGATCGCGAGTTCCTCTGGTTCTCCCTGCGATTCAAATTGCACCCCCGCGTTGCCACCTTGTTGGAAGCGATCGTCAATCCACTGATCGGATAACTCGAACCGATTTCTTGTTAAAGAAGCTGTTCCCATTGCTCCGCGAAAAAGAAGACCTCGATTGTCATTGACGCGGAAAACACGACCTGTCCTTGCAAATGTAGCGTTAGTATTTGTGTTTTCTACGAGCTCAAAATTCTCAAAATGTTGAGGTTGTGACTCTGCTACACTGCCAGCAACAGCAAAAATCGATTCATCTTCATCTCTAGCATCAGAGCCGCGACTTAGACTTGTGCGGAAAGCCAAGGGGACAGCCCATTGAAAAATTCGGAATCCCTCTTCTCTAGTTGCCCCGCAGTTTGGACACATTTCATGTTCAAACTGATGATTAGAGGTTTGCGTCAATTGGCAGCGATTGCACCTCAACATCCAGTTGCGTTGAGAAAGAGATTCACCGTTGGCGGGACGCAACTTTTGTTCCCAAAGCAACGGGGCAGTAAAACCAATGGATGTATAAATGCGTTTGTCCTTGGTCTTTTGAGATCCGGGCGCAAATTCTGTAATTGCCAAGTCTAAATCGCGATCGATTTTATACACCTGCTTGTCGTCCTTATTGACACCATGATACAAATCGCGCACCCTTGAGGGCATACCGTACATGGGCAAAATCCCGCCTTCAGCAAGGCGTTCTGCCAACCCATCTCCTGCCAATTCCAAATTATTAGCACAATTGTTAATCTGTTGAAATAACTGTTGGCGGGCAAACAATTCAAACTCAATCGGGTTGATATCTTCAACATTTACAAGCAGCGCATCAACCACGTCATTAACATAAGGAGAAGTTTCCAGCCAGCCGCAAACTCGATCGCGCCTATCTTCACTATTTCGCCATGCCTCAGTTGTGCCGAATTCCCCATGACTGTCTGGCGGTGTTGGACTTTCCCACCATTGAACGCCAGCATCTAAAAATGCTCGCCGCAAGCATTCTTTTGCTAATAAACGCCTTGCAATTTCAACCTGTGACATTGACAAAAAAGGAACAGGAGGTCGATCGCCAGTAATTCTCTCAGGATATTGGTAATAAAATTGATCATGGCTGCGGCCTCGGCAAAGTGTCAACACAATAGCAAAAGCTTGACCACGACGCCCCGCACGTCCAGCTCGCTGTTGGTAATTAAAGCGCATCGGTGGCATATTTGCCATCACCACAGCCATTAAACTGCCGATGTCAATTCCGACTTCCATCGTGGTAGTAACGCTTAAAATATCGATCGTATCTACCTGAGGGATAAACTGCCGTTTCTGATCGGGAGTATTGACGACAATATTGCGGAAATGGCGCTGCCTTTCGCCCTGATCGTCGGTTTGTCCTGTCAATTCCTCACAGTGGAGTCGCAAGGGTTGACGCTGATTGATGGCTTCTTTGGCGTAATAATTGCGTTCGCGCAAATTTGCACAGGTTTTGTTAGGCGATGCGGGCAACGGGGAGAGACAATTGGTACAAATACCGCCCGCACGGTGTAAATGAGGGCGTCCGCAGGATTGGCACTGCCACACCCGATCGTCAGGAATAGCCACTCGCACCCATAAATGCCGGGGATTAAGAATAAAGAAATGGTGTTGACCGCGATCGCAAATAGCTGACCACAATGAATGACGCAATTCTTGAGGAGAAAGTCTGTTCAGTGCAGCGCACTCATTGACATAATTCCGCAATTTGGCGCGAGCATCATTCCAATTGCGCCATTCGACGATTGGAAACTGCGAATCTATTTGCTGGTATCGAAACAAGTCGCCTAAAACTCGCAAGCATCCATCGCAAATATTTTCAAATACTTCAGCAGAAGCACCGCATTGAACAGCCAAGCTTTCAAGTGTTCCTGGCGCTAAATGGAGGCGGACGCAGCCCAAACCAGACGCCTCAATGCCAAAGTAAAGGCGGCTGAATAGGGGGGTGCAAACCTCAGACTGAACTTTGGGACGAAGTTGATTTTCTCGCCGTTCTTGTGCAGCAGGAGACAAGTCAGAATGCCATTGAGGAGATGTCAAGTCTGGAGCAAACAACTTCGTCCAATGATGCCAGTTATCCTTACCGTCATATTGGTACTCTTGATAAAGAATGTCGTTACCGGCTGGATTGACGCCTAAAGCCGCCAAGCGCTGAATTAGCAAACCAGGAGCTTGATTTTCGTCTTCAAACATGACTCTCAGAGGCACTGTGCGCGTATTTCCTCTTTGCTGAATTTCGTTGAGTGCTGCTTGTGCTTGCTCTCGCAGTGCTATAAATGCTGGGGGCAGCCCAGCAGTCGGGTAGTTAACAAGTTGGAGTTTTTCTTGTATTTGCGTGACAGCATAGGGGTTACGGTGGTCAAATTCAATGGCTTCTGCTCTAATAGGCTGACCGTCTTGCTGCAGGTCTTCTAGCAGTTGCAATTCACCGATCGCTAACTGGGCAAGTTCATCAAATAGGGCTTCTCGGACTAGATCCTCGTAGTGCGATCGCTCGATTCCATTTGATATAGAAGCGGCATCTTCCCGACTGTCAGAAAATACCACCAATTTTCGGGATTCTTCAGTGTCAGGTAGCTGATAAAATAGTTCCTTAGAAAGCAGTTGGCTAACCTTAGAAAAGCCAGTACGGAAGGCGCGAATCGGCGATCTTCGAGTTTGTCGCCGGCGATAATCGGCTGCACAGCACGGGCAAATTGAAGGTAACGCTCCTATATTTTCCTGCGTTTCCAGTTGCGCCTGTCGCAAGTTAAAAATATAGCCTCTCACCCACTGCTTAGCTGGTGTATCTGTAGGTGGTTCTCCTAAAATGACTCGACCGCTGCGCGTGTCTAAAGCCGCCCTATCCCAATAAGCTCTCTGTTCTCGCTCTTCTTGTCTTGATGGCTGATTCCAGTAGTTAGGGACATCCTCATTAAGAGTTCTGAACGGCCAAAATATAGCAAATTCTCGGTACGTCCGCCGCTCCAAAAACCTTGCAGCTTGACGGTCAGGTATGCCTTCAATATCTGGTGCTGTAGGCAATAGTTCCCAGCCTCGCTCGTTGTCTTGCAGTACCAGGCGGTTTCCACCCAGAAAAACCGTGCCGCACTGTTGGCAGTAAAGCAGCTCCAAAACTCGGTAATTTCCCCAGCGGATGGGGGGATTTTCTGCAAATAACCTGCCAACAGGTCGGGTTTGTTCGCCGTTGAATCGATAGCCCGGTTTAATACAAGCCCACAACCCTTCAATATTTCGGAAAAACCAGTGCAGTCTGAAGGATGGTAGCGCCGATGAGCCATCATATAAACCGCGAGCCATCAGCAAACCCCTTGCTGCTAGCCGCAAGGTGTTATGTTCCAAATCATTGCCGAAGATTCCGCTGGCAAATTGAGTTAGCGATACAGCACGAGTTTCTCCTGAAGCATCAGTACAGGCATTTAGCATTCTGGCATTAACCGCGACAGTTTCAGATTCGAGAATTTCGCAGCAGGTGTGATACTCTGGTGTTGCTCTTAAGGTTTCTGGGTTATTAGCATTGGGCAATTCTGCTAAAGCAATGAATGGTTCGCTAGAAAGGAAACCTTCACTTTCGATTTCGGAAATTGGTTCTGAACAGCCAGGAATTATCTGTTCGGGATGCCATTCTGTGCCAAAGAATTGCGACAAAAATTCGAGGCTATTCTCATCATTTGGATCGAGAGATGCGCTAGAAGCGAGAATTCTTAGTTTGGGATGACCTGGATGAAGTCCTAACCGTTCCAACAACAGACGCAAAAGATATGCTACCTCTGTTCCAGCAGTCCCCCGGTAGAGGTGCAATTCATCTACTATCAAGTGAAAGACGCTGCCATCTTTCTTTAACCATTCTTTCGTTCTTTCAAATATATTTCGATCGGCATCCCGCATTAACATAATGCTGAGCATACAGTAGTTTGTAATGAAGATGTCTGGCGGAGCATCTTGCATATCCCAGCGCGATCGCATTTCTGCACCATCCAACTTAGGAAAAAAGAATTGCACTTCGTCATTCTCTGTTTCGCCAGCGTAAATGGCAGCAGCTCGAGCCGATACACCCATCTGCTGCATCTCCTTGACCAGTTCTGTTATTTTTTTTGTGTTGGGGTTGTTGTGCTGGTTAATTTCATGCCCCGGTACGGGTGTAACTCCATTATATCTTCCAAAATAAATTCTGTTTCCGTTTCGATTATTTTGAAACCACTCTCTAGCTAAATCGGAATCGAGGGCGCGCCTAAGTCGAGTTAGCTGATCTTCAACTAAGGCATTCATCGGGTATAAAATCATTGCCCGAACAGCGGCATCACGGTTTTCATGTTCTCTTTGAGAGACGCGGCAAGAACGCTGCTGTCGGCTTCTTTGATTTACCTTTGGGTTGCATTGATTCTGCCAAGCCTCGTTTTCCCACCAGTCATTGACGTGAGCTGGTTGCGCTCCAGGAGCATCCCACGTTCTTGATTCTTTAGCAAGGTAAGCAAACAGTGGCAACAGGAAAGATTCTGTTTTTCCAGATCCCGTACCGGCTGTTACTACTGCATTTTGCCCCTCTAATGCTTTGCGGAGCATTTGTACTTGGTGACTGTAGAGTTCGTAAGGCCCTACCAGTCCGCAGGAGGCTAGTTCTTTGAAGTCTTGAAGGGCAGTTTCATCTAACCCAGGAACATCTGATAATTCAAGCTCGTGGATAGTTTTTCCAGAACGCTGATAGCGGGCTAACGGTTCAATCCAAGGTTCTTGGAAAAATACGCCCGGTTCCAGCAGTCGCTTTTCCCGTTCTTGTTCTATTTCGGGAAATTGAGTTGCGAAAGCTGTTTTTATGTACAGCAAAAAATTGTCGCGGATTGTGTTAAAGGCGTTAATTGGGTCGTGCATAAATTCCCTCGTTATGTTATATTTAAAGATTGCATTAAAAGTGTTTGCCCCAATTTAGCTGCGGTCATTTCTGCTACTTGAGGGGGAATTGCGGAGAATAACTTGAATCCCTGAATTTGCGGATCGTGTGGCAATTTTTTTACATATGTTGCTGCATAACCGGAACAAAGAGTTAAGGCTCTTTCTAGGAGTCGCGGCAGATTCGCGCTGGCTGGTACTGCCATAGTAAATGTGCGTTTGTCGTAGATCAGGACATTCCGTCGCAGTGCTTTGAGAACGGCATACCTTCCCCAATCAATGTCTATTTCGGTACACATTTCGTCTTGCCAAAGATAACAAGTCTTTGTGTTTCTAGAGGGATGACTGTATCGGCTAATACGGATATTAGTGTCGGTTTTTTCGATGGTTTTAAATTGTAATGAACTAGGTTCAAAAGTTTCGCGCTTCCAGCTCAATTCTCGATCGTTAGACCATTTGAGGGTAGCTAAGTAATCGTCAATACTCGCGGCAAAATGCAGCAAAGACCAAGCTGATGGCGTTTCGATAAAAGGTATGCCGAGAGAAGATGCGATCGCCTCTAATTCCCTCACATCCTCTGCTTGTATAGCCACTCGCTTCGGTATCAGCACTGATTCACTGGCTTGTTCTTTGATTTCAAGGTTGATGCGATCGCCCGCAGACTGACAAGCGTCTGATAATTGTTGGATAGTATTGGGCGATCGCGATCCTGCGAGAATGGCTTGAGGAAAGCCGGCACTTGGCAATCGTACCAATACAGGACTCGCTGCATAAACCTTATTCTTGCTGCTATCACCGCTAAAATTAAAGTCACAGTGACCCAGAGAATCGAGGGCGCGAATTGCTTGAAATCTTTTATTCTTAATTCCATCTTTGTCTGTATTTTCCTCTCTCAAACCAGTCTCAAGATTATATAAATAATCAAAGGTTTCCTTAAAGGATAGCCAAGCAAGTTCCTTTTTTGCAGAAATAACGTAGAGCAGTTTTTCGCTAGTTTCAGACACGTTCTGCCTCCTTTTGAAAGTGTTGCCACAATACTTTCAAGTTAGAGCGATCGGGCGGGGAAATTTTCTTACGATCGTACCACAGTATTTCTTTCCATTCCCGCATTTTCTTTCTGTCTTTGCACTTTGAGATCAACGGTTGTGACTCTGCCAAATTAGTGCCGCAAAACATTGCTTGACCGCGATGGCGACCTTTGGAAATAGCCCAAACAGGCTCCCAATCTGTAGGTAGTGATTCCGCTGGGCAGATTGCTATTTGCCCTGGTTCTTTACCTACATAGAAAATCCGCTGCTTTCCTTGTATTGGTAAAAAAGTGTTGAAGTTAAAGTCTGGGCAATCAACGCCCCGCACCAATGCGCCAGCAACGCCCGCGCTCTCATTATCCCCTATTTGGAGCTTCCCGAAGCGATCGAACTGTTGCGCGTTGCTTTGGGATGGCAAAGAATAGTTTTCTACCAATAACAGAGAACAGCGCTTGATAATATCCTCTCCACTGCGTGCTTCAATCAGCAACTTTGTTTCCCCTGGAATATCGGCTGGAAGTTCATAATTCCCTGCTGAGTTTCTGCTATCTAATAGCTGATTATTGCAATATACTTTTATTGATTCGCTACCACCTTGTAAAAATATTTTTGGCGGGGCAAACTTAAAGAACTTATTGCCTCTTTCCAGGCGGATTCCTCCAGCCAACTCTAGCCGTATATTAGTCGGGAAAGCCAGGATTGGGTATTGATCTTTGATTAACTCGTCACTGCAAGCAGCCTGCGCTTTGAACAAGTGCCACCCACTGGGCAAACCATCTATAATTTGCAACTTTTCAAAGCCTTGACAGCTCAATTCTCCCCATATTGTCAGCAATTCCAAACACTGTTCGTGTGCAGCTAAATAAAATGGCTGTTGAGTTGGCAACTGTCGCACTTCCACAATACCTGGCAATCCCTGAGTGTCTCCATTAACGAATACTCGAATGGGCGATGCTGGCAGCTTAAAACACCATTTAGTAGAGCTAGAGTCCGCCGATCGCACTTGCAAACCTTTCAACCAATCAAACTCACAACCAACCAGCGGTTTTCCGTCTGACTCAGATATTAGAGGTGAAGACAAACCCCCACTCTCTTCGTAACAAGAAAAGGATTGAGAATTATCTTCTAAAAATAACAGCAAATCCTCTTCAGGAAATTCGTGTTTGGTACTGCAACGCAAGCTTAGGGTGGCGCGTTTGGCAATTGAATCGAGTTTGCAGCACAATCTCAAGATTCCGTAAATCTGCGTCTTACCTGAATCTTCAGCAGTTCCATCCCAATCGCGCAATTCATCAATAATCCATTCGAGCAATGCTTGGCGAAGTTCGTCGCTGTCTCTGGTTTCTTTTAATAAGCTTAAAGTCCGTTCTCGCAGTTGTTTGCGCCCGTGCTTGACTAACAAAAGTGCGATCGCCCCCTCAGCGGGATATGAAATAGGATCTAAGTCAGCAGCGGCAAAAATAGCCGGGAGTGCGCGACGTTCTTTTTCAGTCAAGAGGGTTTGGGCGATCGGTAATCCAATGTGATTTCTCTTCCCAACGCTGTTGCTGTTGAAGATACCCAATTCGCCAGATTTATCTTCATTAGACCACTTTTCTAAATCTTCCCAGAGTTTCGACATCCTGTCAAATGAAGGATACTGGCCTGGGGTAGGTTCTTCACCAAGTAATGTTCGCAAGCGCGGATAGTAAGAATGGGTGGCAAAATCTCCTTCAATACCGGCGGCTAAGACAAATAGCGCTAAATAACCAATGTATGGCGGATAATCTAACTCTCGTCGCCAATTTTCCTGAGTTTCCAAAGCTTTTACGCATAAACCCTTCCTTTTTGCACCAGGAAGTCCGGTTTTGATAGCTTGAATAAAATCAGAAAAATCAGCACCGCTTTCTTGACCAATATCTGTTATCAGTTCCTCTGTGACATACAGGTGAACGCTGCGCCCTGCCATTTCATTTTTGAAAAAATGAGCTGCGATTGAATTATTCCATTTTAAATAATCCATTTTTATATTTCATATAATTTAATTGGGCTGGATAATTTTAAGTATTATACCCCATGAATAGCCATTATAGTCTTAAAACTCTCTTCTCTTTCCGATCTTCGTGTTCTTCGCGTCTTCGCGGTTCGTTTAAAATTTTTTTATATAGCGATCCTAAATCATTTGTGTAATTCTTGTAGGGGCAAACCCCCCGT
>DPLL01000449.1 GCA_003542015.1 Microcoleaceae cyanobacterium UBA9251 | reverse complement strand
CCTCATAAAAAATTGGTATAACCAATAACCAATAACTACTGACTCAGAATATAAATTTTTGTAACAAATCCCGTGTTTACGCATAAAATCTCGATCGCCCCTCAGAGAGATATATAGGGAACTTCTTCTCTACTCTGCAAAGAGGTCACACCCGATGAGCAAATCTGAGGAGCACATGAAAAAATTCAAAAAAATGCTTGAACAAGCTCCCTTGAGCGCGTTTGTTCAAAGTTGTCTGTCGCTGACTGCGAGCGCGGTATTGGGATTTATCGTTATTGAACCTGTCAATGCCGCCACTTTCAATACAGGTTTCGCTTCCTATGCAATTACCGACCTCGGCCAAACTCATACCTATGGTATGAACAATCTCGGACAAGTGCTAGTTGCTCAGAATGGTGTTGGTTGGATATGGGACAACGGTCAGATGACTGAGGTTAAAGATAGCACTTGGGCTTACCAAATGAATAGCTCTGGCCAAGTTGTGGGTCGTTATCTGAGTGAAAATTGGACGGATAATGCCTACCTGTGGGAAAACGGTAAAAGGACGGACCTCGGTTATTTTGGAGGCATCAGCAGTAACGCGAGTGACATCAATGATGCTGGGCAAATAGTTGGTGTGTTTAAGATTACCAACAATACATTTAATCCCTTTCTGTGGCAAAACGGCCAGATGATCGATTTGGGTACTCTTGGTTTCAATGGAGGAGCTATGGGGATCAACAACCAAGGGCAAGTCGTTGGCTATTCAGGCCTGGCTTTCGGCATAACTCATGCTTTCCAGTGGGAAAATGGCAAGATGATTGATCTGGGAACACTTCCGGGTGATAACGGCAGCATTGCTTACGATATTAACGATTCTGGGCAAGCGATCGGCTATTCATCAAATAATATCACGAAGCAAAGTCATGCTACCTTGTGGTCGTCTGGTCAAGTTACAGATTTGGGTACTCTCGGTGGCAATCAGAGTGCTGCGGTTGCTATTAACAATAAAGGGCAAGTAGTAGGTTTTGATACCACTACTGGGAATGGTGGGCTTAATCATGGTTTCATCTGGGAAGATGGCCAGATGGCTGATGTCAATAGCCTGATTGCTGCGGACTCTGGCTGGTTTTTACAGCAAGTAACCGGCATTAACGATCGCGGACAAATGGTGGGCGTAGGCATTAACAGTGCGACGGGCAAAAAGCATGGTTTTATGCTGAATCCGATTTGCGGTAGTTCTCAGCGAAATCCGTTGTTACCCGATAATTTTGAGGATGGTTGGCATAGTTTTAAGAATGTAGCAAGTAGTCACTGGTTTGATCCGCCGGCGGCGGCTGGTTTTACCTTCAAAATAGGCGATGCGGCGGCTTCTAGTAGCGGCGGTAGCGGAGGGACTGGTGATGGGTGTATTGTTAACAAAAGCCCGAGCGCCGTTACTCCAAACCCAACCGAACCATCACTATTTACTAAAATCCTCGGTTTACCTAGCGGTATTGATGCGGACGAACTTTTCAATGTCTTAGTTGGCGGCAAAGAAATCGGCAAATTCAAGCCGAATGAAGTAGTAGATTTTGTGGCTTTACTCGGTTACGGTGTGTCGGAGTTTAGCGTCACTGGTATCGACGCAGTAATTGACCCAAAAAACCCTCTCGCGTTCCCGATTAAATTAGAATCGAATCAGGATAAATTCTCTTTTAAGATGCGGGCAATTGATGGTGCTGAAGCTGTTCCTGAGCCTTCGGAAATTGCGGGTATCGTAACTGCTGCTGCTTTTTTTGCTGGGCTGTTGCTCAAGGGGAAACGGAAATTAGAAGATGATTCGGCGATTGAAATCGCTTCTTGTCAAACAAAATCCTAGCAGAGGGGGACTAAGAAATTCTGTTAGATACCCGACTTCTTAAAGAANNTTGGTATCGAAATTATTCATCTCTCTCTTTTCTCTGACTCTGCGCTCTCTGCGCCCTCTGTGGTTAAAAAATTCCGAAAAAATCGTCAACGATAGTACATAAAATCAAATAGAATATGATCAAATTAATCAAAAACTATCTCTTGCAATTAATTCTAAATTATGCTAATTAAAGATATCGGAGAACAAGGTCTTTTAACAATATTGCAAAAATTCTGCCCCGCAGAGATAGTGGGAGACGATTGCGCTGTCATGGCTACAAATCCCAACCAATCTCTGGCTGTGACAACAGATATGTTGGTGGATGGAGTGCATTTTAGCGATCGCACTACAGGGCCCTATGGCGCAGGATGGCGCGCCGCAGCGGCGAATTTGTCGGATCTGGCTGCGATGGGAGCAAGGCCTCTGGGGGTGACTGTAGCCCTGGCTGTGAGGGCGGATACGGCTGTGCTTTGGGTGGAAGAGTTTTATCGGGGGATGACGGCTTGTTTGCAAGAGTATCATACGCCGATCGTCGGGGGGGATGTTGTTCGATCGCCCGTTGTGACTGTGGCGATTACGGCTTTTGGGGAGGTTGAGTGCGATCGTACCATTAGTCGGTCAAATGGGCGATCGGGCTGGGCGATTGTGGCTACGGGTGTTCACGGGGCTTCCCGCGCTGGATTAGAATTGCTGTTAAATCCCGAATTCGGGCAAAATCTGGAAAAGGGCGATCGAGCTTCTTTAATTCTCGCTCACCAGCGCCCTAAACCGAGGCTGGATGTTTTGCCGGTTGTTTGGGAAATATTAGATTCCGAAGGTGTTTTAATCGCTGGAATGGACAGCAGCGACGGTTTAGCGGATGCGATTATTCAAATTTGTCGGGCTAGCGGTGTTGGCGCAAAAGTCGATCGCCAGAAAATACCAATTCCTAATATTATGAGCGAAATAGTATCAACTGAAAAAGCTTTAGATTGGGCATTATACGGCGGGGAAGACTTCGAGTTAGTGCTGTTTTTGCCGATGGCTAATGCTGAGTTATTAGTAGAAAAAATAGGGAATGGAGCCGCGATTGTCGGAATCGCTACGGAGAACACGGATATCTGGTTAACTGATAGCAGCGGTATTTATCCTGATATTGTATTAAAGATCGATCGAGGATTTCAGCACTTCTGAATTATCTCTTAGTCAGCCTAGGATGTTCGACGAGCGCTCAGTCGAGCCGCAGACGAAAGATTTAAAAACAAAACTGTAGTTTGATTAATTTTGTTCAGCTTTTTATTGTTGAGATTGGGCTATAGTCGCTGCTACTAATGATAGTTTCTACTAACAAGTTCTGTAGGGGCGGGTTGGACAAACAATAATTGCCTAATACCAATAATCTGCTAAACCCACCTCGCCCATACACGAAGCTACCAGACATGATATCAGATTAGATTCAATGAGATTATCAGCCGATCGCCCTTTCCAGATTATCCGCCCGCGAGCCCTTGATTCTGTCACTGTAAGCAATAGCTAGGTTATTTTGAGTTTGAGCATATTTTTCGCTCCCCGGTTCCCGATTACTTAAAACTATTTGATAACCAGTAATGGCAATTTCAATATTATTCGCTCTCTTCCCACGAGGAAATTGACTAATATCAATACTCAGATTTTCAATGTTGCGGAGAATTGACTCAATTGCTTCTGGATCTTTGTCAGCAATTAAACTCTTAGCCACTTGCTGTAAAATCTCGGCAAAACGGGCATTGAGGAGATGTTGCCGTTTAGCCAGCATGGGGTAAACTACGGCAATATCGCTATTGCTATCTATTTCTGCTTGCAATAATTCTAGGATAAACTCTTGATAACTTGGTAAATTTTCACCCTCAGAATTATCGCGATTTCCCCGATCATTCATTTGATAAATTCCCCTATATGACTGGCAATATTTCGTAAATAATTAGCCTGATCCTGCTCTCCGTCCTCTTCCAAAGTTGCCGCTATTATCTCGCAAGCTTGCAGAAATCGCAGATCCAGCAATTCTAAGTTATCCATTAAAATCTGGGAGTCCTCACCGTTGGGGAAATTCAGCAGGGTGTAAATCAATTGTAGATAGGCTTGGGCGCGGTTTTCATCGATCATGGGAAGTTGTGAATAACACCGAGATTTATTTTAGCATAATTGGTGGGTAGCCGGAAACCGGGTTTTTGCGAGATA
>DPLL01000047.1 GCA_003542015.1 Microcoleaceae cyanobacterium UBA9251 | reverse complement strand
TAAATTCCACACCTCCTATATATAAGGATTTGCTCTCTACACACACCTTAACAACTAGAAGCTAAAGTGACAACAATTTTTAATAAATCTTCCGCAACACTTCTTTACAATCTGCTCATACAGCATTTTTCCAAGTGCCATGAAAGCCCAAAGGTATGACACTAGGCAATTCTAGCTGACAAACAGGAGCGCGATCGATCCCGTCGCTGTCAAATATCCAGACTTCGCTTTTATCAGAATTGCCGTCATAAACCACTGTTACTATCCAACCTTTTTCCGAGTAAATATCTGGAACGTAGATGGGTTCTGCGGGATAGCGATTTTCGCCGCAGTCGGCAATTGTGAGATTGCGGGTTTGCGTGTCCAAACGGGCGATCGCACCGAAACGTTCCGCCACAATATCACAGCCTGGACGATACATTGCCAGATAAATATACCGCGATTCTTGCCCGATTTCCGAAGCAGGTACAACCGGAAATTCGCAAGCTTGATCTAACAATTCTTCTGCTGCTGTCACTTTCCCAGTTTCAGGATTTAGATGCACTCGCCACAGAGTACCCTCCGCATCGGTGCGAGTTTCACCTGTCGCTACTTCTTTCAATCGCTGATTTGTTTTGAAGTCAGAAAAGCGCACAAAATCTACCGCCACCTCACCATCTTCCTTGACAAAACCGTTAGCAAAATGCCACTGAAACCAAGCCTCGGTTTTGTTGCGACTAACTAAAGATAGAGTTTCAGAGTCAATAACTAATATCTGCGTTCCTAACTCCGGTTTCCATTCAAAAGAGTCGCTGTAACTGCTAATTCCAGCTAACACTGGTAAAATTTTGATTCGCATCGGCGGGGCAAAAAATATTAGATACTTTCCCGCCAAAACAAAATCGTGGAGCGCGTAAATTCCATCTAAGGCAACAGTTGATTTTTGTACGACTTTGCCAGTAAAATCGCTTTTATACAGATTTAACTTTGTAGTCGCACCATAGGTAATTCCAAAGTTAAAAATATTCCCAGTAATCGGGTCGCGCTTGCAGTGAGCGGAATACACAAAGTTACTATCTAAACTGCCTAAATCGTCGGTTCCCTGAGTTTCCAGAGTTTGCAAATCGAGGCTGTGAGGCGGGCCACCTTCCCACAATGCCAAAAGGCGATCGGGCAAAGCTAAAACAGAAGTATTGGCAGCATTTTTAACCGGTTTAGTCCACCGCAACCAAATAGGGCCCGGTGCTGTCATGCCATAATTAGGGTAGAGAAATTTATCAGCTTTTTCCTCAGCTAGATATCCCGCTGTTTGCACGTAGCGATAAACAGCAGTAGCGCCGACATCGGTAAAATGTACGGCCAAAATTGCACCGTCGCCATCAAACCAGTGTCCCACAGTCATGCCTCCGCGTTCCAAACGTGCGGGCCCGTTGCGGTAGAGAGTGCCGCGCAATCCTGCGGGGATTTTGCCGCTTTTAACGGATAGTTGAGTCAGGGGAAATTCCGCAGCAGGACGGGCTAAAGCTTGAGCCCAGGACTTTTTAGCTGATTTTTTACTGTCTGTTTTCATGGGAATCCGGCAATTTTTAACTTGGCTACCTACATTTTATTATACAATAATAGCACCAATAATTTAATAGCTATGTCTCTACCACGCCGCTATTTGCTCAGAACTTTTGGGCTCACCGTCATTGGCACTCAATTATTGCCGATCGCCCAAACCAACCGAACTCCCAAAAATATCATTAAACCACGCCGTCTGCAAGTCGGCGATACTGTAGCTTTAATCAATCCTGCTGCTTTCAACTACAAGAAAGAAGTTGAGCCATTTTTTCAAGTCCTAGAAAACTTGGGCTTAAAAGTTAAATTGGGAGAGCATTTTTACGACCGCTACGGCTATTTGGCCGGCCAGGATACCGCTCGCGCTGCCGATGTCAATGCTGCCTTTGCCGACTCCTCAGTGCAAGCTATTTTTACGGGTATGGGTGGCTGGGGTTGCAATCGGATATTGCCGCTGCTCGATTACAATATGCTCCGCAATAATCCGAAAATTATTATGGGTTTTAGCGATATTACTGCACTATTATTAGCGATTCATGCTCAAACTAATATGATTACTTTTCATGGCCCTTTGGGCGTGTCTAGTTGGAGTCCGTTTACAATAAATTATGTTAAACAAGTTTTGTTTGACGGCGCATCTGTGACTATGGAAAACACCAGAAGTGTGAAAATTGAAACCATTGGAAGTGGAAAAGCTAGGGGCAAATTGCTCGGAGGCAATTTATCAGTCCTAGCAGCAATGATCGGTTCAGCTTATTTGCCGGAATGGGAAAAAAGTATCTTGTTTGTCGAGGAAGTTGGCGAAGAGGTTTATCGCATCGATCGAATGTTGACGCAACTCAAATTAGCTGGCATTCTTGATAAAATATCCGGTTTTGTTTTCGGACAATGTACCAAATGCGATGCCGAAAAACCACAGGAGTCCTTAACATTAGCTCAAGTCTTGTCCGATCACATTCGCCCGTTGAGAATTCCCGCGTGGTATGGTTCAATGGTGGGTCACATTCAAGATAAGTTTACTTTGCCGATCGGCTTAGAAGTTGAAATTGACGCTGACTCTGGTACAATTAGATTGTTAGAATCCGCTGTCAATTAAATCTTAAAGTATTCTCGATACTTGTAGGGTGGTCTTGTTGCACATTACTAAATTTGGACGCATAAACTTTAGTTGTAGGGTGTGCACTGTGCACATTACTAAATAATCAAAACTTGTGTAACTGCTGATAAAATAAACAGGACTCACGCAGTCCGACCAAAGAAACCGGGTTTTTTACCTAATCTGAGGGTCACAACCAACTATTTTCGTAAAAAACCCGGTTTCTATACCCCTATGCGTCCACGACTAATAAATTCAAACACAAAATCAGGACGATCGTGAAAAACACCGCACAATTTATTAAACCACTAGCAGCAATTATCTTAGCAATAATTTGCCTGTTACCACTCAATGCGTGTGCAGCGGTAAAAGCAAGTGAAACAGCCAGCAGCGAGAATATTTATCAGCAGCGAACCGTCCACAATCCCGACGGAATCGGTAAATTTTACATGGGTCGAGAAATTGCCCAAGTCATGGGATATCAAGGCGCTGGTTGGCTGGAAAGACCCTCTCGCGGCATGGAGGAAAAATCAGCGAGATTAGTGAACAATCTCGATTTAAAACCCACTGATATTCTAGCAGACATTGGTGCGGGTACGGGATATTTTAGCTTTCGCATTGCACCCTTACTTCCCGAAGGCAAGGTGCTCGCAGTTGATGTTCAGCCGGAAATGCTCGAATTTATCAAATTGAATAAACAAGAGAAAAATATCGCTAACGTTGAGCCAATTTTGGGCAGTATTGCTGACCCAAATTTGCCAGAAAATAGTGTAGATGTCGCGCTGCTAGTGGATGCTTATCACGAATTTGAATATCCCAGAGAAATGATGCAAGGAATTGTGAAAGCACTTAAACCGGGCGGCCGCGTGGTATCGATCGAGTTTCGTGGCGAAAACCCGTTGATTCCAATTAAAGGTTTGCACAAAATGACGCAGAAGCAAGTAAAAAAAGAAATGGCAGTGGTGGGTTTAGTTTGGAAAGAGACTAAAGAGATTTTGCCTCAGCAGCATCTGATGGTGTTTGAGAAAAAAACTAAAATTTAGCAGCCCAACCGAGGGATTATCTATCACTTTGAATCTGTTTTGTCAAGGCATAAAATATGTATTTATTGTTAAAGACGTTCTGTCAAAGATACCTGACCTTACAAGAGACATTATAGAAAAATAAACTGGAAGCAGAAAACTTGCCTTGCGTCCCTTGATCCCTGGGATGTAAGCGACTCGGAGGAAGCATCCCAGGTAGACGGACTATTCAATACAACGATCGCCATTGACACTGGATTATTTATCTGATCAAACAGCATTGAGAAAACTATGCAGTGCGAATTGTGCGATCGAGAAATGGCAGCCTTAACCGCCCATCACCTGATCCCCAAACAAAATACCAAGCGGAAAAAAGAAGATCCAAGCCCGACAATTGACATTTGTTCCGCTTGTCACCGCCAGATTCACTCCCTATTTGACAACAAACGCCTCGCCCAAGAGCTTAACTCCCTGGAAAAGCTCAAAAACGACCCTCAACTCCAGAAATTTATCTCCTGGGTTAAAAAACAAAAAACCGACAAACGTATTCAAGTACGCGGCAAAAAAAACTGAATAAAA
>DPLL01000413.1 GCA_003542015.1 Microcoleaceae cyanobacterium UBA9251 | reverse complement strand
GTCAAATCTGCGGGTACTACTGACCAGTAGTAGCATTCCATGTCGATAAATTTCAGCAAAATAGGGTCTTTTATGTAGCGCCGCGCTATGTCGCCTGTATTTTGTGGCAGATATTTTACTAATCCCAAACAGCCAAAAGGATTTTGGAAAAAGACTCGCATTAAATATCGCGGTTCTTCTAGGGAAAGCAATTCCATTGCGTTGAGACAGTTGAAGACTTTCCAGCATTCGCCGTAAAATTTGGTTATTCCTGCGCTTTCGTGAGGGAATCTGTCAATTAATTCTTGCAAATATTTCTCATAAGGCTGGGGAACTTCAATTTCCAGACCTGCGGGTAGGTGATAGTGAAGTTGTATGGGATCGGGAATGGTTTCTAGGGTGACATTGACTGCTTCGAGGGCGCGGGTGAGGAGGTTGGTGGTGCCGCGATGGCCAAACCCAAAAATCATGGAGGCGCCGACGTCAAATCTGTAGCCTTCGCGATCGAAATATCCAGCGCTACCTCCGGGAATCAGGTAGCTTTCGAGGACGAGAACTTTAGCTTTCTTAGCGGCTAGCTGGGTTGCAGTGACGAGTCCGCCAATGCCGGAACCGATGACAATCACATCAAACTCTTGTGCTGTCGCGCGGGAGTTGGCAGAGAATAACTGGGATTGGGTGGGGGCTGACATTAGGTTAAAAATCTTAATGTTTTTATAATTTTACAGTCGATCGCTCCAGAAGGAAGTTCGGCAACGGATTATGTAACGGATGTAACGGATGTAAGGAAGACCGAAGTTCGGCAATGCCCAATGCCCAATGCCCTATGCCCAATGCCCTATGCCCTATGCCCTATGCCCAATGCCCTATGCCCAATGCCCAATGCCCTATGCCCTATGCCCTATTCCCCATGCCCGATGCCCTATTCCCCATGCCCAATGCCCTGCTTCAAAAAAAATGCGGGAGCAGTCTACCATTGCCGACTGCCCCCGTCTGCCGATCCTTTGAGAGGAGAACACTGAAATCAATATAACCTTATTGCTAAATAATGTCAATACTAATTGATAAACTTTTTCAATAAATCAACAAAAGCTGACTGCTGAATGGCTTCTAAGGGACGGCTTGTATACGGTTCAGGATATGATAAGTTGACAGAGCGGGCGATCGCACCGCAAAAATCCCTAAAACCTTAAAATTTCCCCAATTTTCCAATGTCCCTGCAACTCCGCGTTTACGTTCCTCCCCATCCGTTAATTCAGCACTGGCTGGCTGTCGCCCGCGACTCCGGCACCCCATCGGTACTTTTTCGTTCTGCCATGACAGAATTGGGAAGGTGGCTAGCCTACGAAGCCATTCGAGATTGGCTGCCGACAGTGGAAACAACGGTGCAGACTCCTTTAGCCGAATGTCCGGCGACGTTTATCAACCCCCAAGCTCCCTTATGTGTGGTGCCGATTTTGCGGGCGGGGCTGTCACTGCTGGAAGGAATTCAGACGGTAGTGCCGCTGGCTTCGGTTTACCACCTGGGTATGGCAAGGAATGAGGAGACGCTGGAAGCGAGTTGTTATTTAAACAAATTGCCGGCGCAGTTTAACCCGGAAACACGGGTGATTATTAGCGAGCCGATGCTGGCGACTGGCGGGACGATTTTGGCGACGATGCAGGAATTGACTTCGCGGGGTGTCGATCCGAGCTTGATTCGGATTATCTCTGTAGTGGCTGCTCATCCGGCTCTGAAACGCCTGAGTGTAGAGTATCCGACTTTGAATATCTACACGGCGACGATCGACGAAATAGTCAACGAACAGGGCTTTATTGTACCTGGGTTGGGTGATGCGGGCGATCGAACTTACGGTACTTAGCCAGCCAGTAAGTGGTTTCAGGAATGAGTTGCTGAAAGTCGTGTAAAAAAATGATGGTTAAGATTAAAAGAGAAACAGTCCTGGACACACGGATGCTCAGAAACCGGGTTTTTGCGAGAATATTTCGTTACAGCCCTTGAATCGGTAAAAAACCCGGTTTCTTTGGTATTTGTAAGTCCTCAGACAGTAAAAAACAAATAGCGTTTAGCAAGATTGCCAGTGAAACTTGATTCTGTGCTACCAAGCTTGTCTACTTCTGAGTCAGCAACTCCCAATTCCGATTTACCACAAGAGGTCAAACTAGAAGTACAAGATGTTTCTGATAGTTTTCCGGCTGTTACTTCGGAACCAGCTCAAGTTTCAATTAGTTCTAATCCAGATGTTTGTCTGGAACAAAAGGGACTGAGCCAGAAGCATTGGGCAGTTTTTGCCTCGACTTTTGTAACTATTTTTTTGGCTGAAATTGGAGACAAAACGCAAATTGCGGTTCTGCTGATGACGGCTGAATCTCACAATCCTTGGATCGTTTTTGCCGGTGCTGGTTCAGCTTTGATTGCAACGAGTTTGTTGGGAGTTTTGCTGGGAAGGTGGCTAGCAAGTCGGATTGATCCGAGAACTTTGGAGAGAGTAGCCGGAGGGATTTTGCTAGCGATTTCGGTGGCACTTGTGTGGGAAGTGCTTGGTTAATTGTCTGATGATTGACACATATAGCCTTTCTCAGAAAGA
>DPLL01000423.1 GCA_003542015.1 Microcoleaceae cyanobacterium UBA9251 | reverse complement strand
AGCGCCTTGGCGACTGCTATACAGGGTGTGTTGAGTGGCTAGTTGTTCGATCGCTAATTTAAGCGATTATCGTTGATAATATCAATATATGCTTCTAGATAAGAGCTGGCATCCGCCTAATGGGTTGGGTGAAAATTAAGATCAAAGAGTAGCCGCCAAAAAAATAAGTATAAAAATAATTTAACAAGCTAGTTTGGATAAGGGAGCTGAATATGTTTAACGGAACTGAACTACTGATAGAAGCTTTCGTGAATCGGCTAATTGAAGGCTACCGCCATACTTACGGCAACTTCAAGTCCGACTATGGAGAGATTATTGCTTGGGTAGCTGGTATGGCTTTGGAAAATATTGCCAATAGTGATGCTCTTTGCCACAATGTGGAACACACTATTTTAGTCACCTTGGTGGGACAGGAGATTCTGCTTATTGCTAATTTAAGCGCGAATGTGTTTCGGGTGGAGCATTCTCAGGTGGGAGTTGAGGATGTGGCTGTAGTTCGTTGATTCCTTGTCCGCCACGAGGAACGAAGCAATCTCATATCATGTCCAGTCAATTGACCACAATTCTTGTATGGGCGGGTTCACCAACCATAATTGCCTATAATCTACAATATAATAAACCCGCCCCGGCCACGATATTATGGTCAATTTGATTCCTTGTCCGCCACGAGGAACGAAGCAATGCCAATAAAATGTGTAATTCCTCATAAAATTCAGCAATCCTGTTGATATTGCAGCGCTAAATCTTCGATGAGTTCCACCATTGCGCGAACCATAGGCATTTTAGTGAGAATTTCGATCCAATACCACCGTCCGTTGGGATTGAGTTCGATAAAATAGAGCGTATCATCCTCGTCGCGAATGATATCGAAGGCACCAAAATTTAAACCTAACTCGTCAAGCATTTGATGAAGTTTGTTGAGGTACTCCATTGGCAATTTGTCGGGAACGTGAACGAGTTTCTCCGGTTCCGTGACGCGCCAATCCAAAGTCACATCTGCATCGTTGGTATGTTGAGCATCAATGCGGCAGACAAAACTTTGCTTACCAATTAACGTAACGCAATATTCTGCCTTCTTTTGAATTCGTTTTTGAATGAAAACGGGTGCCAATCGAATACTGTATCGAAAATCCTCAAGTGTTTCTAAATCAATGGGGTTAGTATAGCAAGCGTACTGCTTTTTATCATGTAAAAAACCAGAGTAGCGCATCGGTTTGACAAGGCACTTTCCCTGTTCTCTCACAAAGTTGCCAGCAGCATCGTAGGAATTGGTGACGAGTGTTGGAGGGATAGTAATTCCCAGTTTATGAACCGTTGGAATTTGGTTGATTCGATTAGATAAAAATCTCATTGTGGAGTAGTAATTCACCCATCTAGCTTTGGGATATAGTCCATAAATAGAGTCAATCAAAGATTCTGTTTCCTGTTGACAATACTTGAATCCAAAAGGATCATTAACTTCTGGGAAAACTTGATATTTTTCTGGTTTTAGCCACCAAATCACGCCGACTTCTTCCACTTCTCTCAAGGAGTCTTCAAAAGACAAAAAACTTTTAATCGGATGGCCAGAAGCTTGCCATTCATAAAAATACTGACTTTTTTGAATAAAACTTTCTGAATTTAAGCGAATTGCTCGAATATTCGATTTTTGCAATTCCTCGATCACAACATCCGCATGAATGTCAGTCTCGGAAGTCACGATTAAAAGGTCGGTCATAACTAAATTATAGTACAGCAGCTTGTAAGTCTATTGAGTATAGCACGATAGCTAAAACCATTACTAGGTAATGACTTTACTATTTCAGATGTGGATAGGTCTGTTCACACTCTACTGTAAGTATAGTCAAGGGCAAAAGACCTGTAGGACTAAAAATATTAAGTAAATCCACTTAATTCAACGTAAGATACAGGTGGTTAAAAAGCTTGCTGTATGAGCCTTCTTCCTTCTTCGTTCTTCCTTCTACTTATAGCATTTCTCAGTTGAGTGAAGTACAGATGTGCGGTAGGGACACGGCAGTGCCATGTCCCTACAGCCGTCTGCTGTATTTCATCCGATTGAAAACTGCTATATAGGTCTTTTAAAAAATAAGAGAGCCGTTTAAAACTCTATTACTCAGGAGAAGTTTTAATCATCTTCTTGTCGAGCATCATCGAATGTTTGAAAAGGTCAAACACCTTCAGAACAGGAGGCACTCCGAGTACACCAGGAGCCGCTCATGGAGGTGATCTTAGAGGTTTGCGTGCTGGGATATTAGCTAATAGATGGCTCTTCAGAGATGTCGTACTTCGGCAAGATGCTCAGGTGCATCATCAAAGGATGTGCTTTTTTGTCGAGAGCGAGCTGGGTAGTCGTCATAAGTGGATTTTTATTGAGCGATGGTTTTAAACTCACAATAATACAACTTCCGCCTTGATTTGTCGAGTCGAAAAAAGTCGAAAAAAGTCGGATCATGCAGAAAACTTTAAGAGCTATTCAATCGTTTTTGTATTTAAGGCGAAAATAGTCGGATCTAGACGGTTATAATTTTATGATTGTGGGCTTTTGAGGAAACCTGATGAACGTTCAAGAAGCACTGGCTTTTGCAGATGAAGTGGTCTTTGCGAAAACTGGCAAGCATTTAGATGATATGCAATTTGGCGTGATTGAGGGCGTTCTGAAGCGGCAAAAGTACGGAGATATTGCTCAAGGGCTGAACTGTACTGAGGGTTATGCTAAAGATGTGGGCTACGAATTATGGGAGTTGTTCTCTGATGCTTTCGGAGAAGATGTTAATAAATTAAATCTGCGCTCAGTATTATTACGGAAAGGGATTGTTAATAGTCACAAGTTCACTATCTTTGGTAATGGCAATGTTGGTAGCGGTAATGTAATCGGATCGCTGAATATCTGCACGTCACAGGAAGAGTCGCCTGAGTTTTTGCGGGGAAAGCAGCGGGCGAAAATGGAGGCTATCCAACGTTTGCAAGCAGTAGGTTTGAGCGATGAGCAAATCGCGCAATGCTTGGATCTGACGCTAGAAGAGATTCGACAAGTCGATTTGACCGAATAAGTATGTCAACTTAATTAAACGTAAAACGCTTTTCTGTTAGATCCCGGACTTCTTTAAGCAGTCCGGTATCTGGGTGTTCTGTTTTTTTAGTACATCAGTTATAATAGTCCTGGACGCATTTCAACGTAATTTTGTCATTCTGAGTCCTGATTGAAGGGAAGGAAGTGAAGAATCTCGCTCGATTCTTTGCAGTCCTGATCCTTTGCAATGCTCAGGATGGGTTGGATCAGAATGACAGACACAATAGCTGCGTAATACCAATTTAAGGTGAAGT
>DPLL01000234.1:6848-7024 GCA_003542015.1 Microcoleaceae cyanobacterium UBA9251 | reverse complement strand
AGCTCACAATTTCTTGCAAGCTCAGTGGCGTTGCCTCCCTGAGTTCCTGACATTTACTAATTTAGCCGCCTTCCTCTCCGATTACTTTCTATTGAGAAAATTTTCAACTTGCCTCATAATATTACAAAAAACTTCTGTTATTTTGCTAAACTTAAAAAAAGCTTAATCTTTCCCCC
>DPLL01000234.1:1167-6705 GCA_003542015.1 Microcoleaceae cyanobacterium UBA9251 | reverse complement strand
GCGATCGCAGCTATCAGCTTCTGGTATGGTCAAAACAACAACCTAATGCCAGAGCAAGCCTCAGAACAAGCACCACTGCTAGACAATTTTTTTAATCTGATGACGACGATCGCCACAGCCCTATTTATAGTGGTAGAAGGCGCGATCGTCTACTTTGCGATCAAATTTCGCTACCGCCCCGGAGACGAAACCGATGGCGTACCCGTTAGGGAAAACTTTGCCTTAGAAATCTTCTGGACGGCAATACCCGCAATTCTCGTGATCGGCGTCGGTATCTACAGCGTCGAAGTTTTTAGAGATATGGGAGGCTTCGATCCGGGCGGAAGTCAGGTGATGGCTCACGTTCACAACTCCACCCACGCCAGTCATAAAATGCCCAAAGGCAGTGCAATGGCCGCTCCCCTCATCGCCGACTCCGAAGGTATGGGAGCAGAAATGGCAGGAGAAATGGGTGGCACACCAACGGCAAAATACGGTTTTGGTGCCAAACCCTCGGAGACAGGCAAATTTGCAGGCGTCACAGTCAACGTCACCGGGATGCAATACGCCTGGATATTTAACTATCCCGACAGCGGAGTCACCTCTGGAGAACTTCATGTACCCACCGGCACATCGGTTCAGCTCAACCTTTCCGCCGTTGACGTGATCCACTCCTTCTGGGTCCCCCAATTCCGGCTCAAACAAGATGCGATTCCCGGAATCCCCACGGAATTGCGGTTTGTCGCCACTAAACCCGGTGACTATCCCGTCTTTTGTGCGGAACTTTGCGGTGGCTACCACGGCGCCATGCGAACTCGCGTGATTGTTCACACTCCTGAAGAATACGACAATTGGCTCAAAGAAAGTCAGATTGCTCAAGAGCTAGATGTCGATCGCGCGATCGCAGTTAATCCGGCTCTCTTGTCAGAATCAGAATTTCTAGCTCCCTACGTCAGCAACATGGGGATTAATCCCGAAATCGTCGCTCAACTCCAACCGAATAGGAATTAAAAAAAAGCCAATTAAAAATTAAAAATGCCACAAGCAATTCAACATTTTTAATTTTTAAAGCGAAGCTGTTCCCTGCCCTTAGACTCCGCTCAAGAACCGCTATCTTTTCCCTGAGCGGAGTCGAAGGGTCGAAGTGTTGAAGTGTCTAAGGGCTTTCTTCCTTCTTCTTTCTTCCCTCTTCCCTCTAATTAAATTTCCCAAATATCAAATGGCACAAGCACAACTTCCGGTAAATACGCCACCAGAAATGAAAGGCGATACTTACTCGCACCATCCAACGGCGTGGAAATGGTATGACTACTTTACTTTCAACGTTGACCACAAAGTAATTGGTATTCAATACCTAGTAACAGCCTTTATTTTCTACCTGATTGGCGGATTAATGGCGATGGCGATGCGGGCGGAACTCTACACCCCCGATTCGGACTTTCTCGACCCAAACCTCTACAACGCTTTCCTGACCAACCACGGGACGATCATGATTTTCCTGTGGATCGTGCCAGCGGCGATCGGCGGATTCGGCAACTTTTTAGTACCGCTGATGCTTGGTGCTAGAGACATGGCGTTTCCGAAGCTCAACGCGATCGCCTTTTGGGTGAATCCCCCCGCCGGACTCATCCTCATGAGCAGCTTCTTCTTCGGAGGAGCTCAATCTGGTTGGACATCCTATCCGCCACTGAGCGTGATTACAGCCAACACCGCTCAATCAATGTGGATTTTGTCGATCGTCCTAGCAGGAACATCCTCAATTTTGGGTTCCCTCAACTTTGTTGTCACCATCCTCAAAATGAAAGTACCCAGCATGAAATGGGATCAACTTCCCCTATTTTGCTGGTCAATTTTAGCAACTTCCGTCCTCGCACTGGTATCAACTCCAGTATTAGCAGTGGGCTTGACATTGCTGCTATTTGATATCAACTTCGGTACCTCATTCTACAAACCAGACGCAGGCGGCAACGTCATTATTTATCAACACTTATTCTGGTTTTATTCCCACCCGGCAGTTTATTTGATGATTCTGCCCATCTTCGGGATCATGTCCGAAGTTATCCCAGTTCACGCGCGCAAACCGATTTTTGGCTATAAGGCGATCGCCTATTCCAGCTTAGCCATCTGCTTAGTCGGACTGTTCGTTTGGGTACACCATATGTTCACCAGCGGCACACCTCCCTGGATGCGGATGTTCTTCACCATTTCCACCCTGATTGTGGCCGTTCCCACTGGTGTCAAGATTTTCGGCTGGACGGCTACCCTGTGGGGCGGTAAAATCCGCTACACGAGTGCGATGTTGTTTGCGATCGGCTTATTGATGATGTTCGTCTTCGGTGGATTGACCGGAGTCACATTAGGCACTGCCCCCTTCGATGTCCACGTACACGACAGCTACTACGTCGTCGGCCACTTCCACTACGTGCTCTTTGGCGGTTCAGTCTTCGGCCTTTATGCCGGAATTTACCACTGGTTCCCCAAAATCACCGGCCGAATGTACAACGAAACCTGGGGCCGCATTCACTTCGTCCTCACCTTCATCGGCACCAACCTCACCTTCCTACCCATGCACCAATTGGGCCTGCAAGGAATGCCCCGCCGGATTGCTATGTATGACCCCCAATTCGAGTCCCTGAACAAGATTTGCACCTACGGTTCAATTCTGCTCGGATTTTCGGTACTTCCCTTCTTCTTCAACATCATTTGGAGTTGGATGTACGGCCCCAAAGCCAGCAGCAACCCTTGGAACGCCTTGACTTTGGAATGGACAACTGCTTCGCCACCCATCATTGAAAACTGGGAAGTATTACCGGTTGTCACTCACGGCCCCTACGACTACGGCATGAATAATTCCATTCCGAACATAGATCATTTGGGCATCCTGATTCCGACAGGTAATAAAAAAGCTGAATCTTCTACCTCTGTTTTGGTGGCTGAGTCTGAACCGGATGCTACCAAGAAAGCTGACGATGACCACGGTTCGAGTCAGAATGGTCATTAATTAGTCAGTTGAGAGTTGTCAGTTGAGAGTTGTCAGTTGAGAGTTGTCAGTTGAGAATTGTCAGTTGAGAATTGTCAGTTGAGAGTTGTCAGTTGAGAGTTGTCAGTTGAGAGTTGTCAGTTGAGAGTTGTCAGTTGATATAGCAATCCTAAATCATNNGGCGGGTTCACCAAAAATAATTGCCCACGATCGACAATCTCATAAACCCGCCCCCGCCCATACAAGTCCGATGCTACCGGACATAATATCAGCCCACCTCAAACAACAGAATAGCCAGATCCCCAACTTCTTTGAGAAGTCGGGGATCTAAAACAAGAGAGTTTTACGTTTTCAATAAAGGAGAATTATGCAAGGTTCAACAATTGACAACCCAGAAAGTGTAATCAACTCGTCCGTGCCCCCAGTAGCAGCAGCCAGTGCAATCGAACATCACGAAGAACACCAAGATTTGCGACTGTTCGGACTCGTGACTTTTCTAATTTCTGAATCCCTCATGTTTGGAGGGCTGTTTGCTACTTACTTATTATTGCGAGGTGGTGCCGAATCTTGGCCACCGGAAGGCACAGAAGTAGAATTATTGTTGCCGACAATCAACACAATTATTCTGGTTTCCAGCAGTTTTGTAATTCACTTNNTTGTTTTCTTAGGAGGTCAGGTTTACGAATACATGACCTTGGGTTATGGCTTGACTGAGAATGTATTTGCTAACTGTTTCTATGTGATGACAGGTTTCCACGGTTTGCACGTTTTTCTTGGCGTCTGCTTGATTTTGGGTGTGATTTGGCGGAGTCGCCGCGAAGGTCACTACTCAAATGTTAAGCACACTGGTATCGAAATGGCAGAAATTTACTGGCACTTCGTAGACATTATTTGGATTGTGTTGTTCTTGCTGATTTACGTCCTCACTCTTTTCTAAGGTCCCAGTAGATTCAGCAGAAAACCCCCAGCCCTGGGGGTTTCTTATTCTCTTATTTCAGAACCTCTTTCAGAACCCCGACTTCTTAAAGCCTGCGGGGTTCTGGGTATAATGTAAAAATATGATGACTATTGTGCAGCCATGTCTCAAAGAAACGAAACAGTTATTCTAGTTTTATCCCTAGCAATTACGATCGGGCTAGCCGGTACAGGTATTTGGTGGCTGACCAACCGTAGCGGCATAAATCCCGGAGGTGTCTCTCCCGAACAGACGTTTTCCAATCAATCCCCACAGTCTGAACAGTCTATGGAGCAGCGTTTGAGCGCGGGGAAAAAACTGTTAATTCCAGGCCCAGCAACAGCCAAAAAACAAGAAGCTGTACAGGCGATCGCATCTGGCAATTATAACACAGCTATTACCAACCTAGAAACTTCCCTGCAAGCCAATCGCAACGATCCCGAAGCCTTAATTTACCTCAACAACGCCCGGATTGGCAACCAAAAATCCTACACGATTGCTGTCGCTGTTCCCATTGGTAAGGATATGAATCCTGCTTTAGAAATTCTACGGGGCGTTGCTCAAGCTCAAAATGAACTAAATCAAAGTGGTGGCGTTAGTGGTATTCCCTTAAAAGTGCTAATTGCTAATGACGACAACAACCCAGATATCGCTTCGCAAATTGCCAGTGCTTTAGCAAAAAACTCGGAAGTTTTAGGAGTAATCGGACATTTTGGATCGGACACAACGCTAGCAGCAAGCAAGGTTTATCAACAAAATCAATTAGTAGCAATTTCTCCTACCAGTACGTCTGTCCAACTCTCAGGCGTTGGTAGCAATATATTTCGGACAGTACCGAGCGATCGGTTTGCGGCGAATGCTCTCTCCCGCTATATGCTGACAAAATTGCAAAAGAAAAAAGCTGCTATTTTTTTCAATTCTGCCAGCAGTTATAGCAAGTCATTAAAAAATGAGTTTACCACGGCTGTCTACGCAGATGGAGGACAAATAGTATCGGAATTTGACTTGACAAATCCTAATTTTAATGCTGCTGACAGTGTTAAAGATGCGATCGCCCAAGGAGCCGAAGTCATCATGTTAGCATCCAATTCCAGCACCATAGACCAAGCTTTGCAAGTAGTGCAAGTAAACGCGAAACGGCTGCCATTATTAGCAGGAGACGGCGCTTATACGGCTAAAATACTGCAAATTGGTGGAGCGGGAGCAACAAATATGGTGCTAGCAATTCCTTGGCACATTCTCGCAGATCCGCAGTCAAACTTTCCCCAAACATCCAAACAACTTTGGTATGCTGAAGTAAGTTGGCGCACAGCTTTAGCCTACGATGCGGCGAGAGCTTTAATTGCCGGTTTACGGCTTAATCCGACTCGTTCCGGGATTCAACAAGCTCTCTCAGCGTCGGATTTTTCGGCAACGGGGGCTTCTGGTGCGATTCGATTTTTGCCTTCGGGCGATCGCAATCGAGCAGTTCAATTAGTAACTATTAAACCGGGAAATCGCACCAGTTACGGTTACGATTTTGTGCCGATATCTGGTTTGTGAGCTATTCTTTTATGAATAATGAAAGATGTTAGATAGTAACAGTCGTGGATGCACGCAGGGTCGAAACCCCCTGGTGGTTGAG
>DPLL01000234.1:0-1014 GCA_003542015.1 Microcoleaceae cyanobacterium UBA9251 | reverse complement strand
GGTTGAGCGGAGTCGAAACCTCCTGGTGCTTGAGCCTAGCCGAAGGGTAGTCGAAGTGTTCAGAAAAATTTGGTTTTTTAACCTTAGTTCAAAGAGGGATTTACAACAAGAATCCCTTTACCTGGGCCTTCGTAAATTTCAACCCTAGATACTTGTCCACTACCGGCATAAAATATTACTTCGGCTTTCGATTGAGATGGCATTGATTGCCAAATACCATCTTTTGACAACTCCAAATTAGTGGTGAATCCATCATCCCAGCTAATTGTAATTTGGTTTGGATTCTGCTTAATTGAACAGCCTATTGTTTGTGCTTGTGGTTGATTCTGTCCGTAAAAACTGCATTGAGATCGATAATTCTCACCCTTTGTTTTCGTCTGGGCTTGAACACTGATACTGAACGCGGTGAGAGATGCTAGGAGCAAATTTGCTACCACAGCAGCTTTATAAAAAAAAGATGAGTTGAGTTTCATGGTTCGGAAATTTCGAGAAGAATAACTTTATGTTACTCCAAGACTCATAGCGTGAGATCTCAATCAGGATCTAACAGCGAGATGTAGCTAAAGTTGCGAAACTGCGATCGCCCTAACTTGTCGATTCCGCTCAAAAATCGCCGGCGGCTTAAGCTGAGTACAAAATTTAGTAGATAGACCTCACCGATCGTGTTTAGATTATTTAATATTTTCACAATTTCATGATAACGGTAGTTTGTTGACAAATCAAATAGGATTGCTATATCAAACTATAGCAATCCGTATCGCAGACAAATTAGACGACTTTGACATCTAACTAAAGGTAGTTGACACTCCCCGGTCTGAAGACGCGGGGATTCTTAAGGACAAACATTGGGGGATGAATCCGCCCAAAGTTTAATTCTTAAAGGGTAAGTCAGATACCCACTACCCACACAGCGAGTGGCTGAGTCTATGGCTACTTTTTTGCCTAACGGCTTGCAACTGTCGGGTTTTTCACCAACTAAGTTTCAACGCTTCGACTACGCATGACTCGCACCGC
>DPLL01000516.1 GCA_003542015.1 Microcoleaceae cyanobacterium UBA9251 | reverse complement strand
CAGTTTTTCGACTCACTGTCAACTGTCAACTGTCAACTGTCAACAGCCAACAGCCAACAGTCAACTGTCAACTGTCAACTGTCAACTGTTATTGCCTCAACCAGCTTTCTTTTGAGGAGCCAGTATCCGTTCCACACTCATAGCAGCAACGCTCAATGTCACCAAAGCCATGCCGAGAATTGCCAAAGGCAGCAACTTCTCATTAATAATTACAAACCCAAAAAGTCCCGTCATCGCCGGCCCCAAAGTGCCAATTACTGACGCTAAGGCAGCCCCAGCAAACCGGATCGCAAAATTATTCAACAGATAGCTAAACAGCGTCAGTACCCCTAAAATTACCCCCCCAATAATCAAACCAGGCCAAACATTTTGGTCGATATTAGGAGCAAAATTGTCCGAGAGTGGCACCCACAAACTCAGGGCAGAAAACACAAAAATCGCGGCGAAATTGACTAAACTAAAAGGAATCGGGTGCAGCTTACCAGCGGCCATTTGCGTCAGCAATACATAACCTGCAAAAGTAACCCCAGAACCAAGTGCCGCCGTCACTCCCACTCCCACATTCCCGCCACCAGTCGCGGGAGCTGCAAAACTGGGCCAGCCAGCCAAAATTAGCCCTGCGGTAATGCCGCACATCGCCAACATTCCGACTGTGCTGGGGCGAGCACCAAACAACAGCCAGGAACCGAGTACAGTGACGATCGGATAAATAAAGAAAATGGTAATCGCAATCCCCGCTGGAATATTGCCGATCGCCAAATAGATCAAAACCTGAGACAAAAACAGAAAAAACGCGCTTCCTAAAACCTTACTCCACAAAGCTCGATCGCGCGACTGAAACAATCGCCTGATATCTTTCCAAACAGAAGGATAAAGAAAAGTCGCCAATATTGGCATCAAAGCCATCACCACGATCAGCCGCATCAACAAAATCAACAAAGAATTGCCAAACCCCGGAGTCACCACTCCCTCAAGTTCAAACAAGCCAAAAATCATCCGAGGATTTTTGCCTTTAATCAAAATTCTCAAACAAACATTAAACAGCGACAATACCACCGCCGAAGACAAAGCCAGCACCAAACCTGTCTTTACGTGAGAAGGTGCTTTAGCCGTTGCAGCAGGCGCTGCTTCTGGCCGTGAATCCACAGGTGTTGGCGACACAATTTGTGGACGTACAGAATTAGTGATTGGCTCTGGATAGGAATCCTCTAAATCAAAAGGATTGTCTAGATATTCTTCTGCTTCGAGTTCTTCCCTGATGCGGTTTACCAGACTCTGTAACAGCTCTTCCCCTTGTCGCTCAAGGGTTTGCATATTATTGAGCCGCACGGAAAGCTCGCTTTCATAGCTGCTCAAATCTTGTTCCAGCATCTGAAAACTGCGATCGAGCCTCTCATCCAGCGCCGCCAGCAACTCAGAAGCCCGTTCATCGTAGTTGCTCGGCGGCATCGGTATCGGGAATTCACCGCTGGGAATAGGGCTGCTGAGAGAATGTCCCGAATTAGCGCTAAGTTCATTGAACCGCTGCACCAACAAATCTTGCAAATTGTGAGCCAAAACTTGGGCCAACTGTTTCAGCCACAATTGCTGCTGCTGAATGTATCGCCCAGAAAGAGATTCTGCTTGCTGAGACTGTAATTGGCGATATTGTTCTCTGAGGCCTTCAATATCTTCAATCAGGTGATTTTTTTCACTTTGCAGCCGTGTAATGTCTTGATTTAACTGGCCTTTGACATTTTGATGGAAAGCGTCCAATTCCTGAATCACCGCGTGGAGGACTTCTTCTGCTGATTGTGCATCCTCTGGCTCGTCTTTTGACGAGTATACGTTGCGCTCCGCCATTAGCCTATAACCTCTAATTTAAACTGCACGTTCAGTGTTCTTAAGTATTGTGGCAAATTCGCTCCCAAGTTCCAGTGATTTTATCTCAAACAGTCCTGGACGCACCGACTCTATTTGTCGGACTCTTGACAATCTCCACCTTACTACTACAGATAGTGTAAAAATTAAAAATTGGCGTAAGTCCTCTAAAAGATGGCTGGCACTGTTTAATCAATATTAGTCGCTTCCGTTGAAGATGTGAAAAAATTGCGATCGCCCCAAGAACACTTTGTGCAACTAGAAATCATACTAAAGCGTCACGCCGCACCACTCGAAGCTGTTGACTGTTAACTGTTGAGCGTCAACAGTTAACAGTTAACAGTTAACAGTTAACAGTTAACAGTTAACTGTTGAGCGTTTAAGCCCTATGCTCAGCGCAAGTAGCGCGCCCTCGAACTTTACAAAATTAAATAATCCGGGGTGAGTTCGGAGCGACGGCAAGCTGCGTCAGTCCTATAAAATCGATCGGGCGATACCGAAGATGGTAGCAGCCAAACCTGCGACGATCGGAATTGTCACTAGCCAAGCCGAACCAATGGAGAGCAAAGTTTGAAAACGTACTGATTTCCAACCTTTGACAATTCCCACTCCGACAACTGCACCGACTAAAGCGTGGGATGTCGAAACTGGCAAACCCAAGCGGGATGCTAGCAAGACAGTAGCAGCGGTGGCTAATTCAGCGCAAAATCCGCCGCTGGGTTGCAGTTCAATTATGCCTTCGCCGACTGTAGCAATTACATTTTTGCCCCAGATGGACAAACCGACGACAATTCCCACACCTCCGAGCACTAAAATCCACAGGGGAACGCTGAAATCTGACTGGGGAAAGGAACCTGTGCGGCGGATATAGGCGATCGCAGCGAGAGGAGCAACGGCATTACCGACGTCGTTGGAACCGTGGGCAAATGCCACAAAACAGGCGCTTATGACTTGAAATCGCGCCATTTGTTGCTCGATGAGAGAGTGGGGGAGTGGGGGAGTGGGAGAGTTTTTACCTATTCCTTCTTCCTGATTTGTACCCAGAGCGAAGTCGAAGGGCTTTCTTCCTTCTTCCTGGTTTGTACCCAGAGCGAAGTCGAA
>DPLL01000420.1:14068-15677 GCA_003542015.1 Microcoleaceae cyanobacterium UBA9251 | reverse complement strand
GTCAGTAACTCAGCCCTAAAGGGACTGAGCTTGTAAGAGAAATCAAGCAAGCTGCACTGACCAGTCTAAGCCTTAATTGGCTACGTTATTTAGGTTACGACACCCGCTTGATGCGAAGCCAGTCAAGAGCTCTGTCGCTGGTAGTTAAACAGTCTTAAAGTCACGCTCGACAGTGCTACCAGCCTAACAAGCCTTTATAACCTTGACGAGGCTAACATTACACGCAAGTGGAGGACGCAACAATGTCCAATTTTATTTTCGTGCTTGATACAAACAAAAGACCACTAACACCTTGCAAACCGTCAATGGCTCGCAAGTTGTTAACTGCCGGTAAAGCGGCTGTTTACAGAAGGTTTCCATTCACAATCATTCTCAAAAAGGTGGTAACAGCAACTATTAAATCAATTGATCTCAAGTTAGATCCAGGTTCAAAAACTACTGGTATCGCTTTATTAGAAGGTGAAAAAGTAATTTTTGGCGCTGAACTGACTCATCGCGGTCAAGCCATCAAAGCAAGTCTTGATTCTCGTCGCGCACTGCGTCGAGGGCGACGAAACCGTCATACCCGTTACCGTCAAGCCAGGTTTTTGAATCGTACCCGCAAAAAAGGTTGGTTAGCGCCATCCTTGCAGCACCGGGTAGAAACAACCCTCACTTGGGTCAACAAATTACGAAAACTTGCACCAATCAATTCGATTGTTCAAGAGCTGGTTAGATTTGACTTACAACAACTAGAAAATCTTGAAATCTCAGGGGTCGAATACCAGCAGGGCGAACTACAAGGTTACGAAGTTCGTGAATATTTACTCAACAAATGGAACAGAAAATGCGCTTATTGTAGTGTCGAAAATATACCTTTACAAATCGAGCATATTCAGCCAAAAGCTCAAGGTGGAAGCAATCGAATTTCTAATCTCTGCCTTGCTTGTGAAAAGTGCAATCAGAAGAAAGGTACTCAAGATATTCAGCGATTCTTGGCAAAGAAACCTGATATTTTGAAGCACATTCTTGCACAAGCAAAGCGCCCACTTAAGGACGCTGCTGCTGTGAATTCGACCCGATGGGCGTTATTCTCTCGACTAAAAGAAACGGGGTTGCCCGTTGCGACCGGTTCAGGTGGGCTGACAAAGTTCAATCGTACTCGACTGCAACTACCTAAGACTCATTGGCTTGATGCTGCTTGTGTCGGTCAACTTGAATCATTGTCTGTAGTCACGAGTAAACCATTACTAATTAAAGCAACTGGACACGGGACTCGTCAAATGTGCCGTACCGATAAATTTGGCTTCCCATCTCGGTACGTTCCGAGAAACAAGTTTGTCAAAGGTTTTCAAACGGGCGATATTGTGAAAGCAGTCGTCACCAGTGGCAAAAAGATAGGTGAATATGTTGGTCGGGTTGCAGTTAGATCGACGGGTTCGTTCAATATTTCGGCATCAGAATTGGTGCAAGGGATTAGCCATAAATACTGCAAAATCGTTCATCACAAAGATGGGTATAGCTACTCATTTTAAATTTGAAGATTCAAGGCGATTGAAATCGCCGAGTCGTTTTCCTCTCAGGGCTAAAGCCACTGAGTTTCCCACTTACCGAGTGTTTTTTATGAATC
>DPLL01000420.1:0-14010 GCA_003542015.1 Microcoleaceae cyanobacterium UBA9251 | reverse complement strand
ACTTCAAAAATTCAAGTCGTAATTAATTAGGAATTAATCAATGACGAATTACGAATTCCGGGTCCCAATAAGCATTCCATTCCGCCGACATATCTTGTCCGGGTTACAGAGCTTTGCTAAAATTACCAGGAACATTCAGCGCACCTCCCATCCACACAATTTCCTGAATTTTGCTCTCAATTTCCGGCGCGATATCCAAAGCTTCCGCTACTGTTGTTAAAGGCAGTTACTATTAATGTAACAGGTTATGGTGCTGCTTGCAAAACTCGCACCATAAAATTTTGTCCAGGTTCAGATATTAACGGCGTGTCAATAGTTCCTTTTTCATTTAAAATAGGAAGTCGATCGACTGCAAAAGAATCTCGCCGAAACAACACCGGAAACGGATTAAGTCCACGCACCGTACTCGCCGCCACCGGCACATCAGAACATCCCATCAAATCGAGAATTTTCCGAGTAGGGCTCACCGCAGGTTGAATATAGTAGTCAGCAGGAGTTACAATTACTCCCAGAGTTTCAACTTCCTGCAGACTCATCAGCAAAACGACGGACAGATAATCATCTACCGCACCATCACGATCCATAAGTACCAATTTTTTGGACATGGCGATCGCCTTGAGAGTAAATTACTGTAAACTACAAATATACATTTATTTATTCTGACAAACACAACTGTCCCAACTATAACAAGCCCAAATCCTCTAGAAACCCCTCTCCTTCTTATATTCCTTCGTGTCCTTCGCGTCTTCGCGGTTCGTAAAAAAGCCTCATTCACAAATCATTGAGTATTCTATATAGCAGTTCTCAAGCGTTGTGAGTTATGCCCTATACCCTATGCCCTATGCCCTATGCCCTATGCCCTATGCCCTATGCGTACCTCATGTTACTGAGAAAGGCTATATGACAACAGTATCACCTTACGGCTCTTGGAAATCCCCTATTTCCTCAGACTTAATTGTTTCTGGAACAGTAGGACTCGGACAAATTGCCATTGACGGCGAGGATATCTACTGGATAGAAGGACGACCTTCAGAAGCAGGAAGAAGTGTGATTGTCCGACGCACTCCTGATGGTAAAATAAATGATGTAACACCGCAACCTTTTAATGTTCGCACTCGCGTCCATGAATACGGCAGCGGTGCATTTGCAGTTGCTAGCGGCACTGTCTATTTTTCCAATTTTGCCGACGGGCGGATTTATCGTCAAACCTTAGATTCTCAACCCGAACCTCTGACGCCCATAGTTAATTTTCGCTATGCAGATGGGATTGTTGACAAGCAAAGAAATCGCCTGATTTGCGTGCGCGAAGACCATACAGGCGAGGGTGAAGCTGTCAATACCATTGTTAGCATTAATTTAGACAATGGCGAAGATATTCAGATCTTAACTCAGGGGAATGATTTTTATGCTTCCCCGCGTTTGAATCCCGAAGGTTCTCAACTGTGCTGGATTAGTTGGAACCACCCAAATATGCCTTGGGATGGGACAGAATTGTGGGTGGCGGAAATTAATGCTGACGGTGATTTAGGAGAAAAACAGTTAGTTGCTGGTGGCTTAGAAGAGTCAATTTTTCAACCGGAATGGTCGCCGGATGGAGTGTTGTATTTTGTTTCTGACAAGTCTAACTGGTGGAATCTCTATAGAATCCCCCTCAATCCCCCCTTGGTAAGGGGAGAAAAAGACATAGAACCCCCCTTGGTAAGGGGAGAAAAAGACATAGAACCCCCCTTGCTAAGGGGTGCAGGGGGGATCGAACCTCTGTGCGAAATGGCCGCAGAATTCGGACTTCCTCAGTGGGTTTTTGGAATGTCAACCTATGCTGTTTCGGCGAGCGAAATTATTTGCACTTACACTCAGCAAGGCAAGTGGCATCTAGCCCGGATCGATTTAGAAACAAAGCAGTTAACAACAATTGAAACTCCTTACACTGATATTTCGTCTGTAAAAGCTAGAGGAGAAATAGCTGTTTTTCTGGGAGCTTCGCCGACAGAATCTACTTCTATTGTACAACTAAATTTAGTCACAAGTCAACTAGAAGTATTGCGCCGATCGAGTAATTTAAGCGTTGACACAGGCTACCTTTCTGTGCCGGTGCCGATCGCATTTCCGACAGAAAAGGGTTTAACGGCTTTCGGTTTTTTCTATCCACCGCAAAACCAAGACTTCGCAGCCCCTGCAACTGAAAAACCGCCGCTTGTGGTCAAAAGTCACGGTGGCCCCACGGCTGCTACTTCTAGCAGCATGAATTTAAAGATTCAATACTGGACAAGTCGAGGTTTTGCTGTCCTGGATGTGAATTATGGCGGTAGCACTGGTTACGGCCGAGAATACAGGAAAAGATTACAAGATAGTTGGGGAATTGTGGATGTTGACGACTGCGCTAATGGTGCTAAATATTTAGCCCAAATGGGTTTAGTTGATGGCGACAGAATGGCGATCGCCGGTGGTAGTGCAGGGGGATACACGACTCTATGTGCTCTTACTTTTCGCGATGTTTTTAAGGCGGGTGCGAGCTATTATGGAGTGAGCGATTTGTCGGCTTTGGCAACGGATACTCACAAGTTTGAGTCGCGCTATCTGGATGGATTGATTGGGCCTTATCCTGAAAGAAAAGATTTGTATATAGCTCGATCGCCTATTCACTTTACGGAACGTTTATCTTGTCCTGTAATCTTCTTTCAAGGATTGGAAGATCGAGTTGTTCCTCCCAATCAAGCGGAAATGATGGTAGAGGCATTAAAAGCAAAAGGTTTGCCTGTTTCTTACGTTGCTTATGAAGGGGAACAGCACGGTTTTCGTCGTGCTGAAAATATCAAAAGAACTCTGGATGGCGAATTCTATTTCTATTCGCGGGTGTTTAAGTTTGAGTTGGCTGAATTAGTTGAGGAAGTGCCGATCGCAAATCTTTAGAAAAATTTAACTTTTCAATTACTCTGTTTGCCCTCAAGCGACACTCACAATTAGCAAATATTGATTGTGATCTTGTTCACAATTTTTCTTGTTTGCTGTCACATCTTTTGAGAGGATCATATCCGTTAATGGGTATATTGCCATCGCCTGCTCCTGTAATTCAGAAATAGGCGATCGCACAATTGTTGAGTTCAACTCACTAGCCATGCAAACTCCTATAAACTTGATTCCATCGGCTTTAGGCGAGTTGTTTGCCGAAGTCAATGACACCAGCTACATTACTCTAGCCGATCGCTACGGTTTGATGGCTGCTATTTTCGACGACACCTTGACAGAGGAAGACAAGCGATCGATCGATCGGCTATTGCGCGCCGTGTGCCGAGGCCGGATAAAATTAGTTAACGAACTGTCTATGGTCAGAGCAGTTCAATTCAAGCCTAAACAGTTGGTATAGCCCTCACAAATTCTAACTTACTTGAATTATCTTCCGGCTGAAAATCCATCTGATAACTGAGCCCCGAAGGAATGCCGAGCACGCAGCAGGGAAAATTATTACCTAGTGCCCCCACCAGCGGATGGTTAACAGAATTACAGCCCAAAAATAGCACATCTGCTGACTCTAATTCTACAAGTTTTCGGAGTTCTGTAGCAACAGGCCCTATGCGTAGGTGAGCTTTAAATAAACCGCGCCATTCCTCCGCCAAACAGCGGGCTTGCCACAACAGCCTGTCTGCTATTTCGGAATGATTATTTTGACATAAAATCGCCGGAAGATAAGGCGGATCTATCCAAGTTTTCCGGGGAGATATCGATGGGATTTTGGCGGCGGGTAAAGCGATGGCAGGTGCGGCACAATTCAAAGCCGATGATGTCTTTGAATCTGACAGACTTGGCTCGCCAACAGATAGATTTCCCTCAGCAAAGTTGTACATATCTTCATAGTAACTCTCCTGAG
The DNA here is from genome assembly GCA_003542015.1 of Microcoleaceae cyanobacterium UBA9251. Taxonomy (GTDB): domain Bacteria; phylum Cyanobacteriota; class Cyanobacteriia; order Cyanobacteriales; family Microcoleaceae; genus Microcoleus. The sequence continues at coordinate 10,145 of DPLL01000420.1, read as the reverse complement.
TTTTGTCGAGTACATAAACAACTTGAACCGTCACTTTTTTGGTTGTTACTAAACGAGTTTGATGAGCCATCCAGAGAGCAATGTCCAAAGCTATTTGACTTTTCGGTGAACTGTTGTAGCCAACTAGGAAATTCACAGATTTAGCTAATTTGTCTCTTGAGGAAATGGGTCTTTTCGGTTCCGGCACTAACACCATTTCTTCAGCTAATTTGTAGCCTCCTAATGCACTTTCAAAACGCGCTAACATTGTTTTGAGATTCACAGGATTCGCCTCTCTTGAGTGAACTATAGCGATCCTAAATCATTTGCATAATTCTTGTAGGGGCAATCCGACCCATACTCCCCGTGGTTGCCCAATCCCTCGGAGGGCGGGCACTCACAGGCACCGCCCCTACATATCTGCATGAATGATTTAGGATTGCTATATTTGTTTGGTTTCTTGACTATTCGTCTTGCGTAAAGTAGCGATCGAGAAAATTCAAAGCATAGTTGCGGAGTTCATAATACTCCTTCGATTCCCGCAACTGTTGGCGATCGCGCGGATGGGAAAAAGGCACTGACAAAATCTCCCCGATCGTCGCCGCCGGGCCATTTGTCATCAGCACAATGCGATCGGACATATAGATAGCTTCATCCACATCATGAGTAATCATCATTGCAGCTTGTCTGTGATTTTCCCAGATATCCAGTACCTGTTTCTGCAACTTGCCGCGAGTCAAAGCATCCAAAGCCCCAAACGGTTCATCCATTAATAACATCTTCGGTCGAATTGCCAGAGCTCGCGCAATTCCCACCCGCTGTTTCATGCCCCCTGAAATTTGATCGGGATATTTGTCGGCTGCGGATGTTAAGTTTACCATTGCGAGGTGTTCGTTGACAAGACTAATCTTATCCGCGCGACTAAGACTTTGCAAAACTTCATCAACGGCCAGGCGAATATTCTCCCGCACAGTCAGCCAAGGTAGCAATCCATAGTGCTGAAATACCATCATGCGATCGGCTCCTGGTTGGCGAATTTCTTTGCCTTCGAGCCGCACCATTCCCGAACTTTGTTTTTCTAAACCAGCCACTATTTTCAGCAGCGTTGATTTGCCGCACCCGGAGTGACCGATTACAGAAATAAATTCATTTTCTCCAATATTTAAGTTGATCTTTTCGAGCACACTAAATTCGCTACCATCAGCACTTTTGTAGGACTTGAACAAATTCTCTATTTCCAGAAAGCTAGAGGAGTTGTGGACTGGGCTATTGGTGTTAATTGAAGCAGCAGTATATTGAGTCATCTGACGTTCCTGGTAATTGGTAATTGGTAATTGGTAATTGGTAATTGGTAATTGCATATCTCGCTTGTAGCATAGTCTCGCTCCCCCTAAATCCCCCTTAAAAAGGGGAGTAGGGGGTGACGCAAGAACCATCTTGTCCTCCCTTAAAAAGGGGAGTAGGGGGTGACGCAAGAACGCTCCGGTTCCCCCCTTATTAAGGGNNGGGGGGTTAGGGGGGATCGAGAGCTAGGGGAGAACGCGAGGAATCAGGACTCAGACAGCAGAGCTCAAACTTTAAGACATAAAAAAAGATTGAGGACGGTCAGCTCTAATTTCAAAACTATTGAGATAACCCACCGGATCACTAGGATCGAATCCTTTTTTGTCAATAAACAATTCCGCAGGTTCTATCTTATAATCCTCCAGAGGACAATTGATTGCCATTTCAGCAACAATCTTGCGGTAAAGGTCAGTTCTCCAAGCTTTTTTAGCTAAATCCTCAGCATTTTTGGGAACCTCTTTAATATGTCCCCAGCGAGCAGCTTGAGTCATCAACCAAATACTCTGAGATTGCCAGAGAAATGTTGAATGATTGCCTGATATTTGAGGCAAGTTGGCGGGGATATCAAAGAAAATAGTTGTATCCTCCGATGGAAATGTCCGGTCTTTTTCATCAAACCCACCGTAGTTGTAGTCGCCAATAATTCCCGGTCGCGTAAATTTATCGATCGCCCCTGTTTTCGGTTTAGCTCCTGTAAACGATCGCTCGGTCAGCAGCAGCGCTATTTCGCTGCGATTTTCCGGCCTGCTACAATACTGGCAAGCTTCCACCATTGCCTTAACCAGCGAGTAATAAGTCTTCGGGTTTTCGTCAATGAAAGATTCCATAACTCCCAAAACGCGATCGGGATGTCCCAGCCAAACTTCCTTACCTTGCGCGAAGGTAAACCCGACACCCATATTACCTTGAATTGCCCGCGTATTCCAAGGTTCAGCCACCATATAAGCCTGCATTTCTCCCATTCTCATATTAGTTACCATTTGAGGCGGCGGCACAATAATTACCCGAAATTCTTTGAACGGATCGACACCAGCAGCGGCGGATATATAACGAACAAAGTATTCGTAAATAGCCGAACTGAGTACAACGGCCCAGACTTTTTTTTCCGCTGGTTGACTCTCAAAAAAAGCTCGTAATTGTTTGCCAAATTCTTCAATATTGCCGTTATATTCATGCCAGGGGCGCAAGCCAAAATCCCACATCGCTTTATTCATCGTCATAGCGTTGCCGTGGCGATGAATTGTCATTGCCGCGCACAGGGGTGCGTGGCGCGCTCCTTCAGCGCCAATTCTGGCGTTTGTGACCGCGCCAGATACCACTGGGGAAGCGTCGAGGCGGCCGAAAATTACGCCGTCGCGGGATGTCGCCCAGCTTGCCTCGCGGTTGAGTTTGACGTTTAAACCGTATTTACGAAAAAAGCCTTTTTTCCAGGCGATCGCAAATGGTGCACAATCATTAACAGGGACATATCCGATCGTTAAATTGGGCTTTTCTAAGGTTTGGGAATTGACGATCGGTTTTACGGCTAAAGCCTCTTCGGTAAGTCCTTTTGCCGATCGATCCCCGTTAATTCCACAACCAGATAAAGCCATTCCCACCGCCGCCGATCCCATTCCTTGCAAAAACTCTCGCCGATTCAATTCCTGAAAAAAACTATCGCTCATATTATTTGACAGTTGACAGTTGACAGTTGACAGTTGACTCCGAAAGCAGTTGTCACCTATTACCTATTACCTATTACCTATTACCAATGCCCAAGGCCCAAGGCCCAATGACTACTGACTATTCACCGCTCGATGTGTCACCAATTCTTGAATTTTGCCAACAACCCAATCAAGCACCAAACCAGTTATACCAATCACAAACACGGCTAAAAATACCGAACTCAGATTTAAACGACTCCACTCATCCCACACAAAAAAGCCAATTCCTACACCACCAGTCAGCATTTCTACCGCCACAATCACCAGCCAAGCAATCCCCAGACTAATCCGCAAGCCTGTAAAAATATAGGGCAAACTAGCAGGCAAAATTATTTTTGTAATCCGCCGCCACTGCGACATTTCTAACACTCGCGCCACATCCATATAATCTTTGGAAACGCTAGAAACTCCGAGGGCTGTGTTAATAATTGTCGGCCACAAAGACGTGATGAATATTACAAAAATCGCCGACGGATCTGCTAGATTAAAAATCGATAGCGCTATTGGTAGCCAAGCTAGTGGCGATACTGGTTTGAAGATTTGAATCAGGGGATTTAGCGCCATCATTGCTGGTTTCGACATCCCGATCAGAAATCCCACCGGAATCGCCACAACTGCACCCAGTGAAAATCCCAGCAACACCCTGCGTAAACTTGCTATCAACAGCCAGCCAATACCTAAATCTCCAGGGCCCCGCTGGTAAAATGGATGCAATATGTAATCCCAATTAGCGATTAACGCCTGATAGGGAGTGGGAATTAAATCGCTTTTGAAGCTGGCAATAATCCACCACAGGATCAGAATACCTAAAAAACCCGCAGCCGGCAACAATACAGCATCCCGGATCATAGCCGGTTTTGCCCGCTTCCAAGCTGCAACTCCTGCAATTGCGATCGCCGACAAGTTAAGTTGAATAAACATTTAATTTTCCTCATAGTCAGGGGCGGTACAAGAAATCTTGAACAATACCAACCGGAGACACCGACGAGGCAAAACTATCTAGTGAAAGAAAGTTGACTCTTCAGTCTCTTCTCAATGCCTGCGAAGTTAGCTGACGGGCTAGGACTGAGAGATGTCCTTCTAGTCAAGAATTAAAAATTAAAAATTACAATCTTATTGTTAATTTTCTAATTTTGGCTCTTAATTCTCTAAGATTCGCCCCGAAAATTGGTTCCTCCGCTCTAGTCACACGCTTTGTGCGATCGTGCAACACTCGATTAGGCTTGACTTTTTAAAATCATTTCATCATCATAACCTTTATACTCTAATCTTGTCAATACGTTTTGAGGAGTAAATATTCATAAAAATCACCAAAAAACTATTTCTTTTGGCTGGGTGGCGATCGCCCAGACTTTGATAGGTCAATTGAGCGATCGCTCCGCTACAATAAGACAATGGCAATATCTGTCAGACTCCACCCCTAGGCCGACATCATGGATTACAGCCAACTGCTCACCGACAAAACCGACACTATCCTCCAAAACTGGATTGAAGCAGTTAGTCAGGATCGGAAAATTGAAAGTGCTGATGCCTTACCGCACTCAGCAATCAAAAATCACATACCTCACCTGCTGGCGGCGATGGCAACAGTCGTTTCCCAATATCAAAACAGCGAAATCGGCATCATCATCAAAGCCAGTTTGAATCACGGATTTCTCCGAGCAGAACAAGGCTACAACCCAGCAGAAGTAGCGCGGGAATACCATTTACTTCGTCAAGTAATATTCTCCCATATAGAAACAGAATTGCTAGCAGGAACAACCAGAGAAGTAGTCAGAGCTTTTCGACTAATAGATGCCGTAGTAGACGAAGCAATTGCCCAGTGTTTTAACAGTTACGTTTCCCAGCGGTTGAGCGAACTTCAACAAATCCAAACTCAGTTAACACTCACAAATCAAGAACTCAATCGCCTAGTCAGCGCCAACCAAGAAAATCTCTCCTATTTGGCTCACGAACTCAAAACTCCTCTCAACTCAATCATCGGTTATTCTGAACTGTTTTTGCGTCAAGAAAAAAAGCAACCTGAAATCAAAGATACCCTAGCCGGCATCGAACACATAGAGCGAGTATTGCGTAACGGTAGACAATTGCTACGCCTGATTAACGACGCCCTAGAACTATCCCGTGCCGACGCTGGAAAAATCCAACTCCAATTGAGGAAAACTAATGTACAATCTATAATTAATACAGTAGTAGAAGTGCTGCTGCCAATGGCTGATGCTAAGAGATTAAAGCTCACAATAACTACCGACCGCGCCCCAAAACAAGTAATCGCCGACTCCCAGCGACTGCAACAAATTGTTACCAATCTTCTGAGCAATGCTATTCGCTATACAGAAACTGGTAGCATCGAATTACATTGCTGTCAAGTCGGATCCGAAAATTGGGCGATCGCAATTACAGACACCGGAATTGGCATCGCCCCCGAAAATAAAAACCGCATTTTTGACCCCTTCTTTCAAGCAGGAGAACCTAGCCAACAACAATTTTCCCCAGACAGCACAGGCTTGGGACTAGCAATAGTATCGCGACTGGTAAAACTACTGCAAGGCAACATAGAGCTAGTCTCAGAAATAGGAGTAGGTTCCACTTTCACAGTCATTTTACCCCTGGAAGTTCGGCAACGGATTCGCTCCACGGATTTAACGGATGTTAGCAATAAGCAATAAGCAATAAGCAATAAAATCAATAGTCTCAAATTAAATCGGTCAGAAACACTCTGGGCATCCAATTAGTAGTATCATAAATCTCTGAAAGCCTCTTTAACAAAAAGATTATTTCCATGTCCGCCCTCTATACAACCCCTACCGTGACAGCCTTTCCCTTAACAGCCGTTGTCGGCCAAGAAGCCATTAAACTAGCCCTGCTCTTAGCAGCAGTCGATCCCGGACTGGGAGGAGTTGCGATCGCAGGTCGTCGCGGCACCGCAAAATCAGTCATGGCCCGCGCCTTGCATTCCCTCCTGCCGCCCATTGAAGTTGTTAAAGGCTCTTTCTGCAACGCCAACCCTGAAGAACTGCTTGTGGAACAGCCATCTGGCGTGTTAGCAGAAAATAGCGGACAAGAACCCGACAGCACAAATACTAATCTCAACACCGAAATTATTCCTACACCCTTCCTCCAAATTCCCTTGGGTGTCACCGAAGACAGACTCTTAGGTTCAGTCGATGTCGAAAAATCAGTAAAATTCGGCCAAACCGTCTTTCAACCAGGACTGCTAGCTCAAGCAAATCGAGGCGTACTTTATGTAGACGAAATCAACCTCCTAGACGACAACATTTCCAACCAATTGTTAACAGTATTAACAGAAGGAAGAAATCAAATAGAGCGCGAAGGCATCAGTTTTCAACACCCATGTAAACCCCTATTTATTGCCACCTATAACCCCGAAGAAGGGCCGCTCAGAGAACATTTATTAGACAGAATCGCGATCGTACTTTCCGCCGACGCCGTACTCGAACTAGAACAAAGAGTCCAAGCCGTAGACCAAGCCCTATCCTACTCCAACTCCCCCCAACAATTTCTCAACCAATACGCAGAAGACACCGACAACCTCAAAACCCAAATCATCCTAGCCAGAGAATGGCTCAAAGATGTCACCATCAAACGCGAACAAATTAGCTACCTAGTAGAAGAAGCCATCCGTGGTGCAGTACAAGGACACCGCGCCGAAATATTCGCAGTGCGAGTCGCCAAAGCCTGCGCCGCCATCGAAGGACGCACAGAAGTCAACGCCGAAGACTTGCGCCGCGCCGTAGAATTAGTCATCGTACCCCGCGCCACCATCATCCAATCTCCCCCAGACGAAAACACTCCTCCTCCTCCCCCCCCACCGCCTCCCCAAACCAACTCAGAACAAGAACAAGAAGACGAACAACAAGACGAAGCAGAAGACGACGAAGAAGACAAAGAAAACGAACCTCCAGAAGAACAAGACGAAAATAGTATTCCCGAAGAATTTATCTTCGACCCCGAAGGAGTAATTCTCGACCCCAGCGTCCTTTTCTTCACCCAAAACGCCAGCCGCCAAGGCAAATCGGGAAGCCGTAGCATCATTTTTTCAGAAGATAGAGGCCGTTACATCAAGCCAGTATTACCCAAAGGCCCCGTCCGCCGCATCGCTGTTGACGCGACACTCAGAGCCGCCGCACCCTATCAAAAAGCCCGCCGCGACAGGAATCCTCAACCCCAAAGCATGGAGGGACAGGGGGAAGGGAAGCGCCGCGTATTTGTCGAACAGGGAGACATTCGGGCGAAGCGACTAGCCAGAAAAGCTGGAGCTTTAGTCGTATTTGTCGTCGATGCTTCCGGCTCGATGGCCCTCAATCGGATGCAGTCGGCCAAAGGTGCTGTGATGCAGCTACTCACAGAAGCCTACCAAAGCCGCGACCAAGTTGCTCTGATTCCCTTTCGCGGAGAACAAGCAGAAGTGCTCCTACCCCCCACGCGCTCCATCGCCCTAGCCCGCAAGCGTTTGGAAAGACTACCCTGCGGTGGCGGTTCCCCCCTAGCCCACGGTTTGACGCAAGCCGTGCGGGTGGGAGTCAACGCGCGACAATCTGGAGATATCGGTCAAGTGGCGATTGTGGCGATTACCGACGGGCGCGGGAATATTCCTCTGGCTCGTTCTTTGGGTGAACCAATGGTAGATGGCGAAAAGCCGGATATTAAGGCTGAATTGTTGGAAATTGCTGCGAAAATTCGCGGTTTGGGAATGCAATTGCTGGTGATAGATACGGAGAGTAAATTTATTTCTACTGGGTTTGCTAAGGAATTAGCCAAGACTTCTGGGGGGAAATACTATCATTTGCCCAAAGCTACCGAACAGGCGATCGCAGCCATGACAAAAAATGCCCTCCGCGACGCGATCGGCTAAAATTCTGAGATCCGCATTTATCCGCATTTATCCGCGTTTACCCGCGTTTATCTGCGGTTAAACAATCAAAAATTAGACTTTTTGCCAAAAGTCTAATTTTTCAATCGGCGCCGACTTGTCACCACCAGCGCACTCGCAACTAAACCCAGCCCCCCCAGCATTGAAGGCTCAGGGATTTTCACAGGAAGAGGAACCGGGCTTGCTGTTCCCGCATTCGGGTCATAGCAACTTCTACATGGGCTAGATTGAACAACCTGAGCCAGCAGCAAGTTTTCGGAAACCGACGATTTGGCAACCATTGAAACTGCGGGGAAATTGCCAGCAACCGCTGATTTGCCTCCGCATACAACAGTTGCTAAAGCCAAGACAATTCCGGCCGTAGGTGTCAAAAAAATCTTAGGAAAAAAGGTGGGCATTAGATATTACCTGTTTGGTATTTGGTCGATCGTAGCTCAATCTCTTGAGCATAAATTGTCTCGGCATCCCTTGTCTGAGATCCCTTAGCTACTGACCTGAATCTGCAATTCTATCGACCTTGACATCACCCTGCTGGCTTCAGCTAAATAATAGCTGGGCGGTGTTAGACAATCCTATTCAACCCTGCTGCTCTCGACAAGGCAGCGAGACCGCACACTCTATGCTGTCGATTATAATCGATCATTGCCAGCTTTTTAGTGATTTTATCCCCATTCTCGCTCAAATCTTTAACTATGAGCGAGTTTTGCAAACAAACTGTAAAACTGTCAAAATATAGATAGCAATTCTCAGCCAAAATTAGGGGAATCATCGTGAGTAACACTTCCAACTTTCGATCAGCCTGGCGCGAAGCCAAAAACCAGGCGCTGGTAGGCCCTAACGTCATCGCCAACGCCCTCCCCTTTGTCGGCGGTGGGCTCGTCTTAACTGCGGTAGGCACCTACGGCGGCCTCGGAGTCATCCGCAGCTATCCCGGAATCTTCTTTCCCACATTCATCGCTGCGATCGTCCTAGAATTAATTCTATTCTTTGTTGCACGCGGTGCCGCCGAACAAGGCAACAAAAATACCGCCTTACCCCTGTTGGCCACCTACAGCCTGCTATCCGGCTACACCCTCAGCGGATTAGTCTTTGTGGCCCTCAGAACCCAAGGCGTGGGCATCTCCGGCATCGGTTTTGCCGCCCTGGGATGTGGCATTACCTTCATCGCCGCCCGCCAAATTGGCTCCAACTTGTCGGAAACAGACGGCATGGCACTCACCAAAACTATCAGTTTAGGTGTCATTGCTTTGTTAGTCGTCGTTGGCGGTCAATTTCTGCTATCTCTATTTGGTGTCTACACGCCAACTTGGTTGGAAATTGGCATTTCTGGCATCGGTGTATTTCTGTTCGCCGGCGCTGCAATTGTCGATTTTTACATTCTGCCGCGCAGCTACCGCGACGACCAGTATTTGCCAGCTGCTTTGTCGATGTATCTTACTTACATCAACTTGTTTATCTTTATTCTGCGACTGCTGATTGCGATTAACAGCCGGGATTAATTGAAACAGTACATTAAAAACCGCAGCTTGTAAAAATCAAGCCGCGGTTTTTAATTTTTGTTAAGCTGTGGCACTAATATAGCGATGGTTGAGTAGTCTGTGAGCAAATGGACTGGTGAATAATAAAAAAGAATCAAGGGGAGAACACTAATGTACTTAAAATATGAAGATATCAGAAGAGTCAGCAATGACTTTAATTCTCTCAAAACTCAATCTGTTAAAGATGCCTTAGAAAGTGCTTGGTTTCGCGAAGACCTCACAGCCAGTTTTTCCTGTTCTAAAAGATTGGATGTATGCGCTCATGAATGTGGTAAAACTTTCAATTCCACTGGTTCGCAGTATATTTAAGAAGTCATTAGTCAGTAGTCATTGGTCATTAGTCATTGGTTCTTTGTGTTAATTCCAATGCCTCATTCCCCATTCCCGATTCCCCATGAACCATTCCCCACTCATTAGTCATTGGTCATTAGTTACAAGGAAGAATGCGGTGAAGCCGATCGAATGTCACGATTCAGGCAGGCGATCGGGATCGATTCCTTGCGATCGCAAATAATCGATTGTTCAGCTCGCTTCAGGTTTAATTTTATAGGTAGTAAAATTTGTCATTCAACGGGTTCGCAGTATATCTAATTAGGAAGAAACAATAACATTTTGTTGAAATATCCCAATTTCAGCTATAATAAACAAAACACTCCAAAACCAAGAGGACTAACAGTGGAAATTCTA
>DPLL01000419.1 GCA_003542015.1 Microcoleaceae cyanobacterium UBA9251 | reverse complement strand
ATCACCAATTACCAATTACCAATTACCAATTCCCCATGCCCGATGCCCCATGCCCGATGCCCCATGCCCAATTAGCATTGAGTGACAACTTCCGGCTGTGCATTTTCTTCTGGAATATCCCAACCGAGAGTTGCCGCCGCGATCGCCTTTATGGAAAACTTGGGAGTGCGATCGGCATACAGCAAACCGTTAGCTTCTTGGAAAGTATCGGTCAACTGCGTGTAGCAAAATCCGCTGAACATTTCCACTCGATTTACCACCTTCAGCAGCGCGCTGTAGCGCTGTTGCAATTCCTGCGTGTCGGACGCCCGCACGTAGCCCCAAACCCTTAGAAAATCAGGGTTTTCGCGGCCGGCGCAGGCGATGCCGCCGAATTCGGTCAGCATCATGGGCTGTCCTTGGTGGGGGTGGCCGTCGAGGGTGAGCACCCGGCCGCCGGGACGCCTGCGATCGAACAAATCGGCTAGCTGGACTTCGGGCCCGTAGCGTTGTGCTACAGTTTGCGGGTTGTTGTCGTAGTCGTGAATGGCGAGGATATCGGTATCTGTGCTTTCCCAGCCGTCGTTCGCAATTACGGGGCGAGTGGGGTCTAAGGTTTTCGTCAAAAAATATAGCGATCGCACGTAGTGGCGGTGGGCTGCCGCTTCGACTAAATTCGGCACTCCCCAGGATTCGTTGAACGGCACCCAGACTACGATACAGGGGTGGCTGGAGTCGCGATCGATCACTTCCGTCCACTCCCGCGTCAGCCGGTCAACGGCTTTGGGAGTGAAGCGGTAGGCGCTGGGCATTTCTTCCCAAACTAAGAGCCCCAGCAAGTCGGCCCAGTACAAAAAGCGGGGGTCTTCGATTTTCTGGTGTTTGCGGACGCCGTTGAAACCCATTGCTTTGACTAATTCGACATCGTAGCGTAGGGCCTCGTCGGAGGGGGCCGTCATCAGGGTGTCTGGCCAGTAACCTTGGTCGAGTACCAGTCGCAAATAGTAGGGGCGGCCGTTTAGCATGAAGCGATCGCGCTGGATGCTGACCGTCCGCATGGCGGTATAAGATTTTACCTCGTCGAGCAATTTGCCGTCGGCCCACAACTGCACTTGAGCGTTGATTAATGTCGGTTTTTCGGGACTCCACAGCAATTCGTTGCGGTAGTCGTCGATACCAGGGTCGGAGAGGGCGATGCGCCGGTGGATTTCGCTGTTGATGACTTCGTAGGTGTCGTTGACTAGCAGTAAGCAGCCGATCGACAGTTTAACTTTAATTTGAATCCCCGATTGGCGATCGCCCGCGACCAACGCTTCAAAACCGATTTCCCAGCGATCGAACTGCGGAGTCCACCGGATGCGATCGATATAAGTATGAGGCACCAATTCTACCCACACCGTCTGCCAAATGCCAGTCGTGCGCGGATACCAAATACTGTGGGGTTCCACTTGCCAATCTTGCTTGCCGCGAGGTTTCGCCAAGTCTTGGGGGTCGTCTTGGGCCCAGACGGTAATTCGCTGCGGCCCTAGTAAGTTTAAAACTGCTGTAATGTCTGCGCTGAAAGGAGTGTGACCGCCTTCGTGTTCCATGACAAACTGACCGTTCACCCAGACGCGGGCGCGGTAGTCTACGGCCCCGAAGTGCAGGAGCACTCTGCTTTCTGTGTGCGGCAGGTCAAATTCGCGATCGTACCAGCAGTTAGTGTGAAAACTGGTGTCGCCGATGCCACTTTTGACCGATTCTGGAGCAAAGGGGACTTCGATGGTGTGAGTCCACTCGGTAATGTCAAGAGGCTGCACACAGCGTCCCCCATCGTCATAAGCAAACCTCCACTGACCGTTGAGACAAATCCAGTTACTCCGGCGCAATTGGGGGCGCGGATAACCAGTTTTTCGCCCTCTAATAGTCACCTTGCTATCAAGAGTTGCAGACTCTTCTATCTCGCAATTTTCTAGTTCTCTACCTAACCAACTCATCCAGATATCTACCCTAAGTTATGTTTATAAGTTAGCGACAATTGTCCCGACTTGGACAAGTTTTTTGCGAGTTAATTTTCCGCTAAAAAATCAAAACTTTTCACTTCAAACAGCCTGAGATTTAAGTCAAACAGACTGAGCCTTCAGCGGACAAATGATATCAAGTCCCCTTGAGTAGTTGTCATTCCGAGAGAAGCGAAGAATGACAAGTAAGCGTTTATAGTAAGTGATTGGGCGGACATGATACGATGGGAAAAACTACACTAAATCCCTATTAAAAACCCTCACTCTCTCGTTTGTGTAGTACCGATTTCAATCGCCGAGTATCTTTGCAGACCTCCTAACGGATCGATTATTTCTGTTTTGAGAGCGACTTCTTCATGAGGCGACAAACACTGAAATATTTGTTCTAGTCCCGTGAGCTCAAATAGCATTCTAACTTCTTCGCTCATAGAAGATATCAAAAGAATGCAATCGCTATCTCTCACTAATTTCACGATCGCCACTACAGCCATCAACTCCGAATTTTTCAGAGAATTGATGTTTGAGAAATCGAGCATCAGAATTTTGCAACCGCTTTCTATCAGGCGCTCTATTTCTTTATGAAAGTGCCCAAATTGAGAACTTTCCAAAACTTCATCATACAAAACAATTTTCACGATCACGCTCATTTTTACCTCGATACTTGTTTGATTGTTTTTTGTAAGTGGGATGAAAGGAGAACGCAGTAAGGTGCGCTTTCGCACACCCTACTTTTTGACCATATCTTACAAAATCCTGCCAGCTAAGCTAATGGCTAACAGATTTGCCATTGCCGTTAGCAACAGCGACTTCTAGAGGTGCTGTGGCTGCGGCAACTTCATTAAAGCTTAAATTAGAGACGGAATCGTTCAGATGCCCCGCCAATTCAATCACCGGTTTGGTAATAATTTGAGTGTAAGTTGTCAAGGCTTGAGCTACAACTTGATCCATGTTGTAATACCTGTAAGTTGCCAGCCTCCCTACAAAAGAAACTCCCGGAGTTGCGTCAGCTAAAGCCTTATATTTCTTGTAAATTTCGGCATTTTCCGGTCGCGGAACAGGGTAGTAAGGGTCTCCCTCAGCTTGGGGATATTCGTAGACAATGCTAGTTTTTAGGTGCTCTTGTCCGGTGAGATATTTAAACTCGGTGCAGCGAGTATATAAATGCTCGTTGGGGTAATTTACCACCGGTGCTACTTGGTGTACGGGTACGTTGAGCGTTTCATGCTTGAATTCCAAAGAACGGTAAGGAAGTTTGCCGTAGCAATAATTGAAATAGGAATCAACCGGCCCGGTGTAAATCATTTCCCCGTAAGGAATAATATTCTCAATCTCGCGGTAGTCTGTATTCAGCATCACCTTAATGTTTGGATGANNCGATTAGTACGAGTTGGCACGCGGGCAATCACTGATTTATCGAGTTCAGACGGGTCTATTCCCCACTGTTTGCGAGTGTAATTATGGAAAAATTTCTCGTAAAGTTCGCGACCAACTTTGCTAACAACAACATCTTCCGAAGTGCGAATATACTCCATTGGTTCTGCTAATTTTGCAAAGAAATCTTCGACTTCAAATGATGTAAGATTGAGTCCGTAAAGTTTATTTACGGTGTTGAGGTTGATGGGAATTGGTAATAGTTGACCGTCAACGCTGGCCAAGACGCGGTGTTCGTAGGGCCGCCAATCGGTGAACCGCGAAAGGTACTGGAAAACTGGGCGGGAATTGGTATGAAAAATGTGGGGCCCGTATTTGTGTACCAGGATGCCGTGGTTATCGTAATGATCGTAGGCGTTGCCGCCGATGTGATTGCGGGTGTCAATTATCAATACTTTTTTTCCGGCCTCATTTGCTAGCCGTTCGGCTATGACGCTACCTGCAAATCCGGCTCCGACAATTAAGTAATCAAACATTAAAATACCTCTGGGAATGGGGAATTGGGAATTGGTAATTGGGAATGGGG
>DPLL01000212.1 GCA_003542015.1 Microcoleaceae cyanobacterium UBA9251 | reverse complement strand
GTTAGGGGGGATCAAATTCTATGGAGCCTCACAAAAAATTGGTATGAGTCTTACCAAACAGGACTATCAGATTGCGAATTCGGCTCACTTTCTACAGCAGCCTGTTCGAGATATTCGCTCATATCTATATAAACACGAGACGTGCTTTCATTGAGCGGGCCAGAAGCGCGGACGCGCACCGCAAGTAGACTGTTTAATACTTGAGTTGGATCGCTACCTCCTTTGAGAGTGAATAGTAATCCACTGCAATTACCTCCTTCGCGATCGGCAACACAAACTACTTGCTGGTTGTTCATCATACCAGTAGTCAGGTAGTTCAGTTTTTGATTTCGGAAGTATTGCTGAAATCTTGCAGATACTTCAATACAACGCCGTTCTGGACTGTAGCCCGCATCGCGGAAACGATCGGAAGTCCACCGGATAACGGCTACATCACCGCGATTAGTCTGAGCAATGGTTGCAGGAACACCGTTGCTTTTGCCGCAGACAAATGCTCTGGTTTGAAGGGCGGTTTGAGCACTAGCATAAGTCCCGATCGCACTTACAGCAAATGCGCTCCATCCAGCGACAAAAATCGCTCTCCATAGCTTGTGTTTTTCCATAATCACAACTCCTTGTGTTCAAAATTAACAGTTATAGGACTCAGGCAAAAAAAACCGGTTTCTCGGAAAAAACGTCGATATATTCGAGAGATATGAAGGCAGAAACCGGGTTTTTGACCGTGGGTCCAGGACAGAGTTAAAAATTTCAAGTTAGAAACAATAATTTTTTTGAATTCTCTCTTCTAAATCTCTAGTTTTCTGCCTTCAAAAGCTACCATTCCCTTTCGGAAACAGGCGGGTTATTGATGAGAGACTCAGGAGTTCCTGACTGCATATTCCTCGCACCCACCGGCGAAGTACCCGGACGGCAAATCGGCTGACCCTGCACGTATAGTGGATCTGGCGGGCGGATGTTGCTGGCTTCATCGGTTTCGCAGACGATCGATACTGTGACAGGATTGTTATTATTAGCAGTTTCCGTCAAAAACACCGCTCCCACATAGGCTTTCTGGTTGGGGTTCAGAGGAATCGCATAGTGATAGGCTCCCCTAGTAGTGGTGTGAATCGCAAAGTTGAACTTCGCCATCGGAAGTTGAATATTAAAAGAGCGTTGCAACAAACTGATAGTACCGGTAAATGCACCATTGCGCGTGCGGAAGGTTTGCTGGGCGCGAATTAAGGCTTGAAGTGCTGATTCCGCTCCTGGCGATGTAGCCTGTCGCACCGCTTGAGGTGCTGGCTGACTGCGCGGCTCTGGTTTTGGCGCAGGTGTGGCCCTTGGTTGCTTGGCTTCTAGGGAGTTATTGGGTGCTGGACGTGTTTGGGGAACAGTCCGGGGCGGCTGCTGTGGCTCCACTCTGGCAATTTGATTTCTCGGTAAAGATATTCCCAGCCCGCTGTTGAGTGCCATTTGGAAGCCGTCTTCATTCTCTGATGCTCCATCCAGGGATGCTGCTTTTTGAGCGTCCTCATTGGCTCCTTCGCTATCCCCGACTATGCGGCGCACTTCGCTGCGACGGTTGTACCCAACGCTGCTGTTGGGAGCTAGGCGGATGGCTTGGGCTATGTCGGCGTTGGCTCCTATGTAGTCTTTGATTTGAGCTCGGCTGACACCCCGCAGGCCGTAGGCATCTGCAAAGCTAGAATTGATTTGGATAGCTCGATCGAAATCGGCGATCGCTTCTTTATGATTTCCCAATTGAGCGTTGCTAGCACCACGAACGCGGTGAGCTTCGGCTAATTGGGGATTGTTTTGGATAGCTTTGATGGCATTTTCTAGAGCTGCTCTATAATTTTTTTGAGCGAAATTGGCATAAGCTAAACCATTGAAAACATCGGCGGAGTTTTGATTGAATCGCAGTCCTTGGCTGAAGTCTGCGATCGCCCCTTGATAATTTTGCCGTTTGAGTTTTTCTTTGCCTTGTTCGGCGTAAGCTTTAGGAGCGAGTTCGACAAAGGTGTTGATCGGAATTCCCAAGTTCACCCACGCTTTCGTGATTGTATCTTCTGTACTCCCCTCTGTACGTCCGTGAATGCCAATCACACGGCCACGAATATCGAGAATTGGCCCTCCGCTCATTCCCTGACGAGTTGGGTTTGTATAGATTAATTCATAGCCGTCATTTACCCGTTCGCGAGCTGAAATTTGTCCTGCTGTCATCTGACGAATCTGTCTTGTGATAGTTTCCCCAGGCTTTGGCCAGCCGGAAACGTAGATTTGTTCTCCTACGGTAGCTGTTTTAGAATCTCCCAATTGTGCTATCTCGTAAATGCGATCGCTGACAAAGGGCACGATCGCCAAATCGACTCCCGGTAATAGGATAATGTTGTTGCTGTCCACTCGGTAGGAAGTGCGATCGGGCGCGACAATTTTTGATTCACCCCCTCCCGCCATTACGTGTTTCGCAGTCAGCACATAATAGGTACTTCCTTCTCTAGCAATAATTATCCCTGAACCTTGACCTTGACCTTGACCTTGACCTTCGATTAATACTGTAATTTGTTCGGCAATTTTGTTGACTTGTTCTGCTGTTTGTGCTACAGCATTTTGAGTTTGTACGATCGCAATTGTTGCACCGATCAGCGCTGCTGAAATTCCGTATTTAAACCTAATTGTCATATGATGCTCCATTCCCTATTTTAACGAATATTTTTTGTGCTTGAGCGACTTATAGCATTTCTCAGAGTCTGGTAGGGACACTCCAGGAGCCCTTCTTCGTGTCAACTTAACGTTAAACTCA
>DPLL01000421.1:574-3306 GCA_003542015.1 Microcoleaceae cyanobacterium UBA9251 | reverse complement strand
TGACTACTGACAACTGACTACTGACTAATGACTACTAACTAATGACTAATGACTACTGACTACTGACTAATGACTACTTATTCTGCTGCATGAAACTTTCCACGACTGCATTAGCTTCAGGGGGAATCTCTGTCATCAGCCGCACGGGAATTGCGGTTGTAGATGCAAATTGCGCGTATTCTGGTGTTAAAAAGATGGCATACTTGTCAGCATCATCGGTCATTTGAGCGGCCATTGCTAATGTTATAGCTTTAATATAGTTGCGAATACTAACAGCTCGATCGCCAACTACTTCATCTCCGGTCATCACTGTACTTGGTCTGCCAACTTGCTCTAAAGTTGTACTCGGATCTTTAACGCTGAGGTGAGTTCCGCCCACAAAACCCACCAGCCATTTCGGAGAGGGAATTTTGGGGAAGCCGATAATTTGTTCCCGGAAAGCGGGTGTAGTTTTGTCTGCTGAAGATGCGACTATTAAGGTGGGAATTTCAATCGCACTTAAACCAGTTTCTCCAAATAATAAAGAAGTTGTAGGATTCATGGCGATCGCCCTTTTAATCCTGGGCTCGCGCAGTTGATAGCGTTCTTCTGGTAATCCGGCCGCCTCGCACTGCATTCCTTCGCCGAAACTTAAAGTAATTAAATCCTCCTGACAGCGCTGTCTGAGACCGCTTAGTTGCAACTCGGCACCGGCTACGGACAAAGCAGTTGCGCCGCCGAAGGAATATCCCACGATCATCGATCGCTCGATCGCGATTTTCCCCTGCAAATTATCATCAGTTTGGTTGAATTTTGCCAATTCATCGAGTACAAAACTGATATCTTTGGGACGGTCTAAAAACTCTTGAGGTGCGATCGGCGGCGACTTACCCGCGATCGCAGAATTCGTGTTGCTTTCGTTGCTTCCCGGATGTTCCAAAGCAGCTACCACATAGCCGTGAGACGCCAAATGTTCGGCTAAGTAGCGCAAATCGGTACGCACAGAACCCAAACCGTGAGAAAACACGATCGTCGGTTTGTCAATTGTCGCCGCCCGTGACCAATAAACGTCAAGCGGAATGTGCCGATTGCGGGTGCTATCGTTTAAATCTAGCCTCATTACCCGCACCGAATGAGGCCCAGGTTGAGTCGGATCAATCGGCAGCTTCAGCGCAGGTTTAGAGGCTGCTAATTGAGGTGCGATCGCGACCATAAACCGCTGAGTTTCCCAAAAACTCCTATTCAATTGTCCCATAACTGCGAAGGCTCGATCGAGATCCACCACTACCCGCCTATCTGGATAATTTTCAATAAAACTCAGTACCGACAAGCCTTCGGGCGCTTTCGCTCCCAAAACTAAGGCCGATCGCAGCGCTTCGACTCCCGCACCGTCGCGCCTGGGTATTACCGTAGTCAGATCCGCCAGAATCGCAGTACCAACGTCAGTATTTAGCAAATTGCTCAAACCGACCACATTCAGGGGAATTTTTGCTTTCAGCGCCCCAAAGATTTGACTACGCTGTTCCCCAGACAACAGATTAGCGTATGTTTGCAAGCGATCGGGGACTTTTCCCGTTTCCACGAGCGATCGCAAATCAGCAACAGATATTGACAACTCCAAAAATCCTTTGCGAACAACCACCGTTTCCGCCACTTTCACAGGGTTTGCGATACCGCTGAAAGTGTCGGCCATAACGCTAAACATACTTACCAGGGACGACAACCACTTACATCCTAATTTGTTGCTCATTTTTACTCGATCGCAATTCTTAATATATCCACAATCACAATACTCTCAAAACTTTTCTGGTTCTGGAAAACTATGGCTTTCTGCCGATAAATCCCCGTGGACACCGCCAGCAAATGTAGCAATCGCCAATAAAATTTTACCTTGCAGGCTTTACCTACTGCCGTTGCTTGCGCCTCGCAAAATCTTTCCGACTTTCCCTGTACTTACGTGGTAATTTCTATTGAGTATATTTACGTAATTTGTACTATGATCTTCTCTGATCAGACTCTCTCTTGCCACTGTCAAATTAAAAATTATAATTGATGCTGCTGCTTTACTCAGGCTGTCTGGCTGAGGTAAGGTAACAAGTTCGATCGCCTTGCTATCTCGATTATTGACAATGCACCCGGTATGACAGAAGAAGTGCGATCGCAATTGCTGTCGCCCTTGTTGACAACCAGCAGCAAAAAGTCCCGGATCAGGATTATCTATTTCGCACTCGATTGTCGCCGAAAAGCACGGCGGCACGCTTGAATGTAACTCAGCAGCAGGAGAAGGAACCGAGTTTATAATTGAAATTCCGCTGTCTTAGGTGGTGTCTCTGGCTTGATTACAGGAGGCAGAGCAAGAGAATACATCACCATATGCTCAAAATTGGGAAATTCAGCGAAATTATCCCAAATATTGAGAAATATTCCTGATATTGTGCTTAACCTAGATACCATTTATGTAAAAAAAAATGAGTGTGATTAATATGGGATAGATCGATCGTTTGACTGAATGCAANNTCAAATAATGTCAACTACACCGTCACCTTTAATGAGAATGTTAGTGGAGTAGATCCCACAGACTTTACCCTGACATCTACAGGGCTAATGGGTGCAAGTATCACGGGAGTGACAGGTATCGACAACACCTACAATGTAAGTGTTAACACTGGCACTGGTGATGGCATCCTAGGATTAAATATCGTCGATGATGATTCGATTAATAATTCCCTATTTGTCCCATTAGGAGGGAACGG
>DPLL01000421.1:0-545 GCA_003542015.1 Microcoleaceae cyanobacterium UBA9251 | reverse complement strand
TTAGACAACCTGACGGGATTAACCAGTAGCGATGGCAATTACCAACTCTCCCTCACTGCTACTGCTTCTGGTATCGCCGACTTGGCTGGCAATTCTCTGAATACAAATGCTAGCAATACTTGGAGTTCCGACTTCACTTTGCCGATCGCTTCTACCAGCTTAACCAATATCAACACAGCAGGTGGGACTAATTACAATTTCACTGTTACCTACAGCGACAATACAGCCGTCAACGTTACTAGCTTAGATAGTAATAATATCCTCGTCACTGGCCCCGATGGCAAAAGCCAACCGGCAACTCTAGTAAATTTCACGCCTCTAGGTAATGGCACTCCCCGCGCCGCGACTTACTCATTTATTCCCCCTGGTGATGCTTGGGATACGGCAGATCATGGCATTTACACAGTACAACTACAAGCTAAGCAAGTAAGCGACACGGTTAACAATTTTGGTGTAGCTGGCAATTTGGGAGCATTTACAGTCGATATTGCATCGACGGCTACGCCGATTGTTGAGACGGCTACGCCGATTGTTGAGACGCCGAC
>DPLL01000418.1 GCA_003542015.1 Microcoleaceae cyanobacterium UBA9251 | reverse complement strand
AGATTAATTAAATTAAGGTGGGCTACACCCGAATTAACCCCTGTGGACAAGAATGAGCCGACTCCCTTGGATGAAACAGGAAGCAGACCCTTCAGAAGTAATTCTGATTGAATGGTGAGACTTAAATAAGTTTAGCCAAGTTTTGTGTAGCAGACTACGGGCGATCGAACTTTCTGCTGAAAATATTTGCTTCGATAGTCTGAAGAATGGCGACAAAATGAGATACAAATAGATTATCAAGAATAGCCTGAAAAACCTGCTCGACTTGAGTCCAGGGATCAAAGGTAGTTGCAGGATTTATCCTGGCTTGATTTACCTATGATGCCCAATCATGTTAACACAGTGTTTTGGCGTGGTCAAATAGCACTTGTCAGTACAAGACATTAAAACCTACCCCCGGACTGGGGGAAAGTTACGACAGAGGAGCTAGTTGCAAGGCGCTTGATAGCAGACCGCCATTTTTGGCAACAGGATTGCGCCCGGAAACCCACGCTTGCGCGGGATATTAAGGCCGCCAAGTCTTAAGAATCCCCACGCCTTTAGGCTGGGGAGTGTCAAGAGAATTTGTTAAAAAACTTTAGGAGGAGAACTCATGGATTTTGACTTCCGCATACTAATAGTATTGCTGCCCGTCTTGTTGGCCGGCGGCTGGGCCGTATACAACATCGGCGCTCTTGCTCTCAGACAAGTTGAGAAAATGTTGAACAAGCAAGCTTAGGAAGAAACGGCATCGGGTTGCGGTTCGCTTCATCTATTTTCTGAGCCGACTGTTTCTTGGAATACAAAACAGTCGGCTTATTTGTGCATTGGTTCTCGGAGGCGATCGGCTGATTTTTAGCTATGAGCAATTTACCGCTACAAATAAATTAGAGGTTGGTCAAAGAAAAATTAGATGGATTTTTGACCATCTACTCAGCAGTTGTCAGTTGAGTGGAATCCCAATATTTGCCAAACACATTGCCGCCTAAAATATGAGACAATCAAAAAAGTGTATTCCCTGAAAATAAGCATAAAAACTGCGAATTTTAACAGATAGGGAATCTCGGTCAAATTGTCAATGTTTAATCCCTATATCTTGAGATAGATTATGCTTTTTCCCCGTTCGAGCGGTATTCTACTCCACCCCACATCCTTTCCCAGTCGATTTGGCGTAGGGGACATGGGAATAGAAGCATATCGGTTTATTGACTTTTTAGTAGAGAGTGACCAGCAATACTGGCAGATCTTGCCGCTGGGCCCGACAGGATACGGCAATTCTCCTTATTCGTGCTATTCAGCAATGGCTGGAAATCCGCTGCTGATTAGCCCAGAACTGCTGCGGGACGAGCAATTGCTCGCAGATGAAGACTTGGCTAATTTGCCAGAATTTCCCCTCGATACTGTAGATTTCGAGCGGGCGATCGCCCTGAAAGTACCTTTGCTTAAAAAAGCCTGCGAAAACTTCAAAGCCAAAGCATCGCCGATCCAGCAAAAAGAATTCTCAGCTTTTTGCAACAGCAAACACACTTGGCTGGAAGATTATGCCTTATTTATGGCACTAAAAGACTGCTTTGGTGGTGTTAGCTGGAACAATTGGGAACCAGAAATTGCCCATCGAAAACCGGAGGTATTAGACAAGTGGCGGCAGCAGCTAAATGCTGAGATTTATTACTACAAATACGTCCAGTTTGAGTTTTTCCGCCAGTGGACGGAGTTGAAACGCTATGCCAATCTGCGGGACATTAAAATTATTGGTGATATTCCGATTTATGTAGCTCACGACAGCGCGGATGTGTGGTCTCATCCAGAAACATTCTGCTTGGATGAAGAGACAGGAGAAGCAGCTTTAATGGCCGGAGTTCCTCCTGATTACTTCAGCAATACAGGTCAATTGTGGGGCAACCCAGTCTACAATTGGGAGAAGTTGCAAGCAAATAATTTCCAGTGGTGGGTGCAGCGTTTTGAAGCGATTTTCGATTATGTAGATGTGACTCGGATTGACCATTTTCGAGGATTTGATGCTTACTGGGCTGTGGAGCGCGGACAAGAAACTGCGATCGAGGGAGAGTGGATTCAAGCGCCGGGAACAGCTTTGTTTGAGGTAATTAACGAGAAGTTGGGCAACCTGCCAATTATCGCTGAGGATTTAGGGGTAATTACTCCCGAAGTTGAAGCTTTGCGCGATCGATTCGAGTTTCCGGGAATGAAGATTTTGCAGTTTGCTTTTGGCGGTGGCCCTGGCGATCCTTTTTTGCCTTTCAACTACGTTCGCAACTGCGTAGTCTACACCGGTACTCACGATAACGACACGACTATCGGGTGGTTCAATCAACTGCAACACTACGAAAGAGATGAGGTTCTGCGTTATTTGGGCTGCATCGATCCCCAAGGGATTCACTGGTCTTTAATCCGCATGGCTTGGAGTTCTATTGCTAATTTGGCAGTTGTTCCGTTTCAAGACTTGTTGGGTTTGGGTACTGACGCGCGGATGAATTTTCCGGGGAAAGCAGAGGGAAATTGGGGATGGCGATATCGACCCGAAGCTTTGAATTGGGACGTGCGCGATCGGCTAAAAACCATCACTTATATCTGCGGGCGCACCCCCCATAAAAATTAAAAATTGGGCTCTAGCGTTGCTCCGGGATGGGGCATGGGGCATGGGGCATGGGGCATGGGGCATTGGTAATTGACTTTCAAGTAAAAAGGTAAAACTTAAAATAACGCATTTTATCTTTTCACTTTTTCATTACCAATTACCAATTACCNNCCAATTACCCATTACCAATTACCTATTACCAATTCCCCATGCCCGATGCCCGATACCCGATGCCCCATTACCTATTACCCTTCAGTTTTCGGCTTTTCTGAAGGCTTAAGTTCGTCGGCTTTCAAAATAACTTCTTTGACAACTCCAGGGGCTCCGAACAATTCGGCCTTTCCGTTATTCACAGCAATCATTACCCCGCCGGCGTTGCCAGCTAAAAATACCAATTCCTTTTGGGCCTGCCAAGTGCGTACAGTCCCTGAAGGTAAAATTCCTTCAAACTCGGTTTTGCCATCGACTTGAATCTGCACCCAGGATTCGGCCTTGAAAGTGACGTTAACCATCACCGGTTTATTGCCAGATTTACCTAAACTTTCACCGGCCTTTGCTGCTTCTAGGGTAGTGTAAGTATCCACCTTCTGATTTTTGGTGGCGTTCAAGGACTTGGCAACTAAACGGGCTCGTTCTTGCTCCTGCAGGGCGAGGTCTGGCGCACTTGTAACATTCTTTGTTGTCAGAGAACTTCCCATCAACTGAGACAGGCTATTCACAGAAAAGATAATTAGAAATGTGTAAAACAGGTACAGGTGCATCGGCCGTAACTGGGGCCAATCCTGCCAGGAAACCTTGGTTAGCGCTCGAGGTGCTGGTTCGATCGGGAAAAAGTCGGCGAACTGAGCGCCGTCGAGCCCCATCGCCTCGGCGTAGCGCTTGATCAAACCCTGAGTGTAGACGGGTTCGGGCAGTTGGTCGAGTTGACCCTCTTCGATCGCTTGCAGCAGATGACACCGAATCATGGTCACCAGAGCTACTTGTTCCAAGCTAATCGACTGCTGTTCGCGACTTTGGCGGAGTTTAACCCCGATTTCTGCTAGCTTTTCGGCGCGTTCTGCCTCTTGGGAGTGCAACTTTTTCTTAGTGGTTTTGAAGAATAAAAAAAATAAATTCTTTGTCATACGCTGTGCTCCTTGGCGTTGAGCGGCACATTGATTGATGTTAGGTTGACTAGACTCCATAAAAAAATAATTTCAGAATTTGTAAGGGGTCGGTAGCTGCCCACTGGTAATATTGGCTCTGACGGGGGCTGCAATTGAATCGAGCCAATGGCTGTGCGGTGCAGGCGCACCACGGGATATCCCAACTGCGAGGCGGTTCGCCGAATCTGTCGATTTCTCCCTTCTGATATAATGACTTCCAACATGGTTTGGTCGCGGGTGCGATCGAGCACTCGAACTTGAGCTGGCATGGTCTTTCTGCCGGACAAGATGATACCCTGACGCCATGCTTGCAGCACCGGTTCCGGGGGATCGCCTTTCACCCAAACTTGATAGGTTTTGGAAATCGAGTGACGCGGATGGGTCAAACAAAATGTCAGCTTACCATCATTGGTCAGTAGCAGTGCGCCCGTAGAATCTGCGTCTAAGCGTCCTACTGGGTGGATGCCTTGACCATAGCGTAGTTTGGGGGGTAGTAAGTCCAGAACTTTCGATCGATCTCTGGGATCGCTGCAAGTCGAGACTACTCCTGCTGGTTTGTGAAGCAACAGATAGACTGACTGTGGACGTTCTGTTGCGGTGACCGGGACTCCATCGACTTCGATGCGATCGCGATCGGGATTCGCTTTTTGTCCTAACTGAACAATATTGCCATTGAGTCGCACTCGTCCAGCTAGAATCATCTGTTCAGCTTGACGGCGAGAAGCAATCCCCCACTGGGCGAGGATTTTTTGCAGCCTTTCATCCATACGGCATCTTTGCTTCGTAAAGTTGTCGGTTCGATTGCAGCCCAGCTAAATCTTGACAGGATTTAGCAGGGCTATAGGTACAAATATTACAGGAAGAGTTTGAGTTCGGATGTTTCAGTTTTCCGTCATAGTCTGGAAACTGGCGATCGGGTTTTCCAGAGCCGGCGAGGTAAAGTTATATTTCCGTGTTTGAATATTAAGGTTAATTCACTCTTCTCAAATTGTTTATGGCTGTCGATCGCAACTCTCGTGATTTCCCTAACGGCTCTGCCGGTGTCTGTCAACTAGAAACTACCAGTCTCGACGAGGAGTCCCAGATACCGCCCAGGGGTGAAGGTAGCCGGATCGCGAGTGCGGTGCTGTCTCCGGCGGTGCAGTTGTGGCTGCGATCGCAAGTTCAGCAGGTGTCCGAGTTGAGGGTGAAAATTGAGGGGAGCGATCGACAAATCTTCAGTGGATCAATCCCCAAAGTAACGGCTGTGGCGATCGGTGCTGTGTATCGAGGACTGCACCTGACAGAAGTCGCCCTAGAGGGTGCTGGCATTCGCGTTAACCTCGGTCAAGTTATCAACGGCAAACCACTCCGCCTCTTAGAATCCTTTCCCGTATTCGGCGTTTTACGGCTGATTCAAGCCGATATAAATGCGTCGCTGAAAGCACCTTTGCTAGCCGATGCTTTGAGCGAATTTTTGCTACCTCTTTTGCCGTTAACAGATCGGGAACAGCCCCTGAAATTGGCAAATTCACAAATCGCAATTGACGCGGGTTTGTTGACGCTTTCGGCTGTAATTTTGCAGGCTGACGGTAGGCAAATTTCCTTTGTATTGCGGACTGGTTTGCGAATGGCTAGCAGTCACGAATTGATGTTTGAAAATCCAGAAATCGAAGTTTCCCAACAATTAAATGGGAATATTTTAAAGAGTTTTAAAATTGATTTCGGGCCAGAAGTCGAGATTGAGGAATTAATTTTGAATCCGGGCGAGATAGTTTGTCGGGGCGGAATTAGAGTCTTGCCTTAGTTAGTTAACTGTTGGCTGTTGACTGTTAACTGTTAACTGTTAACTGTTGACTGTTGACTGTTGACTGTTGACTGTTAACTAATGCCCGATGCCCAATTCCCGATGCCCAATTCCCAATTCCCAATTACCGATTAATTAGATAAAAGTCGATCGCGGGCAAGAGTAAAGTCACAAAATAGTAAACTAACGGGGCGGTAAAAACATAACTGTCTGTGCGATCGAGAATGCCACCGTGACCGGGGATCAACTGCCCCGAATCCTTAACACCAGCGTCTCGCTTCATCATTGACTCAGTTAAATCCCCCAACAAACTGGCAACACCAATCAACAGACCAAAAGCAGCCCCAGTATAGGGCCACCCTGGCCAATTCAAATACCAAGACCCGGCGGCTCCCACTGCTATGCTGCCACAAACCCCAAACACGGCACCTTCAACGGTCTTTTTGGGGCTGATGTGAGAAAGGCTAGTTCGGCCGAAGAATTTGCCGACAAAATAAGCCCCAATGTCAGCGGCCCAGATGCAGAGGAAAGCCAGCAGTAGCGAAGTTAATCCCAAAGATACATTACTGAGGTTTGCCCAAGACAGCGGCGGGTAAATGTGAATCGGCGAATTGCTGGCCACTGCTTGTCCCAGTCCAGTTGTGGCTTGATAGGCTGGGTCAAGTCCGACTCGCAGCCGTATCCAATAGCTGGGCAAATAACCGCCGTAGAATAATCCTAAAATAGAAGCGGCAATATCGGCGATCGTCGATAACTTCGGTTGGAACAGCAGGTAGAAACAGATGAAGGTTCCAGCTAGGGGAAACATCGCATCTACCAGTTGCGGTGCAAGGGCGGCGGTAATTAGCAGAACTTGACTGACAACTAAGGTAGTTTTGGCAGCAGGTGCAATGCCTTTAGCACGGGCTAGTTGAAAATATTCTAATTGACCAAGGTAAACGATGATCCCGAAGCCGACGGTAAAGTACCATCCTCCTAAAATAATCATTCCCAAAGCAAGGACGATCGCAACTATTCCACTCAGGATACGAGACCAAGGCATAAAATGAAATTCTCTTGCAGACGGCGGCGGGTGATTCGATTTTGGATTTGGGATTTTAGATTTGGGATTTTTGTAGGATACGAGTTCTTCCCCCATCGGTCATCCAAATATCTCAAGTCAGGCGGTCAATCCAGCTATGGTTGCCCTTACTCTTAGTATGAAGGTTAACGGGACTTAAAAAAGGTTAAGAATTACATTTAGTCATTAGTCATTAGTCATTAGTCATTAGTCATTAGTCATTAGTCATTAGTTATTGGTGATTAGCTAGAGGCCGGGAAGCCCCACGCCATAAGCTGTAAACCCTCTCGAAGGTTAGGTATTGCCTTGCAATCTTGGAGATTCTATCAAGGCTACAGAAAGCCGTCGCATTTATGCGTAGGGTTGTTTACCCTGATGACTAATGACTGCTGACTACTGACTAATCTAGCTTTTCGCCGCTGAGAATAAATATGGGATTGAGGGCGGCAAAGGTTTGACTGAGGCCGCGAGTCTCTAAGCGGTTGACGGCGGACTGGACTACTTCGATGTTGCGGACTTGCAATTCGGCGAACCCTTCGGAAAGGGCGTAAAGATTCTCTAAATTGCCTGCTGTGGCCACAACTCGACCGTGGGGTTGCAAGTACCGCCAGACTTCTTGGAGAATGGCTTTAATGGGGCTACCTCCTTCGAGGCAAACTCGGTGTGGGGGTTTTGACAGATTTTTGAGGCATTCCGGGGCGCTACCTTCTATGACTTCTACGTTGTTGAGCTCGAAGCGATCGCAATTTCGGCGAATCAAGTTTGCTACCTCTTCGTCCCTTTCGATGGCGATAATTTGACCTTTGGGACACAGCAAACCTGTTTCTACGGCGATCGTACCAGTACCTGCGCCAATGTCCCACACCACTGAGTCTGCTTGCAGCCGCAGGTGAGAAATTAACAGCAGTCTGACTTCTCGCTTACTCATGGGAATACCCGGTAAACGTTCAAATAAATCGTCTGGGATACCAGGAGTGACGTAGGGCCAAAGCATAGTTGTTCTATTTTAGATTTTAGATTTTAGATTTTAGATTCAAGCAAGACCGAAGTTGGAACTCAGGAAGAAGTAGAAATTCTCCCCATTTCCCCCCAAGCCTTAATATCTACTGTCGCACAACCTTGAGAGTTTGGATGTTGGGATCGCTACAACCTGTGATTTTTCCGCCGGCGGCCTGGATTTGTTGCAGGTATTCAAGGGCTTTTGAGGTAATGACTTCACCTGGCATTAGGACTGGTATTCCTGGGGGGTAAGGACAGATGAGTTCGGCACTGAGGCGATCGACTGCTTTATCTGCTGCTACTGTTTCCGTTGGGGAAAAGAACGCCTCGCGGGGGGAGATTGGGGAGAGTGGGGGAGTGGGGGAAGGGGAGTGGGGGAGGGAAGGATGGGAAAAATCTTCTTTCTTGCTTTTTGCTTTTTCCTTAAACATCCATCCATTAAATCCGTTAAATCCGCTACACAATCCGTTGCCGAACTCCCTTCCTGCTAAAAAAGTAAAACCTTTAACTAAATTGTCAATATCTGATTCTGTATTTCCCAAGCTGATAATAAATGTTAGATGTTGCGGCATTGGCAATTCTGCGGTGACACCGAATTGAGAGTGCAGAATTTCATCTGCTGCAAATCCTGTGATTCCTAAATCTGATACTTTTACTGTCAGCCGCGTTCGGTCTAAATCGACAAAACCGGGTGTATTTAATGGTTCTAAAACTGATAAACCTGGAATTTGACTTAATTGCGATCGCGCTTTTTCTGCTAATAGCAAAGTTTGGGTCATTAACTGTTCGCCGTGGAGTGCGATTTGTTGGCGGGCTGCATCTAATGATGCTAGTAATATGTAACTCGGACTGGTGGATTGTACTAACTGCAATGCTCTATTTAGTTTTTGGATATCTACCCTAGAACCCTTGACGTGCAGCATTGATGCTTGTGTCATTGCACCGAGGGTTTTATGGATTGATTGTACTGTTAAATCAGCACCTGCTGATAGTGCTGGTTCTGGCAAGTTTGGATGAAAGTTAAAGTGCGCGCCGTGGGCTTCATCTACTAATAATGGTATGTTGTATTCATGGGTAATTTTGGCGATCGCCCGCAAATCTCCACAAACGCCGTGATAAGTTGGGTAAACCACCATGACTGCTTTCGCATCGGGATGTTGTTTTAATGCTGCTGCTGCGGATTCTGGGGTGATGCAGTTGGCAATATCCCAATCCTGGTTGTACTCTGGATTGACAAAAATTGGAATTGCGCCGGATAAAATCAAACCAGAAATAACCGAAGAGTGGATATTTCGAGGTAGGATAATTTTATCTCCTGGGCCGCAATTCGCTACAATTGCCGCGATGATTCCGCAAGTCGAACCGTTTGCTAAAAACCGAGTATATTCGGCGCCAAATGCCTCAGCGGCTAGATTTTGAGCTGACTCAATTACGCCCTCTGGATTAAAGAGATTATCTAATTCTGGTAATTCTGGCAAATCCGATCGAAATACTTGCGCCCCCAATAACTCAACCAGCGGCTGAGAGATTCCTTGGCCGCCTTTGTGTCCGGGGGCGTAAAATGGGGAGTGAGGGTGATTTGTGCGATCGCGCAAAGCATCTAATAAAGGCGTGTTTGTTTGAGAGTTCATCGCTGATTCGCTTCATCCTGATTGAATTATTTTAGTCCTGGACGCATAGGGGCTCAGAAACCGGGTTTTTATCGAATCTACGGGCTGCAACAAGTATTTTGGCAAAAACCAGGTTTCGAGGTGTCAAAGTGCGTCCATTAAGCTAATACAGGCTTCCCAGTCAATATAACTTGTTCGATAATATCAGCAGCTTTCTTGACTCCGCCCGATCGCACAATTGCCTCTTGCATCTCGATCGCCCTTTGTTTATATGACTCTTGGGTTAGGACTTTCTCAATTGCCGATCGCAATTTAGTCACGCTCAATTCCTTCAAAGAAACCACTTCACCAACACCCGTATAAGCAATGCGCGCCGCCACTCCAGGCTGGTCATTGGCCACAGGAATTGCCACCATTGGGACTCCATTACTCAAGGATTCTAAAGTTGTATTCATTCCCGCGTGAGTAATCGTGAGAGTTGCTTTTTGCAGCAGTTCTAATTGCGGTGCATAGCCAACAACTATCGGATTTCCCGGCAAGGGCGGCAAAGATTCGGGAGTTGCACCGCCTCCGAGAGATATTACCAATTGGGCGTCTAATCCTTCACAAGCAGAAGCGATGGTTTGAAAAACCTCCAACAAGCGATTTTGAATAGTTCCCATTGAGGCATAAATCAACGGTTGCCCAGTTAATTGTTCAAAGGGAAAAGGCACTGGTTTGCG
Organism: Microcoleaceae cyanobacterium UBA9251; assembly: GCA_003542015.1. Lineage (GTDB taxonomy): Bacteria > Cyanobacteriota > Cyanobacteriia > Cyanobacteriales > Microcoleaceae > Microcoleus. Next base: position 3,174 of record DPLL01000418.1, on the reverse strand, counting down.
AGTGGCTGGATTGTGATAAGGGCCCGTAAAATGGAAATGTGGGGGTAAATTTTGCCTGGGAAACTCAAATTCAGCCGGATGTTGATTGAGTTGAGCGAGTTTCGAGTAAGCATCATTCGGGTGAGAGTGCAAAGGTAAGTTCCACTGGCGGCGATACTCAGAAATCCCTTCTCGAATCGGTCTTGCAAGCAAACCGAGTAACTGATAGCTAACTTGATTGCGTAAACGTCCTTTCCAAGTCGGATCGTACTGCCAAAGGGTACAAATGGGTGGAATTTTGGGGTCTCGATTTAAGAGCAACGCACTGCAAACTGTGATAAAAGGAATGTTTAGACAGTCGGCAATTGTTCCTCCTTCGAGACAAACTTGGTCTACTAGCAAAGCTTCTACACCAGCTTTTTTAATGGCGATGGGAGCCTCTCTGAGAAGAGCATTCGAAGTCTTAGCGACTTCGTTCAAAGTATGTCGCAATGCCGTAAGTCCACTAAGTTTTCCGCGTTGGGTAAGGATTTCTGCATACCAGCCGACGGGAAACTCTTCTTCAGCGAATGGCTGGAATTCTAAGCCGCTGGCTAAGGTTGCGGCTTGAGCATCGGGGAAGTTAAATACAGTGATTCGATGACCGCGACGAAGCAGTTCACAGCCCAAAGATCTCATAGTGTTGAGGTGGCTGCCGGATCCCGGACAGAGAATGCCGAAGTGTGTCATTAGTAAAGGCTCCGCGTGAGGTTAAATTTTTTTATTGTAGTGGGATGAGTCGCTGGTGTTGGGGCGTTGGGGCGATTCCCTAGGGGATAGCTTCGCACGCGCGTACTTCTTGGCTACAGTTTATTTTGGCTCTTATAGTAACTCAAAATCAGGGCTAAAAGGTATTATTTTTCAGCCAAAACAGGCTTCCCTGTCAGTACAACCTCTTCGATAATATCAGCAGCTTTATTGACTCGGCCCGCCCGATCGCAAAAACCGAGTTTCCCCAAAGTCCAACATCCGTTTGATCGATATCCGACTTAAAAAAGCCCGGTTTTTGTGTAAAATATCAATTAATTGAAGTTGATCGCACTCTCTTTACAAAGATTAACAGCATCCAACTCTGTGGATTTACCGTCCGAGTATTCGGCTCTGACATCAAACACACAGCCCCCATCCGAGCCGCCGTAGTCAGCTCGATTCCATTCAAAATCTGCTTTTTCGCGATCGGCAATGGGGCCATCTAGCTCGTTTTGTCCCCAAGTATCCTTATCGGGAGGAGACATATAAACGGCTGTCATCGTCTTACCGCTGTTGTTAACCACCGAAAGTTTGACAATTTGAGCGAAAACGCTAGATGCAGCCAGCGCTACCAGTGGCAGTGACAGCCCCACAGCGATCGTTACTTTGCTTAACAACTTGTTAACCATTGAGCCATCTACCTCAAGTTAGATATTTATTCAAGCTTAGCTGTAAAAGTTAGAAGGGACAAGTCAGATATATTGCGATTGCTTATGATATTTTGAAATAGTGATATGTTTCTAAATACCTATGCTTACCGCCGGAATTGTCGGATTGCCTAATGTTGGCAAATCTACCTTGTTTAATGCTTTGGTTGCTAATGCCAAGGCGACTGCTGCTAATTTTCCTTTCTGTACGATCGAGCCAAATACCGGTATCGTAGCAGTCCCCGACGATCGCTTGAAGGTGCTGAGCAAGATTTGCAATTCCGCGCAAACAGTGCCGACGCGGATGGAGTTTGTGGATATTGCGGGTTTGGTAAAGGGTGCGAGTCAGGGAGAAGGATTGGGAAATCAGTTTTTGTCTCATATTCGGGCTGTAGATGCGATCGCCCACGTTGTCCGCTGTTTTGACAATGATGATATCATTCACGTTGCGGGTTCTGTCGATCCCATCCGAGATATTGACATTATCAATCTCGAATTAATTCTAGCAGATTTAGCTCAAATTGAACGCAGGCTCGATCGCACTCGCAAGCTAGCCCGCAACAATAAGGAAGCTCAGGCAGAAGTAGACATCCTCGAAAAATTGGTCGCAGTTTTGAATGCCGGTAAACCAGCGCGACAGTATAGTTTTACCGATGAGGAAGCTGAGTTAGTTAAAGGTTTGGAATTACTGACAAACAAACCAATTATCTATGCTGCAAACGTGTCTGAGGACGATTTGGCAACAGGAAATAGCTATGTAGAACAAGTGCGAGAAATAGCTGCTCAAGAAAATGCTAAAGTTGTCGTAGTTTCGGCGCAAGTTGAGTCAGAATTGGTGGAGTTACCAGAGGAAGAACGGGCGGATTTCCTAGAATCTCTGGGGGTGAAAGAAGGTGGCTTGAAATCTCTGATTCGAGCTACTTACGAATTATTGGGTTTGCGGACTTATTTTACTAGCGGGCCAAAAGAAACTCGCGCTTGGACGATTATCGCCGGAATGTTAGCACCGCAAGCTGCGGGGGTGATTCACTCTGATTTTGAGCGGGGTTTCATCCGGGCAGAAACTGTGGCTTATCAAGATTTAGTTGCTACGGGCGCGATGAATGCGGCTAAGGAAAAAGGCCTGGTTCGCAGTGAAGGTAAAGAGTATGTTGTACAGGAGGGGGATGTGTTGTTATTCCGATTTAATGTTTAGCTTTTTTAAGGAGATTGGCACATGGATATCACTTCGCTGGCCATTGCTTGGCTAGTTACTTCGGTGAGCTTTTTTATTATTTCCAAGTTGCCGCTGGGAGTGGAAATTGACAGTTTTGAAAAAGCGATGATTTCGGCTGCGGTTTTTGGATTGCTGAATGCTTTGGTGCGGCCGCTTTTTTTATTGTTTACTTTTCCAGCAGTGTTGATAACTTTTGGTTTGTTTATGATTGCGATCAACGCTGCTATCTTTGGATTGGCGGCTTGGTTAGTGGAAGGATTTCGCTTGCGGTGGGGAATTTGGAGTGCTTTGCTGGGGGCTATGGCTCTCGGTTTCATCAATTCTTTGCTCTATCAGATGTTAGGACCACTGCTTAGGTTTCGGTAGATAAGAATCCTTGGGAGCAAATCAGGACACGGCAATGCCGTTTCCCTACTCGAAAATTATCATGAATCCTTGTGACAGATGTAACTATCGCGCGATTAATTGTAGGGACACTCAAGCGTGCCCATTGGTGTCAACTTAAGCTTGAAAGCCCTGAGAAATCTGGTTTTTACCTGAGTC
>DPLL01000255.1 GCA_003542015.1 Microcoleaceae cyanobacterium UBA9251 | reverse complement strand
TGTTTTTGTCCGCCAGAAAGACTATCTGGATAATAATCTATTCTTTCTCCCAACCCTACAGCTTCCAGCATTCCTTCTATTTTATCATTAGTTTCTTGGTCCGAAAGATGGTTGTGCAAGTCGAGAGACATTTGCACATTTTGCCGCGCAGTCAAGCATTTGAGCAAGTTATGAGCTTGGAAAATATAACCGATGTCGCGGCGAACTTCTACTAATTTATTTTTACGCGATCCGTGCAATTCTTGATCGAGAATTTTCAGGCTACCTTCTTGGATCGATCGCAAAGCTCCAACTAAGGTCAACAATGTTGTTTTTCCAGACCCAGAAGGCCCGGTCATTAACACGATTTCGCCTGGATAAATTTCGAGGTTAATGTCAAATAATGTCTGTTTGCTAAGTTGACCTTCACCAAAAGAATGATTGAGATTTTTAATCGAAACAACGGGTAAATTGTGCATGGTTATTTGTTATTTGTTATTTGTTATTTGTTATTTGTTCATTGCTATATGTAGGGTGTGCAGTGCACACCTTACTGCTATATGTAGGGTGCCCAACCACTTAAAAAATATCTGCCGGGTCAGCCGCCTGCAACTTCCTAACTGCGATCGCCCCCGATACAAAACACATTACCACTGTCATTGCAAACACAGTTACAACTTTCCCCATATTCATGTACATCGGCAAACTCGTAGCAGTTCTAGCTAAATTATATAGCACCATAGAAACGCCCAATCCTGGCAAATAACCAATAATTGCCAAAATCAAAGCCTCTTGAAAAACCACACTCAAAAAGTAGATATCTTTATATCCCATCGCCTTCAGCGTAGCGTATTCTGGCAAATGGTCAGTAACATCAGTATAGAGAATTTGATAGACAATCACTATCCCGACGATAAATCCCATAGCCGCGCCGAGAGTGAAAATAAATCCGATCGCCGTGCTTTCCTCCCAATATTTTCTCTCAAAAGCTACAAACTCTTCTTTAGAAGCAATTGTCACGTCTTGTGGTAAAGTTGCCCTCATTTTTTCAATAACTGCTTTGACATCCGTTCCCGGCTGCAAGTGAACAATTCCGAGATCAATTAAACCTTTTGTTCTTCTACTGTTAAAAATTCGCAGAAAATTCAAATCGCTAGTAATAATATTGCCATCAGCACCGAAAGATGCTCCTAAAGTAAATAACCCTTCTACAGTAACGCGGCGGTTATCTATTTCAGTTTCCACAGTTTTTCCCTGCTTGAAATATTCCGCTACTGGCCCAAACTCCGGGCGGGAAGATCGATCGAATAAAACGACATCTGAAAGTTTGATTTTGTCCAAATTATCTTTGACTTCCGGCAGATCAAAGATGGGATGAGTGGGGTCAAAACCGATTACCATCAGTTGGCGAGTATTGTTTTTTTCTGGTTCGGGATTTTTCCACAAACCAAAGCCTAAATATACCGGGCTAATTCCTGTAACGCCATTAAAACTCAAAGCTTGATACAAACGCCGTTGGGGAAAACTTTTCATGGCTATTAAAGCCGTTGACTGGGTGCTGGTGAGAAAAATATCTCCTTTTAATTGCGAGTGAAAGCTGATGGAACTTTCAAAGAGCGCATCTCTAAATCCAAACTGTATAAACATCAGCAAATCGGCAAATCCAATGCCAGCGATCGCGATTACTAAACGCATTTTTTCGCGTGTTAACTGTGCCCAAGCTAGCGGTATTTTTGCCATAATGTTTAATGAAGGAAGTTCGGCAACGGATTATGTAACGGATGTAACGGATGTAACACCGATCAGGAACAAGGAAGAAGAAGTGTGGATTTTGGATTGTATAATTTTAGGACTTAAGCACCGGTGTTGAGAAACCGGGTTTTTTACCCTTATATTTGATTCAAACCCTTAATATCGGTAAAAAACCCGGTTTCTTGAGTCCCCATGCGTAAGTCCTGTCAAGGTAAAATTTAGATTTCTATTTTAACTTCAACCTGTAAGTTTGTTAGGGCTGCAACTTTTTTACTCGACTCTGGATTTAGGCGAATTCTCACTTCTACAACTCTAGCATCGGTGTCGGCGGCCGGGTCTGTATTCAGGACATCTTTTTTGCCTATTTGTTTACCGATGCGAGCGACTTTTCCTTCTAGTGTGCCTGCAAAAACGGGGCTGGTGACGGTGGCGCGCTGGCCGTTTCGCACTTTGGCAATGTCTGTTTCGTAGACTTCTGCTATGGCGTACATTTGGTCTGTGCGGCCGAGTTCTACGATGCCATTTTGAGTGTTGATGCGTTCTCCTTGTCGGGTGTGAACTTTGAGCACGGAGGCGGATACGGGTGCTTTGACGTAGCTTAAGTTTAGGTCTACTTGAGCCTTTTGTTTGGTGGCGATCGCACTTTCGACTGCGGCTTGGGCTGCTTGTACGTCTTCGGGGCGTACTTCGGCAATTTGGTCGAGATTTGCTTTAGCTTGATTGATTTGTGCTTGGCCTGTTTCTGCTTTTTGTTTAAGCATTGCTTGGGCTTGATTGATTTGCGATCGTCCTGTTTCTATCTTTTGGTTGAGGGCGGCTCTGGCTCCATTAATTTCTTGCTTACCTGTTTCTAATTTGCCTTTGAGATTAGCGCGAGATTGATTGATTTCTTGCTGGCCTGTTTCTACTGTTTGTTTGATTGTTGCTTGAGTTTCGACTATTTCCTGTTGCAGAGTTTGCACGGTTTTTTTTAAGATTGCTTGAGCTTCTATGACTTTATGGTTAGCCGTATCTACTGCTAAACGTTTTGTGTCGTAAGTGGAAGCAGAAATTGCACCTGTTTCTAACAGTTGTTTGTTGCGTTGTTGCTCGGATTCGGCATTTTTCAATTCTGCTTTTAGGCGATCGACTGTAGCGTTTTGAGAGGCTATTTCGCCCCGCAATTGAGCTTCTAGCCTCGCAAGTTTGGCTTGCTGTACTTCAGTTTCTCTTTGCAGTTGCGCTTGAAATTTGGCAAGATTAGCTTGTTCGGCTTCGGTTTCTCTTCGCAGTTGAGCCTCGAATTTAGCGACGTTAGCTTGTTCGGCTTCGGTTTCTCTCCGCAGTTGAGCTTCTAAGCGGGCGACATTGGCTGCTTCGCCTTCGGTTTCTCTTTGCAGTTGAGCTTGAAACTTGGCAACTTCTGCTTGGACGGCGCCGACAACGCCTGTTTTTGCGCCGGCTTGAATTTTGGCTAATTCTGCTTGTTTGACTTTGACTTCTTTGTCGGCTTGTTGGAGAGTGGCTTCGAGCCGATCGCGCGTATCGAGAACTGCTATGATTTGTCCTTGAATAACTCGATCGCCCTCTTCCACCTTCAATATTTCAATCCGCGCGCCGTCAGAAGCCGAAGGCGCCGACAGTTTGATCACTTCCCCCTGGGGGCTCAACCTACCCAAAGCTGTGACGCTGTTGCGGGTGGCGACTGGGGTTGCTGTAGCGGTTGCTGCGGCGGCCTTTAACTCTTGAGATTTTCTAATTTCAGATACTTGCCAAAAACCCACTGCTGTGGTAATGACTGTTGCAGCAATCGCTAAACCTAGAACTCCTCGCCCGGTCGGTTTTAACAATGATTTGTCCTTGACCTTCGATTCCTTTCCCATTACCTATGAGGTAGCTGATTTGCCGATCGAATTTTTGCCCTCGCCTCCTTCAGTATTGTAAACAGATCTTAACTATTTAGGGAGATCAAAAAGTACCTCAGTCATGTAATGTTCTGCCCAATCTTGACCGAAAGCTTTTTCGAGTACGCGGCGGGTTTTGTCGTTTTGTTGCTGCTGCGTGCAGTAGTAAACTTGAGCCGCCAGAACTTTCTCCTCCTCAGTGGCAGAGACTGGTTTTGATGCCACTGCCTGTTTGCAGTGAATTTCCACGTAGGATTCAACTATGTCCAAAAATCGGCTTTCTTCTTCTTGGGAATCTGGCCGCACAAACAGGCAAAATTCCGAGAAGATATCGCCCCAGTCGGGAATTTGGCGGAGACAAGAAAACTGGTTAACTGGCAGAGGTTTTAGTCTGGTTCGGTAGATTTCTGATAAAGTTCGATCGGCATTCAGGGGAGAAAGGTCTGCGATCGCCGCGCTAATTTGGCCTTTACCTGCTACGATATCAGTACCAAACATCGGCAGTGCGTAATTCGGCCTAGGAAACATCACGCAGTGCAAAATGTCAAGCATCGGCCCAACCTTAGCGAGTTCCAAATGTATTTTGCGGAATTGGGGCGTTTGATAGCAGCGGTTTTCAATGACCAGTTTTTCTCCTTCCAAACGCCCTTCTACGTATCCCAACTCAGCGGGCAGGTGGTATGGTTCTAGGTCTAGGTAACGGTGCCATACTGCTTCCATCCGATCGGCTAGTTCGCGGATGAGGTAGTGTTGTTGGTCGCGTAGAGAAGGCTGGGATTTTTCTAACATTCTGATTTATTGGGCGATCGGCTTAACAAAACTTTATTCAACTGTTGCAGGATACAGGAACAAAGGTAGATACTTTTAAGGATATCAGTAGATCGACGTGCGATCGAGTAAGTTTTACAGGAGATGAGTCTATGTTTGGTCTGGGATTGCCCGAATTGGGCATTATTGCGCTAGTCGCTATTCTAATTTTCGGCCCCAAGAAAATTCCTGAGTTGGGAAATGCTTTGGGAAAAACCTTGCGGAGTTTCAAGGATGGTGTGGGTTTGGCTGATGATGAAGCTGTTGAGAAGGAGAAGCAGAAAAATCGGGACGAAGAGGTTAAACATGAGGATTAGGTAAATTGGAAATGATTCAGTCAAACAACTGTAGGGGCGGGTTTCACCGACAATAATTGCCTAAAACCCACAATCTCGTAAACCCGCCCCCGCAGGAGGCAAATCGCTATAAAATCTTCACAAATTGGGAAATTTTCCTTCTCTAACTTCGAGGGAATAATCTTTGACAGCTTGGGTAATCGTTTCTCGCAAATTGGCATAAGCTTTAGCAAAAGGCGGCTGTTTTTCGGAAAGTCCCAACAAATCGGAAGTAACTAAAACTTGACCGTCGCAGTATGGCCCTGCGCCGATACCAATGGTGGGAATAGTTAACTTTTGAGTGATGCGATCGGCTAAGTCTGCGGGGATGTGTTCTAATACTACAGCAAAGGCACCGGCTTCTTGAAGTGCGATCGACTCTTGCAAAATCCTCTCTCCCGCTTCGACAGTTTTTCCTTGTTTTTTGTAACCGAGTTGGTGTACCGACTGCGGCGTTAAACCCACATGGCCCATCACCGGAATTCCCGCTGATGTCAGTTGCGAAATAGTTGCAGCCATTGCTGGATATCCGCCTTCTAATTTGACAGCTTGAGCACCTGTTTCTTTCAAAACTCTCCCCGCTGAGTGCATGGCTTGCTGGACACTTTCTTGATAAGTTAAGAATGGCAAATCCACCACAATTAATGCTTGTTTAACACCGCGACGCACAGCTTTTGCGTGGTGCAGCATTTCATCGAGAGTTAGCGGCAGGGTTGTTTCGTAGCCTAATATAGGCATGGCGAGGGAATCGCCGACGAGGATTAGATCTACGCCTGCTTGATCTATGAGTTGGGCGATCGCATAATCATAGCCCGTCAGTGCGACAATTGACCGCCCTTGTTGTTTCCACTGAATTAATTGATGAGTAGTGACTGACATTTTAGTGCAAAAATATAATATTATTTCTGGGTATTACTGATGATAGCAAAATTTTAACATTTTTTGTAACAGAGATTCCTGTTGTTATTTATTGTTAAATCTCTGGTTTCAATTCTTGCAAATTAATAACAAAAATGCTCTCTAAATATTGATTGTCGAAGCTTCTTCCATTCTTGTTGAGAAACATCCGCACGAGTTTTGTCACCCGATGGATCGCGGATAGCCCAAATTGTATCTGCAATCCGATCGAGCGATCGCCCATGAGAACGATAATCGAAGTCCCAGAAAGCATCACCGACGCAATCTCCTTGTGTAGTAATCATTTCTCGATCGACTGTACTACGAATAGCATTCCATTCGCGGATGTAGACAGGAGAATCGTCCGATCGCAATTTGCGATCGCCTAATTGAGGATTAACTTTGTAGAAAAACCAATCCGTAAATCTATCCACGGCTTGAGTTCGCGATTCAGAATCTCGCGCTATAGCATTGTTTAGATTTGCACCACTGATAACCAGGACAAAAGCCAGAACACAAACCGCTGAAAACTTCAACACAGACTTGATTGACAGTATAGGACTTATGGGGAGCCAGAAACCGGGTTTTTTAGCGAATATTCGGGCCAGAACCCGTCTTTTTGGAAAAAAAACCCGGTTTCTTTGGTAGGAGTGGGTAAGTCCTGATTTAATTAGCATAGTGAGCTATAAAGTAAATGAATTTGAAGTGAAATAGAGTCTCATATTCCACAATTGGAAATATACATTTCGCGTCGAATTGCTAACCATTCCTTGCTGCTGGCTTCATCACCTATAGGAATTTGCTGTCCTGTCGTTTGAGGATGACGACTATAAAAAATTATATCTGCAAGGCGATCGTAAGTTTGTTGGTATGTTTCGCCGTTAATTGTGGTGAATTCCCATCCTGTCTCTCCTGGTTCAGGACTATAGCAGACTTCTTGGGCGGACTTAACTCGCGGATCTATTGCTGTGCGTAATTTCTGCCATTCAGTTATGTAGTTGCGATCGCAGCCTTGCAGTTTCCGATTGTTTAACTGAGGATTAACCTTATAGAATAAGAAATCTGTTAATCGATCGACTGCTTGTTCTCGCGATTCGGCTTTGGCTAGATTGGGGCTGATTAGGAGAAGGGCGATCGCGATCGCACAAATTATTGATAATCTGGAGACGGGTTTAATTGACACCGACTTAATTCCCATAGTGATTTGATATTTATTCCTACTTCCAACCCAACCACCGCAACAAAGGCACAATTAAATAATGACTAACTCCCAAACAAAGCCCGATCGCACTTCCCAACAAACCAAAAAAGGCGATCGCCCCCCAAACTTGCAGCCAACCGAGTACAGCATAAGACGACGTAAGACTCTCCAAGAAACTCCCAGGAAAAATGCTCAAAGCATTCAGAAACAAAAACACTCCCGTAGAACAAACAGCCACCACCAAAGCGTGCACCAATTGGTGACTCCGCAAACCCATTCCGACAGTCAAAGAAGCGATCGCAAAAGCACCCAAAATAATCCCCTGCACGTCACTAGAAGTTGTTGCTTCCAACCAACACAAACCAGCTAATAAATAGCCTTGAACTCCCATTAATCCAGATAGCCAATACTGTTTTTGTTGGCGAAAACCACCCGCATCAGTCAAACCGATCGCAGTTCCCAACCCCGCAAATCCAAACAGCAGCACCTCCGGCCCCACAGCGAAAGTCATGTTAGGAATTAATTGATGCAAACCTTCATTCAAAAAACTGGCAATTTCCGGGCCAATAGGCGAAGCATAGCCCAAAACCAAACCGCCGATCGCCCCCGCACTTCCTCCAATCCCACCGAGCACCATTTCCCAGCCCGTATCCAGAGAAGCTACCACAATTTGGGCGATCGCCCCAAACACAAAAGTAGTCAGGCTGACAGTTGTTTGTGCCCCCACCACCAATATTTCCCGGCAGAATTTTAAAATAGCTTGACCGATTGGGGCTAACGAAATTTGTCCCTGATTCCGGGCAGAAATCTTCCTTAGACGTTGGCGAACATCCTCAGCCGTCGCCGGACGATGCTGCACGTCCGATCGCACCATATCATCCAACAAATTAGCAAAAGCCGGGGCGATCGGCGAAATGTGACGCCACCGCAACTCCCCCGTCATCGGATCTTCAATTTCCGCTGGATACTTCCCCGTCAGCAAATGAATACAAGTCCGCCCCAAAGCATAAAAATCCGTAGCAGGCCCCACACCGCCCCCAAAAATTTGCTCCGGCGGGCTGTACCCAGGGGAAATCAACCGTGTCGAACTCGGAGAATCTTTCCCCACCGGTTCGACACCGCCAATTTGTTTAACTCCCCCAAAGTCGATCGTCACCAATTCCCATCCACCCAAACCGTTAGCCAGCAAAAGTTGTGGCGATTGTGGCACCCGCAGCATCAAATTTGAGGGTTTAATATCGCGGTGAATAATCTGGCGCCCGTGCAACTCCTCTAAAATTTCCACAGCTTGACTCAGCCAACTCAAAACCCATTCCTGCGGACAACCTTGGGGGTGCTCATCCAGAACTTCTTCTAAAGTTTTGCCGTGAATTTTTTCCATTACCAAACAAGGAAGCCGCCGCGCCGCAGCACTTCCCTCGCTAAGAGCAAAATTTGGCATTTGCACATGAAAATAACCGTCAGGCTCGACTCTAGGGACGCCCGGATGTCGCAAAATCGCTAAAACCCAGGCTTCCTGCTCGAACAGTTTCAGCGCTTTCGGGGAAGTTTCCAGCAATACTTTGAGGACGCGCTCGGTTTGAGATTCTGTATCCCAAACAGTGTAGATAGCTGCAAAACCGCCTGTGCCCAAACCTTCTAGTGGCACATAGCGATTTTTCAGTCGCAGTGGCCCCCCGCAACTCTGACAAAAATTGTTGCCCCAAGTCTGAGGGTAAGGCTTTGGGCAATCTGGATTGATGCAGTGGACGGCTTTTGAATGGGGGTGAGGCACAACCAGAGTAGAAATGGGACTAAATATCCATGCTAGACTTACGCGCAGCTAATGAGTAAACCGGGTTGACCGCGAGGTTAAACTGCTGTAATCAGGCTTTTGGGTTTAGAAACACGGGGCGACGGCGCAAGTCCTGTCCATATTATGTGCTATGGTGTCGGTTTTTGACTTGGGGGAGTCGGGGAGAAATGGGGAGGGGGGAATTTTTAGCTGATCTTTCTTGTCTGAAGGTTGATTAACTGTAGGACTTTTTCTAATATTTGCCAACAATCGCTTACATTTGGTAGATGTCTTTGTACCATGTAAAATGAATTTAGCCGATCGGATGAACGGTGAAAAACCTTGGTAGTAAGCAACCTCTATATAAATAAGTTGCCTCTACATTATCAAAGCAAATAGTCGGATTGGCTAAGAGTCCGATCGCGAAAACCAAGCAGTCGCCTCATAGTACAAGTGCTCGTGGGATTTTCCTTCGGGCATTGGTTGATACGCCTTGGTTGAGATCTGATCTCAACTTATGTATTTGTTAGCAAACGTTAGCAAAAAAGTATCGGAACGGAGTAATACAATCAGGACTTACACATTCTGTCATTCTGAGCGTTGCGAAG
>DPLL01000189.1 GCA_003542015.1 Microcoleaceae cyanobacterium UBA9251 | reverse complement strand
GGGTAAAAAACTTTACGACTCCTGCAAGGATTGCTATATAGCAATCCTAAATCATTTGTGAATTTCTTACTCCCTCCCCTTAATAAGGGGAGGGTTGGGGTGGGGTGAAAATATTTACGACTAATTTAAGATTGCTACATACAGTAGTTAGCGGAAGAGGATTTTTAACCGGATATTAACGCAGATGAGTTAATTTGGATCTTTTGATAAAATCAAGTTGAGCACGTTTAATTCGTTGGAGCTCATCAGATACTTATCTGTGAACATCTTGGCTCGACTTTGTTCTAAACTGTAGCTTCTAAATACAATAAATGGGAAGTCTTGATACTTGTGTCCGATCGGCATTACACTATATACAGGGTAAATTGCTCGCATATAAGCCGACAAAATATCCCGAAACCGCCTGTCTTCCGGTTCTTCCTGGCTGCTGTCAGCAAAATACTCCTGCATTTCCTCCCCGCTGACAAAAGCAAATAGCGGTATGGCATAATAGCGATCGAACTGTTGGCTGAGTTGTTCAAAATACTGAGTTTTCTCCACATCGCTGTTGAGAAATTGCAATAACTCGATCGCACCTCCCCTAATAGCCGATATTACATTTTCCGGGTACGACTTGCTATCCCTGATGCGATACATTTTGTGCAACAACTTCTTCTCTAGACATTCCTTAATTTCCCGATGTAGTCGCATCTGGTATGTTTCCAGCAAACTTTGATTAGCTAAAGGCACTACCAACAAACTACCACAAACATGACCAATCTCTAAATTATCATAACTCAGCAAACCTGCAAGAGGATTGCACTTTTCCAAAAACTTCTTGTTAAAATCATCCCGCATTTGCAGGTAAGAATCGCCCTTGTGACGCGAGTTATCAGAATTTGTCAAAACAAACTCCCCACGCCCCAAAAGCTCTTCTAGACTCGTATAAACCTCCTTGAGCAAGCTATTTCCTCGGATGCTTTCGCTCTTGAGCGTTTTAATCAGAGAAGCCATCTTGTTACTAAAAGTATCTCCCACTGCGGAAACCGACTTACCGCCAATGGGAATCATCAAAAACTTGTCCCTACCTAAATAACCATATCCCGAAATTCGCGTCATCACCGCAGTCTTCAGAATTAGCAGTAAATTCAACAAACTCAACTTACTTTCTTGTAAGGAAAGTTCTGCATCTGCATCATCAGCGTAATAAACCGCTGTATAAGACACGTAAAAAAGCAATTCTTTGTCTTCACCATCAAGGGTTTTACCATGTTTATCTTCGCCGCGCCCTCGATAAATCACCTGTATCACTTCCATCAGATTTTTCTCAATCTGGAAGCGGGGAATATCAACTAAAATATGTTTGGTTTTCGGGAAAGATAAGCCACGACTTCCCGATGCAGTCATAAAGATTACTTTAGCTGTATCTTTGCATTCTTGTATTTTTTCTTTCTCCTCTTCTGAGATATTCGCATGAATTTCTAGATAATCTTCAAACTGATTAAAGTCTCGTTCTTTTTGAATTTTTTCAATCAGTTCTGCCAATCTTTGCTTGTTTTGAATGTATACTATAATTTGTTCTACACCGGGGATGGCTAATCGCTGATTGATATCCTGAATTATTTCTGATTGTACCCGGCTTACTAAATTACTATTCTCCTTTAAAGACGCATTTTCATTGTATTTAACAGTTTCTACAAATACCTTGTAAGTTATTTCTAAACTGCGGGCTGGGTAGGAATTCGCATTAATCACCGTTGCGGCTAGATTATTGAATTTAAAAGGAGTGACTTGTAAAGGTTCAATTACATCGGAATTTTTAGGTAACTTCTTGAAATAGATTTTATCTGGTTCTGGAGATGTATTTTCAAGGTGTTGTTTAATCACATCAGGGTCAACAATCGAAGCATCTGCTACAATAATTTTAGTATTAAAACCGTGTTGTGGCTTGTGCAACTCATGCTTTTTAACCATCTTGGCAATTCCGGCTAGAAACTCAACGCCACCGTCATCTCCCGTAATTTCATCTATCATAATGAAAATATGTTTGATGCGCCTAGATATTTCTTGCATCTTAGCGGGTATGACTAATTTTTCTCGTTTGTTATAAGTATCTTGAAATATCTGTTCTAAATAATCAAGGGTACTTTGTCGATTTTCTTTCATCCTTAAAGATTGGATAGAAACGGTGGCGACAATATTATTAGAAGTTTTACAATTAATCAGGCTATAAATCCCATTGCAAATACTATTTAGCACTCCCATAGTTTTGAGGCTAGCTGCTTCAATTACGGTTTCATTCTTTCTGGCAATTTCTCGCTGGTGGTATTCTTTTACCTGAACTTCGGGATTGTCTTTAAGAAAATGAACCGTTTTTTCTGTAAAGTTTTCGCTGCGGCTATTCGAGCTATACTTGACTGTACGTTTTCCCGAATGGCTGGCGATAATATCGGAGTTTGTGTTAATACAAAATAACCTGTCATTGCACAGCAAACCAGTATTCTTATCTTTGAATTTCTCGATAATATCTAAGTTTACTTGCTTGCGGGGACTGACGTATAAGAATAAGAAACCGTCGTCGATATGTGTTTTCAGGAAATTTGCGATCGCAGTTGTTTTCCCAATTCCCGGATTCCCCGTCAAAAAGATATAAGTTTCATCAGATTGAAGTGCTTTCACAATCAATTGGGCGTGAGCATTTCTCAAATGCAAGCCGCGATCAATTTGCAATTCATCTGCCAGTTTATCTGATATAATATCAATGGAATTAACAAAATTGTCTATTTTTTCAGAATGACATACAGGTTCAATATTTTTGCCAATTTTTAACAGAGAATTGACCAATTTTTTGCCGTCTTTAAAACTGCGAGCCGCGTTAAGTTGAATAACATCTAAAACTTCGCTACGAGCGTTAGGAATTTCTTTACCTTTCGGTTCATTCTGATAAATTTTGGCACAGGTGGCTAACAAGTTAATTTTGTCCTTGCGTAGGGAAATAGCGCTAATATTGCGATCGCCATAACCCACCACATTCAACAAAACCTCCGCATCTTGTGCAAGGATACCTGTCTGTTGCAGAAACCCATAGAAACTGTGAGCATAGCTACCAGCCTGAATGAACTTCGTGCTTTCCTTATCCTTATACTTAAAAGCTGTGAAATAGCCTTTCAAATCCTCCGAAAAATCCACACCCAAAGTGCTGGTATCCATCCGCAGATTAGAAAACACACTTTTGGAGCGCAAATAGCTAATTTCTCTGAGCAAATATTTCCGCATCACCTCTATTTCATTGATGTCTTGCGCTTTGGGATCTAGCATCGGAGAAAACACAGACAAATCAACGCAGAGAATTCTGAAATCATCCCCATGCTGTAACAGCATCAGAGTATCAGCTTGCAAAAACTCACCCGTTTTCGAGTACAAGTCAATATCATCATCGGATAAACTACGTTTGGCAGTTTTGAACTGAGATAATAGCTGTTTAAATACTTTTTTCTCATCCCTTTCATAGGTTCTGATACTGTTATCATTACTAAAATTGCACTGACAATAGACAATTTCCAACCTGTGCAAATTCCAGCCAGTAGATTTGACGTACTCCCGGAAAAAATTCAACCCACCAAGAAAGCCTTTTTGGACAAAAAACAAACTCCATTTCTCAGCAATTTCAGTATTTAAACTAGCCAGCAGATTAGCTTCTCTAATCATTTCCGCCATCATGTTTGGCAATTTGAGCTGCTGCAAATCCAAACGATAGGAATCTCCGAAATTATGAGCTAGCTTTTCCTTTTGAATATATGCCAGAATCCCGATATTGAATCCAACCTCAAACAGTCGTCCAAAATCTTCACTTATCATTATTTTGTACCTCCATCAGTTACGATCAAGACTTCTCTTACCTTATTCAAAAAAGCCAGGGAGTTAAACTCAGCACTCCCACCCGCATGACTAAATATAGATAGATTACCAACCGAGTCATCGCCGATAATATGAGAGTATGGATCGAGTTTCAAACTAATCTGTTGACGCGCTTCATACCTCGAAAAGTGGAATAGGGTTAAATAGTGCAGTAAAGTATCTTTAATTTCACCATCATACATCAAACCTTGACGAATATCTTGGTCATCCAGAATCCCTTCATATATATTCAACAGTGTCGAGTAGGAAATAACACCGTTGTAAAAGTTTTTTTGTCCCTGCTGATCTACTTTGATACCGTTAAATAGATTAAAAAACATCACAGCTTGTTGACTAGGATCTTTTGATAAACCTTCCAGTTCCATTGTATCCTGAATGTAGAAAGATTCTCCCTTGTGTTCTTTAGGACTGCGGACATAGTATTTATCAAAAAATACCGGATAAATCTTGATATCTTGCCGCTCTCCTTTCAAAGTTTGGATGAGTTTTTTCGACATAAAAAACAATTGCTCATCTTCATCTGTCTGGGTAATGTGCAGCGTGCTTGTATAAGGTGCTTGTGCAATATACAGGAAATTACGATAGCCATATTTATATAGCTGACTGACAGTATCTTCAAGAATTGATGGCTGACTGTAAAGGTGTTGAACACTGTAGTTTTCTGACAATGTTTTTAACATTCCGACTTGAATTGTATCCTCTGATAGGCGTTTAATTCCCGCAACTTCGCCTAACAAGCAAGTTTTTCTCTGAAAGCGATCGCTATTACCTTTTTTCGCATCACTTTCGCAACTAGAGACGACAATAATTGCTAAATTATTCAACTCTGGAGATAGTGGAACATTCCTAAATTTAAACTTTTTAGGCAATATTGAATAGAGGGAACTTAAACCGTTACGAATACTGTAAGCATTCGGTTTTTGCTTGACTCGAAATCCTTGAGAAGTCGATCGATATTTTTCACTAAACAGATGAGACAATGTTTTAGAAACGTTAGCCATAAACTTTTCTGACGGGAAAGGGTTTTTTTCGTCGGCTTCGTGAAGTCTCACCATCGGAATAAACAAAGTTTTTTTCGCTTTATTCAACAATATTTCTAGGCAAATATAAGACAGTAGCGAAACAGCAAATTTGTAAACAAATGCTGCATCCGGTTTCAAACCGTCCTGGCTGTCTAAACGTTTATTGTTATAACGAAACAACAGCAATTTATACTGTTCGGAAAAACTGTTGCTATATACACTCATAAGAGTTTCGGGAACCCACATTACAGGCAAAGTATCGATGTCTTTAATGTTATATTCTATGCTGAAATTTTGGAATTCATCAGTAGGGAAATAGCGGACATCTTCGATGGTGATCGTGACAGGTAATTGACAAATAGCTGTTTCGTTGATGCTAGACTGTTCTACGGCGATATACTGAAGTGATTCTTTGGGATTTCGTTGCAGAACATCATTGAAAAATCTACCTGTGGTTACAGCATTATCGATGTCTTGTAGGATGCCTCTTTTGACGCTTATATGTCGCGGTTCTGTGCGACTTGGCAAAATTGTTTGCCTATCTATAAAGTCTTTTAATAATTGCTTGAGACGGTTTATTTTAACTGCAACATTATATTCAGTCAGACCTCTTTTGATACCTCGAAAGATCCCCTTTTTCTTTTCTTCGTCAGAACCTCGGAGTACAGAAATTACTGTTTCAAACCTTTGTTTTGGATCGTAAGTTAGTTCAGATTCAGGGTTGTAATCCGGTGCTAAAGGATTGCTGTGAGAAGCAAATACAAAATAGTACAATAATGCTATTTTTAATACCTTGCGGATGAAGGTTTCGCTAGTATAGCCATCTGCTAATTCGGCTTTGTGTTCCTCACTCTCAGGATTCAACAAATTCAGGTTATAATCAAATACTGGTTTACCGCCGCGGGCTTGAACTTCGTTGCCAAATTTTAGTTTTAAACCGAAAATATATTTACGTTCGCTCAGATGAGTGTCTGTGGTTTCTCCTAAATAACCTGCTACAATCGGAATGATGGGAAGTGCATCTAAAACTTCCGCTCTGGAAAACATATCTTGGTAATTAACTGTGACACCGGCATAATTGACATTATAATAGCCATCTTCTTTAGTGCGATCGCCAATGTATGCTTCGAGCAACCTAATCCGCCGGATCAAGTCTTCTAAATAGATGATACCAACACTATCTGTGCTGCTAGTGCGGATGTGTTCTAGCAGATACTCCAAGTAGGTAATTTTAGCTTCTTTTTTGAGCTTCCCTAGAGTTTCTTTGTCTACAAGTTTGAGCAATTTGTGGAAATCAGAATTTTCATCTTTAACCAGTTCATTAAGCAGACGATGCAGTTCTTGCTTATCGCTTTCAGTGTCAGCGTTTTCATCAATGTAATTCTCTAAACCCTCCTTCAGTTGTTGCTGAAAGATGTCTGAATCTCGCACAGCAATCGTCAATTTATGCAGCTTTAAAATTGCCGTTGTCCCCACAGTATTTGGGCGCTGCAAAGTAAGCTTCTTTTTTGCTAAGATAGGAGAGGGTTTGGTGAAATCATATTTGAAGCCTAAGTCGGTACCGTTTCCCTGAAAAGACCGTGATTCTAAAGGCTCAATTAAGCTAGCTACGAAATTTTCAATAGCATCATTCCCTCCCACGACTGATGCTAAATGTTGTCGCAAATATTGTCTAATTTGTCTAATTTGAGTGCCAAATTGAGTTTCAAGTTCGGGAGTGAAATGGACTGTAGCAGAATGTGCAAAGCGTTCAAAACCACCCAAGGGAGGCCGCACGTTCAAACTCGATATTTGAGCAGCTACCGCGTCAATATCTATTAGCAAGCGTCTGCGATCGCCCGAAACGCTAAACGGATTTTTCCCTCGCAAAACTTCTAAAATCTTGTCCAGCAAATCGCCATAGTCCACTGGAACTAAATCGCTGTCATCCAATCTTAAGATGTTCACCCTGTTCACTCCTTCAAAAAGCTTGAATCCACTCTTTTACATCATACTCAGTCCAAACCCCATTTACCCAATAAGGATCGGCTTCAACCAATTCTCGCACAGTCGCCTCGTTTTCGGCTTCGTAAATTGCAAAAACTTTTGTTAAATCTTTCGTTGGTCCGATCGTAATTAACACTCCCGATTCCTTTTGCGTAGCCAATCCCGCTAAATGAGCGTCTCGAAACGGAGCACGTTTTTTGAGGACATCCTCGCAGTAACTTCCCCACATCACATATTTGGTCACGGTTTTGAGCCTCGGATGAATTTGTTTTAAAGTTATTGTACAATAAGATTAGCAGGATTTAACGAGAATTTTAAGGATTAAGATTCTTTAACCGCAGAGGGCGCAGAGGGCGCGGAGGAAGAGTGGAAAGAGAGATGTTTGTTCTAGAGTCTGTAGGGATATATGGCGCATCTTACGTCTATCGTACTATCATATTACTAAATTCATAGAGGAGCAAGCTATGACTTTATTAGACATTCGTCTGTTGACGGTTCAAGAATATCACCGCATGGCAGAAATTGGGATTCTTGACGCAGATGAACGAGTAGAATTACTGGCTGGACAGATAGTAAAGAAGGCTGCCAAAAGTCCACCACACTGTGCAGCAGTGAAACGTACAGAGAATTTAGTGAATAACCGTTTGGGAAATCGAGTTTTGGTGCGACTACAAGATCCAGTTCGGTTAAATGACAACTCGGAACCGGAACCTGATATTGCTTTACTTGTGCGAGATCCACTTTACTATGAAGACCATCATCCAACTCCTTCTGAAATTTATCTGATTATTGAGGTTGCTGATACTACGCTGAGGACAGATTTGGGGATTAAAGCAAATCTTTATGCTGAGTCAGGAATTGCTGATTATTGGGTATTAGATGTTAATAATCGGCAACTTCACGTATTTAGAGAACCGAGTCAGGATGGTTATCAAAGTCTGGTGATTCTGGCGGATGATGCGAGTATTTCTCCTTTGCAATTTCCTGATATTTCTTTTGCTGTGCGAGATATGTTGCGGCCAATGCAATTTTAGATTTTAGATTTTAGATTTTAGATTTTTTGCGTACTTACCATGTTCTGCCCTTATCAGGGGATTTAGGGTATGTCGCAGTCGCCTACAAAGAATTAGGCCACTCCATATACCCTAAATTTCCTCATTTGCTAGCTTCTCAAACTAACGCCGAATTTCTCGACTAAAACATCGCGGACTTTTTGTTGTGCGGGTTCGACATCAGTTTCGCTTAAAGTTCGATCGCCCGCGCGGTAAATTAACCGAAATGCCAAACTCCGCTGGCCCGCCGGCACGTTGTCGCCCCGATATTCGTCGAACAATTCCACCGAATCCAGCAAGCTACCAGCCGCCTTTTTCATCGCACCAGCCATCTGGGCCACTCCAACTTCAACTGGTGCAAAAAATGCAATGTCTCTGTCAGAAGCGGGGAAACTCGAATAGCCTGCGAATTTGCGAGTCGAATTCCTCGAACTCCCTAACTTAGCCAACAGCACCGCCAAATCTAATTGAAACACATAAACCTGCTCAGGTAAATCCTTTTCTTGCTGCAATTGTGGGTGTAATTGTCCAAAAATTCCTAAAGGTTTCCCGTTTAAGGATAACGCAGCCGTGCGGCCCGGATGCAAGCGCGAATTAGAGGAATCGCTTTGATATTCCACCGCCAAACCTAACTCTTGAAACACGCTTTCCAAAATACCTTTGGCCTCAAACCAAGTCAAAGCGCGATCGCGCCCTCCTTGCTGCCATTTCCCAACAGTTGGATCGCCCCCAATAATCCCCGCAACTGCGTCTGCTTCCTCCATGACATCCCCATCTTTCCAGAAAATGCGGCCGACTTCAAAACCGTTGAGCGCGCCGTTTCCCTGCTCCAAATTGTACTGGAAAGCGTCAATCAAACCCGATAGCATTTCAGTCCGCAAAGCCGAATACTCCACAAACAGCGGATTCGCCAACACCACCTGATTTTCTCCCTCAGTTTTCACCAAAGAATAGTGCATCAACTCTGTCAAACCAGCCGCCCGAAAAGCCGATCGCACATTCCGAATTGCCGCATATTCTGGTGACAGATAACCGGGCTCCGTTTTGCTAGGTAAAGTCTCGCAGAAATTGTCGTAACCGTGGAGTCGCGCAATCTCCTCAATTAAATCGATTTCTCTTTCTAAATCTCGGTAGCGGTAAGGCGGAACTGCGATCACAAAAACCAGTTCTTTCCCAGCCGGAACAACTTCGCATCCCAAGGCTGTGAGAATATGTTTCACCTCTGCCGGTTCCAAATATTCAGAACCGCCTGTTTCGCTTCTTTTCAATTTACCTAAAACCAGATTTACTCGGTCTAAACGCAATTCGAGCGATCGCGAAAAACTCAAATCATCCGCACCAGAACTCGCCGTTTTCTGCACCGTCGCAGCGCCTCCAGCCAACTCCAAAATTAGGGCTACAGCGCGGTTGCAAGCCGTCATCAATGCCGCCTGATTCACCCCCCGTTCGTAGCGGATCGAAGACTCACTTCGCAAGCCTTGAGCGCGCGCAGAACGGCGAATCGTTGCCTGGTCAAAAATCGCTGCTTCTAAGACTAAATTTTGCGTTCCTTCGTGAACTTCTGTTGATTCGCCGCCCATGACTCCAGCCAAAGCTACGGGTTTGTCGCTAGCAGTAATTAGCAGATTTTGTGGTTGCAAATTGCGGTTTTGTCCGTCCAATGTTTTGAAGGATTCGCCTGTTTTGGCAAACCGGACGCCGATGTTGATATCTTGAGTTGCGGTGAAAGATTGTAGGCGATCGCGATCGAAAGCGTGCAGCGGCTGGCCCCATTCCAGTAAAATATAATTAGTCACATCAACCACATTATTAATCGGCCGCACTCCCGCCGCCTGCAACCGCTGCTGTAACCAAGCCGGAGAAGGTGCAATTTTCACCCCTTCAATTGCCGTCCCGGTGTAAATCGGGCAGCCTTCCGACTCGGATATTTCTACTGTCAAATTAGGGCTGTCTTTTCCCTGAATTGCCACATCCGCTGCTTCGGGAATTCTCAACTTTGCCCCTGTCAACGCCGCCACTTCCCGCGCCACACCAACCATACTCAAAGCATCAGCACGATTCGCC
This sequence comes from Microcoleaceae cyanobacterium UBA9251, assembly GCA_003542015.1. Lineage (GTDB taxonomy): Bacteria > Cyanobacteriota > Cyanobacteriia > Cyanobacteriales > Microcoleaceae > Microcoleus. The sequence continues at coordinate 6,203 of DPLL01000189.1, read as the reverse complement.
GTTGCTGTCAAGTCTAAAATGACATCATCTAAACCTAAAAGCGGGCGAATATCGCTACCCAATTCGGGATTTTCTAAGTCAAAGATGTGAATTCCTGCTGATTCTTTGGACAGTCCCAATTCTGCTAGAGAGCAAATCATGCCTGCGGAGGGAACGCCCCGCAATTTCGCCGGTTTAATTTTTAAATCTATCTGAGATAAAAAAGTCCCGACTACAGCCACGGGCACGTAAATGTCCGCCCTAGCGTTGGGTGCGCCGCAAACAATATTCAATGGTTCTGATTTGCCAACATCTACTTGACAAACTCTCAACTTGTCTGCATTCGGATGTTGTTCGATCGCAACTATCTTACCCAACAGCACGCCATCAGCCCAAGGGCGACGGTCTTCGATCTCTTCAACTTCAAACCCAGCCATTGTCAGAGTTTCGGCTAATTCTTCCGGGGCGATCGCCACATCCACCAATTCCCGCAGCCAATTTAGAGAAATACGCATAGTTTAGTGATTAGTCATTAGTTATTAGTCATTAGTCCCTAGGAATCATCAAAATTTCTGACGCATACCTAATAGACATCTGGCAAAAAGCAAGTCAAAAACAGGCATCTAGCCTGTTCCACAATAATTATAGGAGATGTCTCTTGACTAATGCCTTCTGCATTCTACCTTCTGGCGAATACCATTTGATCGCTATCTCGCCCCAGAATCAATCCTGGACTCTCATTATCATATTTATTGAATATTGTCAAGATACTTGAGCGATTTATCAGAAAAAATGATAATTTTCCCCAAAGGGAGATGGAGCTTGGCGGATGAGTAACATTCTCATGGGAGAGAATGAGGTATGCTAGAGATATCTAACAGCGCAAACAGCATCTAAGTTTAGAAAGACTTTACCAAAAAAGGATAACTTTAGCAAGTCTTTAAACTATATTCAAGGATAATCAACTGAAAAAACTCAAAGTCACGAGATCATAAAAATAGGTAAAGATATTTTCCCAAAAGACTTAGGTGCAACTCTAATTCGCGATCGGACGCACAGCCCAGAGCAACTGAGAGATAAGTATTTCTAACAGAAGCAGGAACAGGGAATATGTGCCCTGCGAGCGATACTGGCTAGATGAGAAAAACATAGGCACACTCAAATCAACATGAGCTACTGCGTAAATCCTGGCTGTCCACATCCTCAAAATCCACCTGACTCGATCGTCCAGTGTCAAGCCTGCGGTACGCGATTGCTGCTGCGTACTCGCTATCAAGTAATTCAACCCTTAGGACAAGGAGGTTTTGGAGCAACATTTCTGGCCAAAGATATCTCTTTGCCCGGTCAGCCGAGTTGCGTAGTCAAGCAACTGCGACCCAGCAGTTCGTCGCCGCGAGTTCTAGAAATGGCGCGGGAACTATTTAAGCGAGAGGCAAAAACCCTCGGTAAACTAGGCGACCACCCCCAAATACCCAGGCTGCTAGATTACTTTGAAACCGAACAACAATTTTATTTGGTTCAAGAGTATGTTAAAGGCTCGACTTTGAAACAAGAAGTCAAACAATCGGGTCGTTTAAATGAATCAGATGTTAAAAATTTTCTCTTAGAAATTTTACCGGTAGTGCAGTACATCCACAGCCAAGGAGTAATTCACCGCGACATCAAACCCGCAAATATTATTCGCCGAGTTCAAGACAATCACTTAGTTTTAATTGACTTCGGAGCCGTAAAAGATCACGTCAGCCAAACAATATTATTAGACCCCGCCGACCAAAGCGCCAACACCAAATTTTCAGTCGGCACATTTAGTTTTGCCCCGCCAGAACAAATGGCAATGCGGCCGATATATGCCAGCGATATCTACGCCTTGGGTATGACTTGTCTATACTTGCTGACGGGAAAATCGCCCAAAGATTTAGATTTCGATGGAGTAACCGGCGAAATTGTTTGGCAGCCACACGTTCAGCTAAGTCCAAATTTTGCCCGGATTCTCGATAAAATGCTCAAGCCGATGGTTTGCCACCGCTTCCAATCAGCAGCAGATGTCATCAAAGCTCTCAAGGGCGAATTTGAAGACGCAGACCTTTTGAAGGGCTTGGCGACTCAATTCAACGCCTCTAATCGCACAGTTGAAGAACCGACGATATTTAATGACGAGAGTTCTTCGTGGCCCTCGCCCCGGAACAAAATCAATTCAGGAGCGAAGCAAAATCTCCGTGGCAGAAGTTCCTTTACTCAATCGGGAAACACGGGAATGCAGCCGAGAGTTTCCCGGAGTCTGGCTGAGTCCGGCAGAAGTTTCGACACGGTTGCATCTGACCGTGGCAGTTTCACAGGGTCGCCTCTACCGAAAGTTCCTGCTAAGTGGGACAGCAACAGCGTGCGATCGGCATATTTTAAAGGTCAGCGCGATTTTGCCGACTGCGAACTTTCCGGTCTGCAACTGCCAAAAGCGCAGTTGGCGGGGGGAAATTTTTATCAGGCCAGGCTGGTGAAGGCAAATTTGCAAGCAGCAGATTTGTCTGGGGCAAATTTGGGTCACGCCAGATTAATTAGGGCGAATTTGCGAGATGCTAATTTGACTGAAGCTTATTGCAGCACGGCTAATTTTGAATGCGCCGATTTCAGAGGTGCTGACTTGACGGGGGCTTATTTGAGCAAGGCGAATTTGCGGGGAGCAAATTTGTGCGGGGCGAATCTTACCAACGCTACAGTTAGTGAAGAACAATTGGCAACGGCAAAGACGAATTGGCTGACTACTAAGCCCGATGGTAAGCGGGTTTTTGGATTTTAAGAAGAAGGAAGTTCGGCAACGGATTTTTTAACGGATTTAACGGATACTTCGACACTTCGACTTCGCGAGCGTGCAACGCTTCGCTCAGTACAAGTGTCATGGATGTTACGGAGGTCAGTTCGGCAATGCTCAATGCCCGATGCCCATCCGATTAACGAAAAGCCGATTTGAGATTTTCGATTAAAATTACCAATCTATAGCAGTCGCCAAGGCGAAGAAGGTCATTGAGCGAAGTCGAAATGCAATCTTGGCGGACATTTCGACTTCGCTCAATGACCATAAATGTTCTAACTGCCTTGGCGGTTGCTATAAAATCTAAAATCTAAAATCTAAAATTGCCAATTCCCCCAGTCAGGTGATTCGCCCGGAGGAAGCTCGATCGCCCTCCGACCCCATACATTAAAAACTAGCAATGGGGGATTCGATCGCACCTAAACATGAAACTGCTCAACTGCCGCACTCGACCGCTCTTGTACATAGGGATTTTGGCTCTCGCCTACTTCCTGACGGGAAAACTCGCAGGGTCAATACTGGTTACAGCCGAAGCATCTCCCCTGTGGCCGCCCGCCGGCATTGCGCTGGCTGCGCTACTGCTGCAAGGGCGGCGAATCTGGCCCGGAATTGCCCTCGGTTCGCTGCTGTTAAACTCTACCGCCGGAGTCGGGATACCCTCAACCGTCATTGCTACATCGGCCTTGAGCGTGACGCTGCAAGCGCTGGCTGGCGAGGCTTTGTTGAGCCGGAGCGGTTTTTCTACCAAACTCGATCGCCTGCGAGATGTTCTGGGATTAGTCGCCGGCGCTGTCATTGGGTCTACTTTCCTCGGTTCTACCATCAGCAACCTGAGCGCCTGCATTTTTGGTTGGGTTCAGTGGAGCAATTTTTTGAGAAATTTTTGGACGATGTGGCTCGGAGATGGTATGGGCATTTTGATGGTCACGCCAGTCCTGCTGACCTTGACTCACTTACTTCCGAAGGCCTTCTGCAGAAAACTAATTACCATAGGACTGACGCACGGGTGGTCAGAAACCGGGTTTTTTTGCGACCATACTTCGTTACAGCCCGCACACTCAATAAAAAACCCGGTTTCTTTGGTCGGAGTGCGTAAGTCCTGTCTTAATTACTCAGAAGTCGCAATCTGGCTAACTCTGCTGCTGAGCGTTAGCTGGCTGGTATTTTGCTCGCAAACAGTGGCGGCGAGTGCTCTGTATCCGCTGGAATATCTGCTCTTTCCTTTGATAGTTTGGGCCGCCCTGCGATGGAGCCCGCCTGGAGCAATTTTCGCTTATTCGATCGTGTCCTACATCGCGATTTTGGGAACCCTGGGGGGAAACGGCCCGTTTCTGGTCAACACTTCGGCTACCCTCAGTGACCGGCTCACGTTGATGTCGGTTTTACCTTTACAAGCCTTTACCGGTACGATCGCCCTTGTGGCTCTGATCTTGGCTGCGACTGTAGCAGAACGACAGCAAGCCCTGGTGGAGGTGCGCCGCACGGCCGCTATGCTGCGCGATCGCGAAGCTAGTTTAGCCAATGCTCAGCGCATCGCGAACTTGGGGAATTGGGATTTAGATTGCGACACCCTAGAACCACCTGACGACTGGGAGGAATCGGGAGAACATTATACATCCAACATCGAATTGCGCTGGTCGGACGAGCTTTATCGGCTCTTAGGTTTTGTTCCGGGTACTGTCAAGCCGACGCCGGAAGTTTTTTTGCAAGCCGTACATCCAGAAGACCGAGAATTGGTGGCTCGATCGCACCGTCTTGTTATGTTTGAGCAAAAACCTTATTGCATTGACTACCGGATTGTGCTTCCAGACGGCAAAGAACGCACTGTGTGCGAACAGTCGGCAATTAATTCTAAGGTGATTGCGGCCACAGTGCAGGATGTTACCGATCGCCACCGGGCGGCCAACTATGAGCAAGCATCGACCGATCGCGATCGCTTGCTCTCAGAAATGGCACTACGGATTCGGCACTCCCTCGACCTCCAAGAAATTCTCAACACTACTGTTGCCGAAGTCCGGCAATTTTTCAAGGCAGACCGCGCTTTCATCGGCATTAAGTCGGCGGAGTCGGCAATGCCGGACTCGCCAGTGTACGGTAAGATTGTGGCTGAGTCTGTGGGTACCGAGTGGCGTTCTATTTTGGGGTGTGTGCTGGCTGACGAGAGCATTCTCGAACACTTGAAAACGTTTTATGCCACCAACCGCGCCCGATCGGTCTCGGATACTGCGGAAGTGGAAGTCAGGGCGTGCAGTTCCAAATACTATAGTGACTATCAAATTCGGGCAACATTAAATGTGCCGATCGTCTTGGGGGATGAGTTGTTCGGAACCTTGGCCGTCAATCAGTGTTCTGGGCCCCGCCAGTGGCAGGAATTTGAGATTGATTTGTTAGAAAAACTTGCTACCCAAGTGGCGATCGCCCTCCAGCAAGCCCAACTTTTGCAGCAAGTAAAAACTCTCAATGCCAACTTAGAATCTCAAGGGTCAGAACGCACCCGTCAACTGCAACAAAAAATGTACGAACTGCAAGAAAGCAATCGGCTGAAAGACCTATTTTTACACGCAGTTTCTCACAAGCTCCGCACCCCTTTTATGGGAATGTTAATACTGCTAAAAAACTTGCTCAACAAGTCGCCCTCTGAGTCTCAACAAACTGTTCCGGTGGCTCGCTCGATTTTGGAGCGGATCGTTGAGGCTAGCGAACACCAGTTGGGAATGCTGAATGCCCTGCTCGAAGCTCACGCCACCGAGGTCAAAGGTATTGTTCTGAATACTACACCGCTCGATTTGCACTCTTTAACTTCCAGAATTGTTGCTGATTTAGCACCGATTTTCGCGAAGAATCAAGCAACTTTGATTCAAGAAATACCTGCGGATTTGCCACAGGTAAATGCCGATTTTAAACATTTGCAGCGGGTGTTAGAAAATCTGCTAACTAATGCTGTCAAGCATAATCCTCCGGGAGTGAATATAACTTTAAATGCCGCAGTGATTGAAGTAGAAAAAGTAATGATTAGTCCCGGAAAAACACAGGTTTTCCGGTCTAATAGTTCCGCATTTTCTAACTGTATCGCTCACATCCACTCTCCCTTTTGTGGTCAAAATAAGATGTGGGACACGATTCGGGAACCGCCCAGGGAGGAGCCGATCGAAACCAGCATCAAAAATCAGGAGATGCGTGCAAAATTTCCCCTCGATCGCAATTGCGAAGTCCCCCGCTACCAGGGTCAAATTGCCAATACTGGCCACCAATTGCCGATCGGGCGATCGCAGGCGAAAATGATTCGCTGTACCATAACAGATAATGGAGTCGGAATCAGCAAAAAACAGCGCGAATCTCTGTTCGAGCTCTACGTTGAAGACCCCAACAGCCGACAATTAACCGGGCTGGGCTTGGGATTGTACCTCTCCAAGCAAAT
>DPLL01000311.1 GCA_003542015.1 Microcoleaceae cyanobacterium UBA9251 | reverse complement strand
AAACGGAGAGGGTGGGATTTGAACCCACGTTAAGTCGCCCTAAAGTAGATTTCGAGTCTACCGCATTCAACCGCTCTGCCACCTCTCCAATTGATTGGCGATTTGATTATAATCGCACGAATTAAGCTAAAAATCAACCATAAATTTAAGGTTGCTGTTGCTTCGCGACTCCTGGAATCGCATAATTGTCCGATCGAGCCACAAGTCTGGTTTAGATATTCGCTCTTTCCTATCTTACCGCACAGCGCGCCACATTTGCCAATCTTCACAAAAAAGAAGTCTGATTTTCTTGAGATTCCAGGGTAGTCTTAAATCCCGCAGCGGGAGTCCATTGGAGGGCTCCGTCGCGCCCAGTCCAAAAGATCTGGGTTTTGCTTTGGTGCAGTTGGGCTGCGGTTGAGGAGTCAATTTCGTCAGCAGATGCGATCGCCACTTTTGGCCCAATTGTCTTCAATAACTCCGGTGTCAGGGTTTTCCCCGACCACCACAGCACTTGAGCTGGCTTCAAAGTTCCCGTTGCTACCAATTTTTTTTGGGCTTCGGGTGCGATGTCACCAAGCATCAACCAAGTTCGTGAAGCGAAGCTATCCCGAAGGGAATCGCCCACCAGCAATTCTACCACCGGGATTTCCGCATTCACCAACTGCAACCGCACAGAACCCAGATTAATTGTGCTGTTAGTTTCTAAAGGAAAGTAAACCCCTTGGCGAGATTGCACCGCAGTCATCAATTCCTGACGGCTGGCATAGTGAATTTGTTTGGGAGCGCTATTATCATAAAATGTTTGAATTGGCAAGCGTTCTAAGAATTTTGCCCAACCTGCACTCAAACCTAAATGAGGATGGGTGGCGATCGCAAAATTCACAGAATTAACTGCTTGTTTCTGCAAAAAAGGTAGCACTGTAAACCTAACTGTATTTTCATCACCGGTATTAATTAGAGCCACTTTTCCTCGGTCTTGAATCACCAAAACAGGCTCGCCAGATGTCGCGAGTAAAGTAACTTGAAATAAAGATGCCTGACTGTGCCAAGCTGGCAAAACTATGATAGCAATTCCCGCCACAATCGCCAGCGGTAAAATTGAGGCAGATGAAAAAATCGGCAGGGAAATAAATCTGCTTTTTTCCTTCTTCTCTCTCCCCTCTTCCTTCTCCCCTCTTCCTTCTTCCTTCCCGGCGTTAAATCCGTTAAATCCGTTACATAATCCGTTGCCGAACTTCCCTCTCCCCAGCCAAACCCAGCAAATTAAACTATAAAGTACGATTAGTTGTAACTCCGATACTTGACCGACAGCTACCGAATTACCGGGTAACTGAGAGAAATATTGAGCGATCGCAATTAACCCATGTGCCGGATAGTCTAGCAGTTGCGCCAACCCACTGCCAGCCAGCGGGAAAATCAATCCAGCTAAAGCGCTAATCATCCCCCCAATACTCAAAATCCACAGTAAAGGAGCGGCAATAATATTGACTAAAATGCAATAAGGAGATACCACACTAAAAACGTAAAGTAGCAGCGGTAGCACCCAAACTGAAGCAGCGATAGGAACCACAAAAATAGAAGCGATCGCCGGTGGCATCCACTCCAATTTTGCCATCATCGGGGGTGTGGTCACTATCAACCCCAAAGTCGCCAAAAAACTCAGTTGAAAACCTAAATCCCAAATCCATAAAGGATTAACCAATAGTAAAACAGTAGCAGCGATTAACAGCAATCCCAGCGACTTAACTTCTCGCTTTAGCAGCAAAGCAAATAATGTTCCAAATCCCATTAAAGCCGCGCGGCATACTGAAGCTTCAAAGCCAGTTAATCCCACTAGCAAAAATAAAGCACCGACACCAAAGCTAAATTGTAACTGTTTGGAAAAACGTCTGGTTAAAGCTAGAACTAAAGCCAAAACCATAGAAACTTGAGTGCCCGAAGCTGCGATCGCGTGGGCTAATCCAACCTGCACAAAATAGTCGCGGATGTTGTAAGGTAAATCTACTGCTTGCTTACCCAGGGCGATCGCACTAATCAGCGGGCCTTCGGGAACATTCAGGTACAGTAGTTGCGATCGGACAATCCGCTGTCGCATTCTATAAATTGTTGGTGCCGACATCTCGCTTGACTCGGAGAAAGCAGCCGTAGCTTGCTTGTCACGTCGATTGACAGCGGCGATCGCATTTTCTCTCGTCCAGTCAATTTGCCGTCCTTTGAGCCCTACAAAAGCCCCTGATCTGGCTAAATATCTTTGAAAATCAAAAGCCCCCGGATTCGAGGGCGGCTGCGGTTTGTAGAGAGAACCTGTAACTGCGATCGTATTTTCTGGGTACAAACCTGTTGCTTGCAACAAAGGTACTGTGACATAGAGTTTACCGGATACTTCGCGATTTACTACTACTCCTCCTTCGCCACCGTTAATTTCGCTAACTAGATCGGTTTCTAACCAAAATTGCGATCGCCCCGATCGAGTCAGCCGCGGGCTACTAACAACTCTACCGCGAACAGTCACCACGATTTCTTGAGTATTGCCACCAGCAGGAATCAATTTGCTGATATCATTAATTGCTGGTACTGGCGATCGGATTTGAAAATAAACGCTAGCGAGAAATCCCGTCAAACCTGCGAGGAACCACACCCATTTCGACCTCGGCAGCATTTGATAAAAACTCAATTCTTCGGTTTTTTCTAAGGAAGAATCAGCAGGATTTTTGGTGGTTCGGCTGCGTCTTTTTTTAGTCTTTTTGACAGCAGTTCGAGTGAATTTTCGCAAGAATTTCGGTAGGGCGATCGCGGCGACAACTCCCAAAGCAAGTATACCGTAACCACCCCAAGGCACCGCTGTAGAAATCAGCCCTAAAATATAGGCAAGACAGAAAATGACACCCGTTACTTGATTCATCAATTAGCAAGTAATTAGCAATTTTTGCTAGAAAAGAACTTATTTTGTCGGG
>DPLL01000279.1:45378-78399 GCA_003542015.1 Microcoleaceae cyanobacterium UBA9251 | reverse complement strand
TAAGAAGGGGGACTTTGAACGCTTCCGGTTCCCCCCTTCTTAAGGGGGGCTAGGGGGGATCTCCGGGTTTGATAGATGCCGAAATCCACCCCACGAAAGCCCCCAAGAAACCGGGTTTTTGCGACAATACCCAACTACAACCCAAAAACTCCGAAAAAACCCGGTTTCTCAACTTCAAACCCTAAACAAAATTCCCCCACATAAGCTATAATCACAACCATCATCTCCTCCCCCTCAAACACCCACGATGAAACGCTGGCAAGACGGACAACAACTACACGACGGCAAATACATCATCGAAGAATACCTCGGTGGCGGCGGATTCGGTGAAACCTACCGCGCTCAAAATCTCCAAGAAGGTAAGTCCGTTGCCATCAAAACTCTGAATACTTTCCAACAATTCCAGCCAGATTTTGCCAAAACACAAGGTAAATTTGTCAACGAAGCACTGTCTTTAGCCAAGTGTCGTCACCCCCATATTGTCGAAGTTTATGAGATGTTTCAAGAGGATGATTTGTGGTGTATGGCAATGGAGTTAATCGATGGGATTGATTTGTATACCCAGATCAGAGAAAACGGCATTTTCTCCGAACCAAAAGCTTTGTCAATGATTCAGCAATTAGGCGATGCCCTGACTTGCGTGCACAAGCAAAACCTGACTCACCGCGATGTTAAGCCCGAAAACATTATGCTCAGAAAGCGCGGTATGGAAGCAGTTTTGATTGATTTTGGTTTGGCACGACAGGTTAATTCATCGGGAAAGTTGATGACTAATAGTGTTACGGGAACTGCGTTTTTTGCACCGATTGAACTTGCGGAAAAACGCCCTCAACTTGGCGCTTATACTGATGTTTATTCTTTGGCGGCGACGCTGTATAATATGCTAACGGGTCAGAAACCGATTCCATCGCCCGGTAGAAAGATAATAGACCCTTTGATTGCGCCAAAACTATATAATGATCGGATTAGCGATCGGGTGAATGCCGCGATTATGAAAGGGATGGAGTTGGAACCGCAAAATCGCCCGCAGTCGGTGCAGGAATGGTTGGATTTGCTGATACCTAAAAAAGCTGACGATGAGGAAGAGTTAATTTCAGCCGTGGGGATGGATTATATAAACTTGCGGAATTTATTGGCTGCCAAAAAGTGGAAAGAAGCCGATGAGGAAACGGCGCGAGTGATGTTGAAGGTGGCGGGTAGGGAGGAAGAAGGATGGCTGGATACCTCATCAATAGATAAATTTCCTTGCGAAGACTTGCGAACGATTGACCAACTTTGGGTAAAATACAGCAATGGGCGCTTCGGCTTTTCGGTGCAGAAGCGCATCTATCAAAGTCTGGGTGGAACCAGGGAATTAGATGAAAAAGTTTGGGAAGCTTTTGGTGAGAAGGTAGGGTGGAGGGTGGAGTATGAAGGTTGGCTGTACTACAAAGACCTCACTTTTTCAGAGAAAGCGCCAGAAGCTCACCTCCCCTCTGCTGCCTTTTTGGTTGGGTGGTTGGGGAGGTGGTTCTTCTCTCGCGTCGAGACTTGTAGACTGTAACATCTAAGCGTTACAGATTTTTATTAAGACTTGTGAACTAGACTTTTTGAACGAAGCCATGCCTGTTCTACGTTTCCGATACCTGGCACTCGCTATCATCGGGTTCCGGCTCGTTTTCCGTAGTTTTTTGTAGTATCTGCCCCGCTATTTGCGGGTTGTAACAATTAGCAAAAATGAACTTTTCAGCCACCTCGATAACTTCTCCTGATACCTCCAATTCCCCCCAAGGCAAACATTGCCGCCAGCCGTAGCTGCCGTATTTACCTAGTATAAATTCATAATTACAAATGATAGACAAAGGTGCAACAAGTGGCAGACCTTTCAATTCCTCAAAAGCTGGCGGAAAGATTCTCAACTTATCTTATCAAAATGTTAAAATTACTGATCAAGGCGTTGCCTTAGTTGAAGCTCATGTTCGCAGATTTAATCCAGTTGGTGAAGCTGAGCTAAGAATGGTTGAAAGGTTAAGAAGTATTGCCACTGAAACCCTTGTCCCTGAGCCTGTTGATTTGCGCTTTTATACTCACGAGTTGCGCGAGTATTTGAGGTATAAAAAACTAGGCTATCCAACAGGACAACCAACAAACCCGGACGACGCTTATGAACTATGGAACAACGCTCACACAGCTACTCTTGAAGATTATAAACTAAAAGAAGGATTCGGCGTTTTATTTCATCCTAGCGTAGAGGACTTTTTATGAAAAACCTAACTCAATTAACTCAGCTTGAATTAGTATTGCTGGAATTAGTAGCTAAAGGTCAAGGAAAATGGAGTTGGTATGAACTCGCGAATGCACTTTCCCGTCGAGATGTACCGCGAGAACCTGACATGATGGTTGTCTTGAAAAAATTAGCTGTTGATGGTTTGGTTAAACGAGATATAGAAACCAATTCACCTCGCGACAGATGGGAATTGACCCCGGTCGGTTCTATTGTCCTAACAGATGCAAAAGCAGATAATCAAAGTAGAATTATACGTTATGCTATTGCGATTGAGAAAGCAGAAAGCAATTATTCTGCGTATGTTCCAGATTTACCAGGATGCGTAGCAACAGGTGCAACTATCGAAGAAGCAGAACAGCAAATTAAAGCAGCAATAGTTTTTTATTTAGAACAGTTGCGTCAATCTGGTGCGTCTATTCCCGAAGCTAGGACTTTATGCAAATATGTTGAAGTTTAACGTCTTAAATTTATAACTCCTAAGATTATAGGATTTACGCACTGGGGCCAAAGAAACCGGGTTTTTATTTAATTTGTCGGCTGGAACCAAATATTGTCGTCAAAAACCCGGTTTCTGAACTCCCATGCGTCCAAGACTATAACTGTTTGTGTTATGATATATTGAAAAAGCAGATTTTACTGAGAGGTGAATCAATGCCAACATTAACATTAACCGATGAGCAAGTAATTGAATTAGCTCAAAAATTACCCGATCGCAAAAAACACGAATTATTAAAACTATTGCTGATGCAGCCTTGGGAATCTTGGGCAAAGTTAACCCATGATGGCCCAGAAAAAGCACGACAGGCTGCGGCCCAAAGGGGAAAAGACTGGGATGGAATGACAGAGGATGAACGGGAAGAATTCATTGATGAATTATTGCATGAAGGCTAACTCTTACTCCCCCCCTTAGCAAGGGGGGGCTGGGGGGGGTAAGGATTACCCAACTGTTGCGGAGTTTGTCCCGCCAAATTCATCATCACAAACCGCGCAGCATTCCACAACTTATTAGTGAAATTCCGCGAAGCTTCCACCGTCGCAGACTCATGGGATTGTCGGTTGTAATCCAAACGGACATCTTGGCCCGCACCAGCAGTTTCCCGCATCAGCGAATAACGCAAAGCATCAGTACCATACTTATCAATCAAAACCAACGGATCAATCCCATTTCCCGCCGACTTAGATTGTTTTTTACCATTTTCATCCAAGATTAAACCGTGAATATACACAGTTTCAAACGGCATTTTATCCGTAAAATATCCCGCCATCATCGTCATTCTAGCAACCCAGAAAAAGATGATATCAAAACCAGTCGATAGCGTAGTGTTAGGATAATACCTTGCCAAATCCGCAGTTTCCTCCGGCCATCCCATCGTCGAAAACGGCCAAAGTCCCGACGAAAACCAAGTATCCAAAACATCCGGGTCTTGTTCTAGCTTGACATTTGCGCCAAATTTTGCTACAGCTTTTTCCCTAGCTTCCGCCTCATTTGCGGCCACCACAAAAGGAGTATTGTCAAGGATTTCGCCACCAGTTTCGCTAATAGCATACCAAGCCGGGATTTGATGTCCCCACCACAACTGCCGCGAAATGCACCAATCTTTAATTTTCACCAACCAATCGCGATAAACCTTAGTCCAGCGAGAAGGTACAAACTGCGGCTGATTGTGTTGGTCGAGAAATTCCAAGGCCTTATCAGCCATCGGGCGAGTCTTGACAAACCACTGGGTTGATAATAGCGGTTCTACTGGTACTTTTCCGCGATCGCTAAAAGGAACAGTATGTTTATAATCCTCTATTTTCACCAAAAACCCGTCAGAATCTAGTCGCTTAATTACATTTTTGCGAGCAACAAACCGGTCTTGTCCTTGAAACTCACCCGCATTTTCATTTAAAGTGCCGTCCTTATTCATGATATTGATAAACGGCAAATTATGACGCTTACCCATCTCAAAATCATTCGGGTCATGGGCTGGAGTCACTTTCACACAACCAGTCCCGAAAGTTGGGTCAACCAACTCATCAGCAAAAATCGGAATTTCCCGATTCACAATTGGCAAAGTCAGAGTTTTGCCGATAAGATGCTTGTAGCGATCGTCATTGGGATTCACCGCCACCCCAGTATCACCCAACATCGTTTCCGGTCGAGTAGTCGCCACCTCCACAAAACCGCTACCGTCAGATAAAGGATAGCGAAAGTGCCACAAATTCCCATCAACTTCCTTACTTTCTACTTCCAAATCAGAGACAGCAGACTGACTAGCTGGACACCAATTCACTAAATAATTGCCACGATAAATCATCCCTTCTTCATAGAGTCGAACAAAAGCAGCTAAAACAGATTTAGACAAACCTTCATCCATCGTAAAACGTTCCCGCGACCAATCCGCAGACAAACCCAAACGCTGCAATTGATTAACAATAGCACCGCCCGATTCAGCTTTCCAATTCCAGGCCCGTTCCAAGAACTTTTCTCTTCCTAAATCATCGCGAGTTTTACCTTCAGATTTGAGTTGCTTTTCGAGAATAGTTTGAACTGCGATGCTAGCGTGGTCAGTTCCGGGGAGACAGAGAGTATTGTCACCAATCATGCGGTGATAGCGGATGAGTGCGTCAACGAGGGAGTTATTGAAAGCGTGGCCCATGTGGAGACTGCCGGTGACGTTAGGGGGCGGGATGATGATACAGTAAGGTTCGCCGCCTTGTTCTGGGTCAGCTTTGAAGGTTTGGTTGTCTTCCCAGTATTTTTGCCATTTGGCTTCGGTGGCTTTGGGGTCGTATTGGGGGGGTAGGTTTGCGGTCATTGGCGAGAGGGTGGAGGTTTTATATTAAGATTGTGCCACAGAAGGGAGGAGAAGAGTTTTGAACCGCATCCGCGTCAGAGGGCGCAGAGGGAAGAGTGTTCGGAGGGTTTTGGATTATGATTGTGATATTGGTTTGAGAAGAGGAGAGAAGAGAGTTGGCAGAGAATCTTAATGAATTGAGTTACGCTGTGATTGGGGCGGCGATGGAGGTTCACAAGGAGTTGGGGCCGGGGTTTTTGGAAGCGGTATACGAGAATTCGTTGCGTGAAGAACTCTCGCGCCGGAGAATTCCTTTTGACCCTCAACCGACGGTGAATGTCCTTTACAAGGGTGTTTTGGTTGGGGAAGGCAGATACGATATGCTGGTTGCCAAGACTCTCGTTGTTGAATTAAAGTCAGTCCAAACCATACTTCCTATCCATGAAGCTCAAGTTATCTCCTACCTCAAAATGACTGGTTATCCTCTAGCCCTTCTCATCAACTTTAATGTCCGCTTTTTAAGAGAAGGAATCCGCCGCCTCATCCTCTCCTAACAAACCCTCTCAACCCTCCCCTCTCTGCGCTCTCTGNNTCTGTGGTAAAATCCTCTTAAGATCTATTTCACTTCTTTATCATCCACTTCATAAAGAGAAGAGTTTTGAACCGCAGAGGACGCAGAGGACGCAGAGGGAAGAGTTTTGGGAGGGTTTTTGATGTCGTAAAAAAAACCTTTCATCCCTCCCCTCTCTGCGCCCTCTGCGCTCTCTGTGGTAAAATCCTCTTAAGAGCTATTTCACCTCCTGATAATCCACCCCATAACTCGTATCTCTTCCAGATAAATAAGTAGTTTTCCCCGTCAAAGTCTCCAAAGTTTCTCTCGTTTTACTCGAAGTAATTGTATTCAGCGGCACACCCAATTTGCTAGCCAAACCGGCCGCCACACCCACACCTTGTCCTTGATAAATATTCACTGTCGCAATGCGCCCGACTGATACAGCCATACCGACATATCCAGATGAACGCCCGACAATTGCTAAGTTATTTACCTTGCTAGCCAAGGCACTTTCTATGCCAAAATTATACACGGGCAATCCTGGAATTCTCGATGACAAATCCTTGACTCCGCCCCGTAAATCGAAATCGTAGGAAAAACTGCCGATCGACTTTTCTGGCACTGTTCCTCCTTTGATAATTTCCTTCCCAGTCAGCGGTTCTACGACATCGCGAATATTCAAAGTTTGCCTGATGTAAACCTCGTCTGGGATAAATACTCTCACATCTTTACCTGATTTCTTTTGCAGCCATTCTTGCAGATATGACATTTCTTTGAGCATCTCAGGTGTCGGTTTTCTGTCGTTAGCTTCCATCTTCATTAGTTGGTCAACTTGATATTTAAACAGAAAGCCGTTCCACGACAGAGAATTATCTTGATAAACGCAAATATTTGCCTTGTCAAAAAAGAAGCCTTTGTCTTGAGTAAAGGGCAGATTTCTGTCTACATGATACGCGGCTCCTAGGGCGACACTTCTGATATTATATCCGTCTCGGTAGGCCTGATAAATCGTGCTCCAGAAATTCCTCATCCAGAATTCTGTACTCGCCTCATCTTTATATTTGGTAATGCTATCTTTAATCTTTTCTACTAAATGTGTGTTGGAAAGAATCTCATCTTCCATTCTGCGGAGGTCGGACATCGTGAGGCCGGTAATTGTCGGAACTATAGATATCGCTAAGGTTTCATTTTTAGATTTGATATTTTGCGATTCATATCCTGTATAATAGGATAATCCGGCTTTTATTGCTAGTTCGGCGTCTTGAGTTACGTCAATGTAAGAGTTAGCTTTAATTTTGACATTGCTGTCTTTTACTTCGGCATATTCGATTTTATGATCGACTACATGAGGAGTGAGTGTTGAGTTAGAAATAACTTTAACATCGGCTTCTGACAGCATCTCTTTGAGAGCTTTATCTGCCATTTTTGGTTCTAAGCAAGATTCGGGAACTTTCGCTTTGTCTAAGAATTCCCGGAAGCATTGGGCGTAGGGTTGGCGATACCAATCGGGTATTTTATCTAAATCGACGTAACCTAAGCCGCCACGGGTGAGTACGCCGCCTAAAGGTGTGCTTTCATGGTTCGATCGCACTAGGGCTACTTTTCCGTTTGCGCCTAGGGTTTTCTTGGCCCAAATAGCTGCACATATGCCCGGTACTTCGTCACCATAGACTACTATATCAAAGTTGCGTTCGACTGGTGTTTGAGGCGCTGCTGGGGGCTGGTGTGTGGCTGTTTGGCGCAGACTTTCGGTGTCTAATGTGGCACTTGCTTGGTTTCGGTGTGCGATCGAATCCTTTGCTTCTTTGAAATACGGGGAGTCAACTAAAAGTTTGATGGCTACAAAAAAGATGGCAATGGCGGCTAGTTTCTTGAAAGTAGGGGGCATTTAGTTGACTCGTTGATGAATTTGCATTACCTGAAAGTGCTGTTCAGGGTTTACGGGAATATAGCACGTTTGGGTGCTTTTGACACAAGTTTAATTTTTCCGGGAACGGTTGTGATTAGATTATTGAACCGCGAAGACGCGAAGGACACGAAGGAAGAAGTAGGAAGAAGTAGGAAGAAGTAGATCATCTCTACTGGGAAGAAGTAAATTACTGGAACCTCCAAGCAGTTTAATGCTAAAATGTTTAAGGCAAGTTGGTCGATCGCAAATTCCTGATTTACCCGATCGCATTATTGCTGCTACTGGTTTGTATCTTAATGTACCTGTTATTAGTCGCGATCGCCGGATTCAATTATCGACTATAGACACAATTTGGTAAATCTTAGTCACTCCGCGATTGAAGTTGATTTGTGGATAAATTTGCAATACCTGAAAGTGCTGTTCAGGGTTTACGGGAATATAGCACGTTTAGGTGCTTTTGACACAAGTTTAATTTTTCCGGGAACGGTTGTTAGCGGTTTTGCCAGTGTTACTTGTTTGGGATGGTAATTGATGTGGGGAAGGATGCGGGGTGCGATCGTACTTATATGACTCCCGACTTTCCCAACGGCTTGTAATATGATACCGAGAGGGAGGGAGCGGCGAGATAGTAACCAGAATCATTGAGTCAGTGGTAAAGTTAGATCAAACTGAGGTATGGCGGAAACTTGAGGAGGTATAAAAAAGTGACAGAAGAAACACAGGTGACGATTGAAGAGATTGACGAAAAATCCCCCCATTTAGAAACTGTTATAGCCCTAGGTGATGCCAATAAAAAAACTCTTGGTTTTTTTACAGAAGGTGCTTTTCGCGAAAGTGCAAGAAATCGCGTGATACTTATAGCACTCAATTCTCAAAAAAATTGCATTGGCTATCTGCTTTACAGACCGGTGCGTCGCAGCAACATTATTGTGATCGTTCATCTCTGCGTCGAGCCTGCATATCGCGGTCAGGGTGTTACTAAAAAGCTAGTCAATTCCCTAAGCCAAAAAAATCAGAATTTTTATGGAATTCAACTCAAATGCCGTCGCGATTATGGAATAGACGGAATGTGGGAAACACTGGGTTTTATTCCTCTCAACGATCGACCGGGAAGAAGTAAGGAGGGTAAACTGCTTACTGTTTGGTGGTTGGATCACGGTCATCCAACTATATTTTCTCAAGCTGCTGCACAACAACTTGAGTCTAAAATTTGTGCTGTTATTGATACAAGTATTTTCTTAGAATTGCACGAAAATGAAGATATTGAAAGCGCCGAATCAGACTCTCTACTTGCTGACTGGTTACAATATAACTTGGAATTGTGTATCACAGATGAGATTTTTAAGGCAATAAACGCGATCTCTGATTCCCCTATCAGAAAGCGTAAACGCTTGTTAGCGGATACTTTTACTAAAATACACTGCAATCAGCAGGTTTTTGAAACAAAATTTAACTCTTTCAATCGTCTAATTTCCAGTTTAAATCTCAATGAAATAAACGAATCCTTAGTTCGTCAATTGGCACAAGCTATTGCTGCTGATTACTTAATTTTTTTAACTCGCGATCCCCAAATATTAGCTTTAGCAGATGCCGTCTATGAAAACTTTAGTTTAGCAATTATGAGTCCTACAGACTTAATTCTTAAACTAGATGATGTTCGCCGAGATACTCAATATCAACCTGTACGGTTTGTCGGCATACAGAATCTCACAGTTCAACTGATAGATAACAAATTTGATAAGTTACTATTAACTAACTGTTTTTATACGCCCGATAGGGACGAAAAAAAAGCCGATTTTCAGCGAAGTCTACGCCAGATAATTGCCAATCCAGATAAATTCAAGTGTCATGTCGTTTTAGATGCTGAAAATCAACCCCTTGCTTTAATTGCCTATTGCCAACAGAAAAATCACGAATTAGAAGTTACAATGCTCCGAGTTAGACGCGGTGTTCTAGCAGAGGCACTTGCACGGTACTTACTTTTTCACTCCATATCAGTTTCACTAAAAGAAAACAGGCAATTTACTAGAATTATTGACTCGTATATCGATGAAATTATTATACAAGCTATTCAAGAAGATGCTTTTGTTCGAGTTAATGATGGATATTTAAAGGCAAATCCGCCTGTAGCAGAAACAGCAGCAGATATGTCTCAAAAACTGGCGAATCTAGCCCAAATAGGGGAAGAATATAATTTTTGCCGGAAAATTTCTGAGACCCTTAACATTCCCGAATTAATTCAAGATATAGGAACGATGGCAGAGCTGGAACGTCGCCTTTGGCCTGCTAAGATTATTGATGCTGACCTGCCTACTTTCATGATTCCCATTCAACCCGGATGGGCAAAAGACTTATTCGATGAAGAGTTAGCTAAGCAGTACATTTTTGGCTCTCAAATTGAGCTAGCGCTAAAACGGGAACTTGTATATTATAGAAGCAAGTGGGCTAATGGTGGTCTCAGACCGGGTGTTATTGGTAGAATTTTATGGTACGTCAGCTCCAATTCATCATTTACTCTTGGGACAAAAGAGGTTAAAGCTTGCTCTAGACTAGAGGAAGTGATCGTAGACAAGCCGGAAAAACTCTATCGACAATTTCGCAGCTTAGGAGTTTATGAATTAAAAGATTTAATGAAAATAGCTAAAGACGAACCAAACGCAGATATCATGGCGATCAGATTCAGCCACACTCAGCTTTTCACTAACCCATTGACATTAAATAGAATTCAGGGAATACTGGGTAAGCAGACAACGGTTCAAAGCGTATTTAGGATTTCAAAAACTAATTTTGGAATAATCTACAAAGAAGGAACCGCGACCTAGAAAGAGGAAAAACACAAATGTCAAGTATCTTATTATCTATTCGTCCAGAGTACGCAAAGAAAATATTCAACTGTACAAAAACAGTTGAACTGCGTCGAGTCCGCCCTCGACTTTTGAATGAAGGAGATCTAGTTGTCATGTATGTTTCATCTCCAGAAAAAGCTGTACTTGGCTCCTTCAAGGTAGATAGTATTGTTGAAAAACCGATCGGAAAACTTTGGGATGAAGTTGAAAAGATAGCAGGAATTAGCAATGAAGAATTTTACGATTATTACAAAGGTATAAAAGTAGGTGTAGGCATTTTTTTAAAAGATATTCGTAGGTTTACTCAGCCAGTAGAGTTACATCGTTTAAGAAACAAATTACCTGACCTTAAACCGCCACAGAGTTTTCGGTACCTGACAGATCGTCAATTTAACACTGTCAATTCATTAGGAGAACGTTAGAGAAGACGTGTTGCTGAAAAATATTAATTAATCGACAGTTTTTTAGAATAGCATGGAATCGACAAAAAAGGCTGAGTTTGTCAAATTATTTCAAGAATTTGTTCATTCATATCCATACACTCCCGATGGGTTACATCACACAGCCGCTTACAACGAGCAGCGTCAGCAGGGGCGTCGAAATTTTGAAGCGATCGCTGCTGCTGCTGAGTCTGGAGAAGATGTGACTGAATCTGTAATGTTGCAACTTCTACCTTACCAAGACTCTCCTACTAATCGACAAAGGGGAGCCTGGATTCATATTAATCCGTGCATGAGACAAGGCTTATTATGGAATTCAAAATCGTATAAAAAATGGTCATTAATAGCACCAGTAAGAATTGCCGAATTAATTATTTATTTAGTCTGCTGTTGTAACGACGATCCTAGTCAGCTAGATGCGACTTGTAGAGATTTTTCAGAAGAAATGCACGTCTCCTTGTTCGGCGAGATAGGAATGCTAACACCTATCCTAAATGCTCTCCGTCCCGATGACTTTCTCGCGATTAATGACAATTCAATACAAGTTATTAACTATTTCGCTAATACTTCGTACAGCAAAAAGCTAATAGACTACTCCTATGCTAACTTTACCGGAAGCGAGCTGATTAAAGAATTAACTAAAGAAATGCACCAAACAGGCGTTCCATCTCTTCGAGACGACGATCTATTTGATATGTTCTGCCACTGGCTTGTAGAGGTCAAAAAATATGAATTTCCTAGTAACGAAGTGCCACCAGTAGATGAGGCAATTGTGTTTGAATACGCTGTAGAAGAAGTAGAGTTGCAACCGGAATATCTTTTGAACCAATGTGCCGAAGAAACTGGTTTTCAAACAAACCAACTAACTCAATGGATACGCACCATTAACCGCAAAGGCCAAGCCATCATCCAAGGCCCGCCCGGAACCGGCAAAACCTTCATTACTGAAAAACTAGCCAAACACTTAATCGGCGGCGGTGACGGTTTCTCAGACATTATCCAATTTCACCCCGCCTACACCTACGAAGACTTTATCGAAGGCCTCCGCCCAATAACTAAAAACGGACAATTAACCTACTCAATAGTTCCCGGCAGATTCCTAGAATTCTGCAAACAAGCCGAAGCCCGTGAAGACATTTGCGTTCTCATTATTGATGAAATTAATCGCGCAAATCTCTCTCAAGTTTTTGGCGAGTTAATGTATCTCCTAGATGACCGACAAGACACTGAACGCTCTATTACACTAGCCAGCGGTCAACTATTCAGAATCCCTACAAATGTCCGTATCATCGGCACAATGAACACCGCAGACCGTTCTATTGCCTTAGTCGATAACGCACTCCGTCGCCGTTTCGCATTCATTCCCGTTTATCCCAATTATGAAGTGCTGCGACAGTATCACCAGAGAGAGGAAACAGGTTTTCTAGTTGATAAATTAATTGGTATTCTAGAAGATGTCAATCGGGCAATTAACAACAAACATTATGAACTAGGTATCTCCTTCTTTTTGACAAAAACCTTAGTTGAAGATATCCAAGATATTTGGCAAATGGAAATTGAGCCATACCTCGAAGAATACTTCTTTGATAATCAGGAAAAAATGGATGATTTTCTCTGGAATAAAATCAAAGACAAATTGAGCAAGTGATCATCTTATGAAACCAGAATCACCCCAAATCATCGAACTTACAGAATATCAATTAGCAACTTTTGACCGAGATTCAATTTCCGAATCAGTAGGACAAAAAATACTCCATAATTATGCCAAGCAAATCGAGATAGAATTTCCCAACCCTAAAACAAACAATAAATGGGAATTAACATCTAAAGGCATAGTTGGCAACATTCCAATTACTCCAGAATTTCACATTTTCATCCGCCCAAAAGTCCCGATCGCAAATTTATTCGGAATGCTTGAATATGCCTACAAACTTAAGATAAAATTTCCCATAGGACAGATTCAGTGCCAATTTTTAGAACAAGCCTATGAAAGATTAGCTAACATTCTTGCCCAAAAAATTCTCGAACGCTGTCGCAAAGGATTATATCGCGATTACTTATCCAAAACAGAAAGACTCGCCTACATTCGCGGCCGCGTCGATTTGCGGTCAGCCCTTCAAAAACCTTGGGATGTTAAACTAAAATGTCACTACAACGAACAAACAGGCGATATCGAAGATAATCAAATTCTGGCTTGGACACTATTCATAATTGGCCGTAGCGGTTTGTGTGGCGAATTAGTTTCATCCACTGTGCGAAAAGCCTTTCACACACTCCAAGGAGTTGTTACCATAAAATCTTTTACAGCACAAGCTTGTATTGATAGAAACTATCACCGTTTAAATCAAGATTATCAACTTTTACACGCCTTATGTCGCTTCTTTTTGGAGAATACTGGGCCAAGTCACGAAACAGGCGATCGCGAAATGCTCCCTTTTCTCATAAACATGGCCAATTTATATGAACAATTTGTCGCTGAATGGCTCAACGCAAATACACCAAAAGGCTTTTTTGTCAAACAACAATACCGAGTCACCCATGACCAAAATTATTCCGATCGGATTGACTTACTCCTCTGCGATATTGAAACAAAAAAAGTCCACTATGTCCTCGATACAAAATACAAAGTTCCCGATAAAGTAGCCAAGGATGATCTTAATCAAATAGTCGCCTACGCCAATGCGTTAAACTGCCAAAATGCAATTCTCATCTACCCGCAAAACCTCAAACAGCCACTAAACATAAAACATGGTGATATCCAAGTTCGCAGTCTAACCTTTTCCCTAAATAGCGACCTCCATCGAGCTGGAAAAACCTTCTTAACCTCTCTACCTCAAAAAACCCTCTCCTAACTCTTCTCTGCGCCCTCTGCGCCCTCTGTGGTTCATTTTATCCATAAAAAAAGAGGCGCAATTGCGCCTCCCAAATCTTTCATGTTCGCGTTCTAAACACTAACAGCCACTTTCGATTCCTTCGCAGTCAACTTCTCGTAAGTCGCCCGCATCTTCAATCCCACTAACACCTGGAACAAACCAGTTCCATTATTAGAACCTGGATATTCGCGGTGCTGAAGCAATAGGTGAGTCAACTCGCCTTGATACTTCGCAGAAGTCTTGCTCAAATGGTTTTCGATGTAAATAACTTCTTCAAGATTTTCAAACTGACCGTCTACTTCCAAAATCGAAACTTCGTGGCCGTAGAAAGCATCAGGCCCGTAATACATCTTAATTCCTGGATAGGAACAAGTCAGTTTGCGGCCGCAAGGAACCCAGTTAATTGTTGAACCTTCGTCAAACAAATATGCTGGCTCAAAGTTGGCGATGCCTTCGCGCTGGATCATCTGCACGCGCAGAACCTTCCGATCTTTGTCATCCTTAATTAAATTGGTCGGCAACACTTGAATTACCACATCAGCATATTGCTTTTGCGGGTCGATGTAGGCCGTAAAATCTGGTTTGCGAGCGTTGATCGCAAACAGCACGTCTTCGTAACGGTGGCCCCGTTCCGCCATGTCGCGCTGGATTTTCCAAGCGATTTTTACTTCGTCGCTGATGTCTAGGTAGACGCTGAAGTCGAGGAGCGATCGCACTCGTTCGTCGTACAGCGGGTGCAATCCCTCAATCACAATCACATGATTCGGCTCTACCCACTCAGGAGGATCGAGCAGGCCGGTTTCGTGGTTGTAAATCGGTTTGTCGATTCCTCGGCCTTCTTTGAGCGCTTTCATTTGCTCGGCCATCAGGTCGAAATTGTTGGCTCTGGGGTCAAGGGCGGTAATCCCTGTTTCTTTGCGCTGTTTGCGATCGAGACAATGATAGTCGTCCAGACAGATCACGGTAACGAAATCTTCCCCGAACAAATCTGTCAATCGGCGCAAAAAAGTAGATTTTCCGCACCCGGAGTCTCCGGCAACGCCAATTAAAACCACGCGATCCGGCTTAGTTGTCATAGTTTTCCTCTAAAAAAATCACTGTTTAGTGACGCTCCTACACCAACCGCAAGCGATATGTTGTAGGCATCTGAGTCCGGTCAAGGATATCAAGAGCTTCCTTCAAGGTACTCCAATCGTTTCCCTCTACGGCGTTTTATAGTGAGGAACAGGTCCCGCCCCACTTGTCACATAAAAGCTGTTTTATCTAGACCTAGATTATTATTCTGCGATCCAAGATATGAGTATTTTACGAGAATTATTACAATGAGTGCTCGTCTCCTCGCCACCCAAAGAATGCTGGTTGGCTGCGCCCAACATCGCTGGGAGGATCGCTCCTCACCTCGCGTGGCTCTCATCCCACCCCAAATCAAAGATTATGGGCTGGGGATTCCCGCCTGTCTAGCTAACTTTAGTGATTAATCTTACCAGAATGCGATCGCCCACTACAAGCTCAACGTCGATCGATTTTCGATTTTCGATTTTCGATTTTCGATTTTCGATTCGAGAATTAACGCCCTCAGTCATCAGACGTGCAGGAATAAATCCAGAACCTTGTAGCTGGCTGCTGTCGGTCAATAGGAGTCATTTGTTGCCCGATGCGGTATTCCATCGCCGGCCGCCGATCGAAAGGACTTATGGGGGCTGATCCCGCGATCGGGTAAAATAGTCGCAGTACGCAGACAACAATAGCTATAGGTCAACACCTGAACGCAGCCGGACGAGGTTCGCGGGGCGTGTTCGGCTAATTGGGAATTGGGGACGCGATCGACCAAAACTTGACACGCCCGCCCAGGGCGGCGAGGCCCAAAGATTAACGCGACCAATTAGTCCCTATGACCTTAAGAAAAAAGTAAATTGAGTCTACGGTCACATTCTCTATCTTTATAACTCTGTATCGTGAAGGAAAAGCAACAAATGTACAGCCCAAGCATATCTGGTGTTGCGACCAGCTCAATATCAGGCAGTCGCATCTTTGTCTATGAAGTCGAGGGTATGCGTCAAAGCTCCGAAACTGACCAAACAACTAGCCCGATTCGTCGTAGTGGTAACGTGTTTATCGCCGTCCCCTACGATCGCATGAATCAGGAAATGCGGAGGATTACTCGCATGGGTGGCAAAATTGTCAGCATTCGACCTTTGAATGGCGCTCCCGAAACTAATGGCACTGTCGCACCCGAACTTGGGGAACAGAGTCAGAAATCTGGAGAAACAACTAAGCCCATGACTCAAGCAAAGGAAAAGGTTCAGGTTCCAGTTAACCTCTACAAGCCCGCCAATCCCTATATTGGCAAGTGCATCTCTACAGAAGAATTGGTCAGAGAAGGCGGCGACGGCACTGTCCGCCACGTCACTTTTGATATCTCTGGAGGCAATTTGCACTATTTGGAAGGTCAAAGTATTGGCATTATTCCAGATGGCACTGATAAGAACGGCAAACCTCACAAAATTCGGCTTTATTCGATCGCCTCCACCCGTCACGGAGATAATCTGGATGACAAAACTGTCTCTCTGTGCGTCCGTCGGCTAGAGTACAAAAGCCCAGAAACCGGTGAACAAGTCTTTGGTGTTTGTTCGACTTTTCTGACAGGTTTAGAACCGGGGGCTGATGTCAAAATCACCGGCCCTGTAGGCAAGGAAATGTTGTTGCCCGACGATGAGGATGCCACCATTATTATGATGGCTACTGGTACAGGAATTGCTCCTTTCCGGGCTTATTTGTGGCGGATGTTTAAAGAAAACAATCCTGATTACAAATTCAAAGGTTTAGCTTGGCTGTTCTTGGGAGTTGCTTATACTCCCAACATTCTGTACAAGGAAGAGTTGGAGCAATTGCAACAAGAGTTCCCCGATAATTTCCGATTGACCTATGCCATCAGCCGCGAGCAAAAGAATGTTGACGGTGGCAAGATGTACATTCAAAATCGGATTCAAGAAAACGCTGATGAACTGTGGGAGTTAAATCAAAAGCCGAATACTCACACATACATCTGCGGTTTGAAGGGGATGGAAGGTGGAATTGATGAGGGAATGTCGGCGGCGGCTGGCAAGTTCGGCGTCGATTGGGCTGCCTATCAAAAACAATTGAAGAAAGATCATCGCTGGCACGTTGAAACCTATTAATGTGTAGGTGATTTAATCTGAGTTGTAGGGTGGGCATTGCTCGCCCTATAATTGTTTAAAACAGGTGTAAGACTAAATTTTGGTTCATTACCCCCTTGGCTCATTCGGCGGTTGAAACCGCTACTATACAAACTTTCGTCCCAGCAGAGAGGGACTAAGAAATAAAGTGTAAAATATAAAGCAAGCTCACCGAAAAAGGGAGATAATTTACATGACCCTAATTTCTACCCAAAAACTGACCTTTGAAGAGTATCTGAACTATCAGGGAGAATCAGGTGTTTGTTATGAATTATATCGGGGACATATCATCGAAATGCCAACACCCACAGCCATACATATCAAAATAATTGAATTTTTAGTTTACCAGTTCCGGCGCTTTTTTGCAGCACACAACCTACCGCTAGTTGCAGTTGTTACTACCGCAGTCCGAACCGAGGAAAATTCTTCCCGTGTTCCTGATGTGGTGATTTGCACTCAAAGTCTTTGGGAACAAGTCTGCGCGCAATCTGGTTCCGCAGTCCTGGACTTTGAAGAAAAACCACTATTAGTGATAGAAGTTACCAGTCAAAATTGGCGGGATGACTACATCCGTAAACGGGCAGAATATGACTTAATTGATATCTTAGAATATTGGATTGTAGACCCCAATCTACAGAAAATACGAGTGTGTAGCCGTCCCGAAAATGAAGGCGGTTATTCTCACCAGGAATTTTTGCCGGGACAGCAGGTTCAGTCTGTACAGTTCCCGGAATTTATTTTATCAGTGAATGAAGTGCTCTCTGGGCCGCTAGTAGAAGATTTAATTCGAGAAGAACAAGCACAGCGACAGCAGCTAGAACAGCAAAATCAGGAACTGGGACAGCAAGTTGAAAGATTAGCCCAGCGACTCCGAGAAATGGGGGTAGATATCGATACAGAAGTTTGAATTNNTTAATTGAGTTTTTACGGGTCAAAGTCGTGGCTTTCAAAATTGGTTTGCTAGGTTTTATTAAGTTTACTTACAAAAGTATAAATCTCAAAATTTATATGATAATTATATAATAAGGATATGCAAGATTCTGGATACGAGGGTCAGAAAGTAGCCTATGTCAGTAAAAATTATTCGGGCAGCCTTTCGCGAGATACAAAAACTATCCTATGACAATTCTCAGATAGTTTACAGGATTATCATTGGTTTGAACCAAAGCAACTATGGAAAGGTTAAAAGTTTACAGGGACATGACAACCTGCGGCGAACTCGTCACGGTAACGTGCGTGTGATCTGGGAACAAGATTCTGACAATATTGTAGTGATTAAAGCTGGTTTGCGAGGAGATGTTTACGATAGGGTGTTTGACAGTCGCGATCGCACAGATCCGCTGGAAATAGAGGAAATAGACGCAATAGAAGAATTGAATAAACCTCAAAAAACCGCGCTAGTAGATCATCCAGCTTATGAAATTCCACTAGAATATACTAATTGGAATCCAGAAGAAGATAATTGGTACAAATTTATTTATGCCAACTATTATCGCTACTCGCCGGTGCTAACCGATCACCAAAAACAGCCATTTGATGAGTTGAGACATGGGATACGGTC
This sequence comes from Microcoleaceae cyanobacterium UBA9251, assembly GCA_003542015.1. Classification (GTDB taxonomy): domain Bacteria; phylum Cyanobacteriota; class Cyanobacteriia; order Cyanobacteriales; family Microcoleaceae; genus Microcoleus. The sequence goes on along the minus strand of DPLL01000279.1, from coordinate 59,974 downwards.
TACAAACAATTGGTTAGTTCAGAGTGGGCCAGGAACGGGTAAAACTGTATGTGCGGCTCTTCTAGCTTGTGAACTTCATCGCGATAAAGGGTGGAACACAATGCTTATTGTTCCTCCAGCAGTGCGTGAAGATTTGGAAAATTACTCAGAGATCAAGAAGATAAAAGAGCAAAATTCAGAAGGTTTTTGGCTTGGAACCTTTCCTGATTGGGTACGTAAAGTAAAGCCAGAATTGGGCGCTCGCCTAGCAACTTCAGAGGAAGAATTAACGGCTCTGCGAGAATTAGTGAGATTCGAGGGTTTAGCACCCAATTTAGGAAATATTAGTTCGCGAGATGTTTTGCTATATCAAGCTTTTGTTCTGGATCGGGAAAATGGTAACAACAATAGAAATGCCATCTTCCAAGAAAATAGAGAACGTATTGAAATTCTTGAGAATATTAGACCAGAATTGTGGACAAGAAGGTTAGAGAGGTTAGGGAATCGCCTCTGCAACTTCGGTGTTGCGACTCAACTTATATCTGCTCCGCCTCCCCCTCCTTACCAAAACCGGCCTACTATTTTAATTGTCGATGAATCCCAAGATTTTTTGTTAGCTCAGTTAAAAGCTCTAATTGCTGTAAGAGAAGCTTGGGAAAACCAGAGACCTTCAACTTCTCTCTGGTTGTTGGGAGACTTAAATCAGAGAATTCAACCCGTAGACTTTGACTGGGGGCAACTACATTTAGGCAGGCGCATTGAACTTAAGTACAATTATCGAAATTCACGCCATATCTTAAAGTTTGCCAATCAGTTTTTAGAATTTGCCAATAATGCTAGGCATGGTTGCCGGCATTTTCCCGAACCAAGCGATCCTGAATATGCTGTTGAAGAAGGTGAGCAAGTGCGCTTACTAGAATACCCTTCATCGGAGTTAGCTTTAGAGTTTTTAGACTCTTTTGATTCGCGAGTAAACCCATCTGGAGAGGGACAGGGTGAAAGGTATTTTCTTCAGCAGTCAGCAAACCAGGTGAAAGTCCTTTGGACTAATCCAGATGGAAAGCAACGGAGACTAGAAATTTTAAATGCAGAAAAAGCTAAAGGACGCGAGTTTGATGCTTGCGTAGCTTTTCGGATATTTGAGAATAATGGGACATCTCAGTTAGAAGAGAGTTTTCAATGGTACACATTGCTAACGCGCCCTCGCTCTCGCTTATTAGTGGTAGCAACTACAGAAGAAATAGAGAGAATTGGTAGGAGGTACTTTGAATGTTGCCAAACTATTGATGCTATTGATGCGGAACAAGCTGCTAATTGGATTACTGAATTTGCGAGTGGTGTTGACGTAAGCCTGCTCAAAGATAACCCTCAAGAAACTCAAGAAAAGTTGATGAAAGGCTGTGACAATGGGCATCCATACTTAGATACTTATTTTGTTTTAAATTTAGCTAAAGTTGAAAGTGAAAGTCTTTACGAATGGGAGCAAGAAGCAATCAAGAGATTGCAGAAGCATTACAATGATTTGCCAAAGGAATTAGAAAACGATACTGATTGCACTAACTCTTTAAAAGAGGAGTTAAAAAATGTTCCGTCTGAGAATATTTCTCTACGCTGTTTGCTGTTACGGGCAATGAACTGTTCTTGGCAAGCAGTTGAGGAAGCGTCTGGTTTTCAACATAGTAATGAGAAGGAATATAAACGTTTAGTAGAAAGTATTGCCAAAGATTTAGAGCACAAAAAATTATTCTATGAAGCAGCGCGAGTCCGTGAGAAAATAGGGGAACCTATACCAAAACATTTTCCTTTATCTGATAAAATAGCCAATCGTTCTGGCTCTTTGGTATCGTTACTCTGTCAGGCTATGCTCGATCGCCCTTTTCCAGATGCGTTAGACAAATAGACTGAAATAATTTATTATGAAGTCACTGTAATAGAGGTAAGTTGTGAAAATGCAAAATGATTTTGAAATAGCCGATGAACTCAAACTTCTGTCGGAAATGATTAGTGAGGGTATCACAGCAGCTAATAAGGTGCTTGAGCAAGTAAAGGAAGTTGAGTTAGATGTATCCGCTGCGGAAAAGGCGAAAGCGGAAATAGCAGAAGTTATTGAGGTAGAGATATCCCGTGCGAAAAGCGAATTTGAGGTAGAGATATCCCGTGCGAAAAGCGAATTTGAGCTAGAGATATCCCGTGCGACAAGTGAAGTTCAACCAGAGATATCCCGTGCGGAAACAGCTAAAGCAGAAATCGCAGAAGTTATTGAGGTGGAGATATCCCGTGTAGAAACGGCGAAAGCAGAAATCGTAGAAGTTATAGAGGTGGGGATATCCCGTGCGAAAAGTGAAGCTCTGACGCAATTGGCAGAAATTCGTCAGCTAACTGAACAGAATGAGAGTACATACAATAAATTTTTGCAAGAAAAACGAGAGTTAAATAAGCTTTATACATCATTTGAGTCTTTAATCAAGGAAATAGGGGGATCTGCGGGTTTAAAAGAGCTGCGCCGCGAGCTTCAGGAAGGGCGCGAGGTGGCGTTTAAACTTGAGACATATCATCAGCAAGAAAACCAGAAACTGTTGTTAGAAAAAATGGATAAACAGCAACAGCAATTGCTCAGGGAAGGAAAACTGGAGCAAGAAAAGCAGAAACGGTTGTTAGAAGAAATGGGCAAACAGCAACACCAATTGATCAAGGAAGGAAAACTGGCAATTGTGATAGTCTCAGTGTGGGTTTTGTTAATTTTACTGATTAAGTGATAGTAACTGTCGGCATTTTTCCAACAGATATCTAGTAATTAAGATACTTTAGTCCAAAATATTTTACAATGATTGTAGGTTAATTGAGTTTTTACGGGTCAAAGTCGTGGCTTTCAAAATTGGTTTGCTAGGTTTAGGTACTGTGGGCGCGGGAACGGCAGAGATTTTGCTCTCCCCAGATGGCCGTCATCCGCTGTTGCAGGAATTGGAAATCTATCGGGTGGGTGTGCGCGATATTTCTCGAACTCGGTCTTTACAATTGCCAGAAAATGTGCTGACAACTGACCTGGAAGCGATCGTCACTGACCCGGAAGTTGATATTGTAGTAGAATTGATCGGGGGATTGGAACCGGCGCGATCGCTCATTCTGCAAGCTATTGCTAGCGGCAAGCACGTTGTCACCGCCAACAAAGCAGTTATTGCCCGCTACGGTGAAGAAATATTTGAAGCAGCCAACGAAAAAGGCGTTTATGTAATGTTAGAAGCTGCTGTCGGCGGCGGCATTCCAGTCATCCAAACTCTCAAACAATCCTTGGGTGCAAACCGCATTCAAACAGTCATCGGCATCGTTAATGGCACAACTAATTACATCCTGACGCGGATGCAAACAGAAGGTGCAGACTTTGCCGAAGTGCTCGCCGACGCACAGGAATTAGGTTATGCTGAAGCTGACCCCACAGCCGATGTAGATGGATTAGATGCTGCGGATAAAATAGCTATTTTAGCTTCCCTAGCTTTTGGCGGACGCATTAATTTAAAAGATGTTTACTGCGAAGGTATCAGACAAGTTAGTGCGGCTGATATTGACTATGCAGACAAGCTGGGATTTGTGATTAAATTGCTAGCTATTGCTCAAGATATCAAGTCAAAACCTGATACAGAAATGCTTTCAATTAGAGTGCATCCTACCTTGGTCCCGAAAACTCATCCGCTGGCCAGTGTCAATGGTGTTTACAATGCAATTTTAGTAGAAGGAGAGCCGATCGGACAAGTGATGTTTTACGGGCGCGGTGCCGGTGCGGGGCCCACAGCTAGTGCGGTAGTATCCGATATTCTGAATATTGCAGCTATTCTGAAAACTGAAACTGTTCCTATTCCCCATCCTTTGCTGAGTTGCACTCACCAACACTACTGCAAAATAGCAAAAATCGAGGAACTTGTAACGCGATTTTATGCTCGGTTTCTGACGCTGGATCATCCGGGCGTAATTGGTAAACTCGGCACTTGTTTCGGCGAGCACAAAGTGAGTTTAGAATCCGTTGTGCAGACGGGAATTCACGGCGATTTAGCAGAAATTGTGGTCGTGACTTATGATGTTAGCGAAGGTGATTTCCAACAGGCTATTGATGAAATTCGGGCGATGGAATCAATCCATAGTATTGCTAGCATTCTGCGAGTTCTGTAAAAGTCGATCGGGCACTGTTTTCGCATAATTGTAGGGGCGGGTTTCACCTACAATATTTGCCAATCATTGACAATCTATAAACCCCGCCCTCGCCCAGCGGTAAATCACCGCTTACATTTTTTGTATTTGATATAAGTTGATTTAGATTATTCGTTGTGCGGGGGCGGGTTTATGTAGATTGTTTGTGGGAATTAGATATTGTTTGTAAAACCCGCCCCTACCAAATAATGACAACAACCAAATCGAATTTTGTTGATTCTCAAACGGGAAGACATTCGTTAGATGCCATCTACGAAAAGTTTGCCAAACCTCAACTGCACGAGACTTTCAAGCCTAATAATCCTTCTATTTATATTCGGCACAAAGAGGGGGGAATTATACATGATTATCTAGTAGAAAAAGTGTTTGAACATCCTGATACGGGTTTTTATGCTGAAGGTAGAGTTCCTGTTTCTATTAATCATCCACCGGTTTTGGTGATTCGCGGGTACGGTTCGTGGTATCCTTTCGATCGCGTTTTGGAAGATACACCCGATGTGTTTATGGCAAAAGTAGAACGACAGTTGAAATCGGCGGAAACAGTGGGTGCTATTGATTGGATTAAGCAGCAGTGTACCAGGGGGAATCCGGCGGATATCATCGGAGAAAGTTTGGGCGGGAAAGTCGCTCAACAAATAGTAGCAAAATACCCAGATTATATTCGATCGACTGTAACTTTTAATGCTTTGGGTGTTTCGGAAAAGTTAGCGAAGACTTCTACAGCTACAAATGTTTTTCATTACTTTACTTTAGGTGAAAGGTATGCTTTCTGGGCAAATGGAGGCGATTATATACCGGGAACAATTTTGATAGTTTCCCACAAAGGCGAAAACTGGTGGTATAAAATAGAAGAGGCGATCGTCCGAAGGGCCAGATTTGAAGGAAAGTTTCGGAAACGGCGAGTATTGGTGGTACTATTGGCTCAGTTGCTTTTGCTAAATAGACATAATGCGATCGTCCTAAACAAGCGAAAACCATTGGTAGTTCAGATCGATCGCACTCAATTACAAATTTTCCGAAAAAACCGCTTTACCTAAACTCGCGCCAAATCGCTTCATAGCGCCGATGGCTGATTTTCGCGGGCTGCTACGGCGAGTACCAAACAAAGTGCTGCAACCGCTTTTTCCCATTCTTGCTTAAGTTCAAGGGGTGTCACATCCTTAAATATACCAACTAAACGAGGGATCGATCGTTCTAATGCCGGTCTAGGAATCGATTTGTGCAACTCAACTAAACGAGTTAAACTTTCTTGATTTCTCAAAAAACCGACTACCCATTTAGTGGTATGATCGGGACTGTCAGGGACTTTTTTAATGCTTAGTTCAGTTTGTAACCAGTCGTAAAAAGGTGGGAGATGTTGGGCTAAAACTGCCCCAGCAGTAGGTAAGCTTTCTTTGAGTAAATTAGTATCGAGACTTCCCAACAGTTGACTGAGTTCCGGTGAATCTAGCAAAGTGGTTAATGGAAGTGAAAGCAGGGCTTCTGAAGCTTCTGGGGATAAATTTAAACACCGAGAAAATGTTTCTAGCATCGGAAAGTATCTGGTAAAGATGACACTTTCATTATCCCACTAACGCGCACCAATGAATATGAGCTAGCTCATATTAACAGAAGTTATGCACAGAAGTTGCGGCCGGGGCGGGTTTACAAGATTGTTGGTTTTTGACCATTCTGGTTGGTAAAACCCGCCCCTACAGGTATTTACGATTATTTAAGTTGCGGATTTTACACAAATTCTCCTTTAGCAACCATCACCACTTTTCCGCCTACCAACACTTCTATTTTACCTTGATTTCTTTGAGCTTGCAACAACAGCAAAGAAGGTCTATTAATCTCATAACCCTGCTCGACTCTCACATCAATCTTTTCTGCCCCATAATAAGCATATTCTACCAAATATCCAGCCAAACAGCCATTTGCACTCCCGGTGGCCGGATCTTCGGGAATTCCTAAAGAATGGGCAAATACTCGCACGCTCAAGTCATTAATATCATTGTAAGTCTCTGGACAAAATATCAAAATTTCTTTGGCTTCTGTTGTCTCAATCAGCTCAAAATATTTATCTAAGTTGACTTGAGCTTTTTTGAGGGATGCGAGAGTTTTTAATGGTACAATGATAAACGGTACTCCCGTAGAAACTTCTTGAATTGGGAATCTTGCATCAATTTCATCGACTTCTAAATTCAGCACGTTTGCGAGACTTTCTGCTGATAAAACTTGACCAAATTTCGGCGGATTTTGTCGCATCCATAAAATATCTGCGGCTTCATTGTGATAATTGAAAGTAACTGGAATTTGACCGACTGCTAGATTTAAAATAACTTGTTCTACAAGTTTTTTGATAATTTCTTGTTGCAAAACGAATGCTGTTCCTAATGTGGGATGACCGGCAAAGGGTAATTCCTTTTTGGGGGTGAATATCCGCACGTCGTAGCCGCCGTTTTGCATTTCGGGCGATCGCACAAATGTGGTTTCCGAATAATTGATTTCCCTTGCTATCATCAGCATTTGGGCCTCAGATAGCTCAGCAACTCCCGCACCGCAAAATACGGCTAGCTGATTCCCAGCATATTTTGACTCGGCAAACACGTCAACTATATAAAAGTTCATAATTTGATTTCTGGTAAAATGGTCAGCAAAGTCGGACACGGCAATGCCGTTTCCCTACTCCCAAATAATCTTGTAGGGACACTCAAGCGAGCCCATTGGTGTCAACTTAACTTCTAACCCAGTCACAGACTGCTGTTTGACNNGTTTTAGGCTGGTTGTTGACACCTATGGGCACTGCCGTCTCCTGATTTGTCGTTTTCTCGTTACCAGGATCTGCCTGGTAACGCATATCCAGAGGCTCCGCCTCGCCAATGCCCAATGCCCAATGCCCAATGCCCAATGCCCTAATTCCCTATTTCAAACAGCGAATGGCCTCCAACATCCCCCTCGCTTTATTAAGAGTTTCCTCATATTCCATTTCCGGGTTAGAATCAGCCACCAAACCAGCACCGGCTTGCACAGAAACCGAATGTTTATCATCACCTAAAGAACGAACAACCATAGTCCGAATTGCGATCGCACTATTCAATTGTCCCTCAAAATCATAATACCCGTAAACCCCAGAATACGGCCCCCGGCGGCAACCTTCCAACTCGTGCACAATCTCCATCGCCCGAATCTTCGGAGCACCGCTAACCGTACCCGCAGGAAAACCAGCTTTCAACAAATCCCAAGCCGTCTTATCCTCAGCCAATTCTCCCACCACATTGCTCACAATGTGCATTACATGAGAATAACGCTCAATTCCCATTAATTCATCAACTTTTACCGTACCGCTGCGGCAAACTCTGCCTAAGTCATTTCTGCCCAAATCAACTAACATGACGTGTTCGGCAATTTCCTTCGGATCTTGCAACAATTCAGCCGCCAAAGCATCATCTTCTTGGGGAGTTTTACCCCGGCGGCGAGTACCGGCGATCGGGCGTAAAGTTGCGATTCTCTTGCCATCTGGCGTGTTTTCCGCCTTCACCATAATCTCTGGACTCGAACCGATGATCTGCCAATCTCCGAAATTAAAATAAGCCATGTACGGAGAAGGATTAATCAAACGCAAAGAGCGGTAAAGTGCAAAAGGATCGCCGCTGTATTCAGATTCCAAACGCTGGGAAATAACTACTTGAAAAATATCTCCTGCTTTGATATAATCCTTAGCTTTTATGACATTGGCACAATACTTTTCGGGAGTAGTATTGCTGGTATAACTCAATTCTGTATTGTCTGTTGTGGAATTAGTATTTTGCCCGTCATTGGGAGGAGTCCATTCTATGAGAGTAGATTGCTGAGAAAGGGGGGATTTCAGCTTGTCAACTAACTGAGAAACGCGATCGCACGCTTGACCATAAGCCTGGGCCAAATCAACGCCAACATCACGCAAATCCGCATAGGCGATCGCCCAAATCTTCCGTTTCACCTGATCGAAAATCAACAAATTATCCACCTGCATCCACAACCCATCGGGCAAATCTTTTTCCCCCGCCGGATACACAGGAACACGCGGCTCAATCCACTTAATTAACTCATAACCCCAAAAACCAAATAACCCGCCAATTCCCGGCGGTAACTGTGGCAATTTCACCGGTTTGTAGGGCTGCAAACACTCAGTCAAAGCCGCAAATGGATCGCCCGTAAATACTTTTTGGGAACCGTCGCGGTAAACTTGAGTTGTTCGATCGCCCTTAGCCTCCAAAATCCACAGCGGATCGCACCCTAACAAACTATAACGCCCAACTTTCTCCCCACCTTCCACCGATTCCAGCAGAAAATTGTAAGGTTGACCGGCACACACCCGATACCACGCCGACACCGGCGTATCCAAATCGGCAACCCATTCTTGATACACTGGCACAAAATTGCCTTGTTTTGCCAGTTCGGAGAATTGTGAGAAATCGGGAAATATCATATATATCAGAAGGAAGTTCGGCAACGGATTCTGTAACGGATGTAACGGATGTAACGGATGGACTGAAGAAGGAAAATGATTTCAGAGATTAAGAGCGTCCGAACCGTCTTGGCGATCAATAAAGATAGGACGGAAAGCAACATCCCGCAGGCTGTTGATAGTCACCAATTGCCATCACCGCCAACGGCTTGAGGGCGCGCAGCCCTTCTTGCAAACACCAGCGAAACAAGCTTGCATAACGCACCGGCAAGTGGAAACAAAGCACTTCTCCGGGACTATACGCAGCAGCACCCAACAGCAAAGCCTGCATATCCGCCTCGGTTTCGGCCATGCTGTGGCCGAAAGCAGACACCGCACAAGTATAGGCCACAATCCGACCTTTTTTGGTGGCAACTAAGGGAGAAAGGTGATTCAGGGCGTCTTCTATCTCGGAAGTGCGATCGCACCCATATACTCTTTTACACAAAGCCTGACATTTGTCAACATCTTCACTCCTGAGCGGCCGCACCTCAAAGTCATACTGGGGCTGACTGCGAAACTTCCCCTCCATCAACAGCAAAGGTTCCTTCACCTCAAAACCCAGAGAAATGTATAGTGACAGCGACGCCAAGTTAAAAGATTCTTGAACCAAACGAATACCCGGAGCCTCCTGTCCCTGTTCCAGTAAGGCTTCCATGATTTTTCGTCCCGTTCCCTGAGACTGAAAAGTGCGATCGACACTAACGGGCCCAATGCCGCGAATCGGGTTGCGTTCGTCCATGAAACCGCAGCCCACAACCGAGCCTTCGCTTTCAGCTACAATGTCAAAATACGACGGGCTGTTGATTAAAATATCGGTGATTTCTGTTGCAAAATCCAGTGTCGGAAAGTCTGTAGGGAACTGATGGCGATCGGAAATACCCTTAAAAGCTTCATAATTAATCCGAGCACAAGCATCAACATCCGCAGGAGTTGCTCGCCTGATTTCCACCTTCATTTTTGATAATTATTAATTTTTAATTAGATTAAAAGTTTGCAGTTGCGCCGGGGCGCTGTAGGTTTATCCTCCCCCGCCCAAGCGCTACTACAAACCAGAAAATGCAAGCTGAGCTTTTCAGGAAATACTCCCCGAACTAGCTCAGCAATTCGATCAAAACCTAAACTTCGTAGGTCTTTTTACCGGTGAACTTCACCTTAATCGGATTAGGATTGCTGCCAATATTGCGGTCAATCTTACCGTTGTACGCGCGACCTTCGTTCACCTTTTCAGGGAACACGCCATCCTTGGGATGCAGGTACTCATTAGAACCGTCGGGAAATACACGGTAAATCTTGTAGTTCGAGATTTTGAACTTAGACCGCAGTTGCTGGCCGCCCAAAGCGATACACTGCTCCTTCCGGGGCAGATACAGCAGGTTGTCGCCTTGACGCATGATTGCAGCGCCGCCTGTCGGCATTTCAAACACCTGTTCCTTGGGGCTAGTCCAAGTGATCGCGTATTTCTCTTCAACTAGGGCCTTAGTCAGCAAGCCGCCGGTGCTGCCGCCGAAAATAGGGGGTTGTCCAGTGAGTTCTTCTGCCATAGATATATCCAAAGGATTTTTCAGGCATCCTATCACCTGATTGTTACCCTACTGTCGAAATTGTAAGGAAAGTTAACAGTTTTTTGGCGATCGACATTTTTTGATAATTGATAATTGATAATTAATAATTAGTAATTGGTCATTGGCAGCGAAGCTGAAAAACAGAATTAGGAAGCAACAATCCATAAAAAACAGCTCTTCGTAGGTGCACACTGTGCTACCCTGTCAAGGTGATAAACAATACTCTAAAACACCTGAAATTTGGTTGCCGACGATCGCTCGATCTGATTACGAATTTATGAGTTACGAATTTAGGAATTACGAATTAGGAATTAGGAATTAGGAATTACGAATTACGAATTACGAATTACGAATTACGGATGAAGAATTACGAATTACGGATGAAGAATTACGAATTACGAATTCCCAATGACCCATGACCAATTCCCAATGACCCATGACCAATTCCCCATTCCCCATTCCCAATTACCTATTCCCAATTACCTATTCCCAATTACCAATGACCAATGACCCATGACCAATGACCAATGACCAATTCCCAATTCCCCATTCCCCATTCCCAATTACCTATTCCCAATTACCTATTCCCAATGACCAATGACCAATGACCCATGACCCATGACCCATGACCAATGACCCATGACCCATGACCAATTTTCTAGTAAGACTAGCTTGCTGGATAGTAAATCCGTCTGGGATGGCGCGGTGTATCCGAACTTTGACAACTCCTAGTTTCGGAAATCGAATGTACATCCAATTCTTACCAACCAGTTTAATCCAATCATTGCTAGCAGTTGCAAAAGTCATAGATTCGCTTCGCTCACTACCCGGTAGTCTGCTTCATTTTTAAAGCGATGTCTACTCGACTTTCCACCCTTAGCATCTCCTCTGATAAACCGCTCAAACGCTTTGTCTACTCGCTGAGAAACATCCGGTAAAACAGTTGAGTCTATTTGTTTAAAGTCCAACAACTCACCACTAGGTCAGACTTTCACTAAGTCTTTTTTAATAATGGGCAATTGTTGTTTCTGTGAGTAGTAGTTAGGTTTTTCCCTGGGAGGCGAAATGCTAGCGATCAATGGACAAGCATTCACAGCATTCTGATTCATCTCCCACCAATCAAAGCGATCTCCTAACTGGCGATTGTACCAGTAGCGGCAAATTCTGAACCCTTGGTTTAAGGCTAACTTCTGATTGGTATCTGGATCAAATTGGGGCTGATATGTTGTCTTTATTGCCCTAGGACATTTACGCCTCAGTTGATATTACTATAGCAAAAAACACTATTGAATGTCAAGCAAATAAGTCAAGATTTTATCCATAAAGCTATAAGATTTTCCCCTCTCAAATGTAATTTAATCTTGACAAAAAATACAATGAAAATTGTACACCGACCACGGGTGGAATCCTCATAGGAGCGCGTCTTTCATCCCACACTAACCTTCGATCAGTATAGTGTGGGGATTCCCATCTATCAAACTGAAAGCGACACCGGTAAATCGGTCTATGGACTGATGCAACATTTCTGGTACATCAGATATAGCGGTTCTCAAAAAAGTGAGGTATGCCCACGGAACCCCATGCCCTATGCCCCATGCCCCATGCCCTATGCCCAGTCGTACCTCATCTTTCTGAGAAAGGCTATATTTTCATTTATAGGTAAACCAACTAGAGTACAAATCTACCAAATCTACCGTCAGTAACTCAGGTCTCAAGACGCTGATATTGTAAGATTCAACAAAGCAATCTGTACTGACCATACTTTGATCTACAACGCCGGTTCTACCGCCGCCGCAGTTTTTTGGGCGGGATTACCCCTACTGACTTGTCCGGGCGAAACCTATGCTTCCCGGATGGGGGCGAGTATCTGTGCAGCAGCGGGTTTTGAGGAGATGATTTGTGAAAATGTCGTCGAATATGAACGGCGGGCGGTATATTTAGCAACTCATCCTCAATAATTAGCTGAGATTCGCTACCGACTCCAAGAGAAGTTGAAGTCACCAAGCGATCGCCCGACTCTATTCCAGGTAGAGGCATTTGTGCGATCGCTCGAATCTGCCTGCCAAATGATGTGGCAGAATTACTGATCGTCGATCTAAACAGTGGGAATAGTGAAATGAAATTCACTCCCTTTGTCTTTTCCTGGCGAATCTACCCAAATTTTGCCTCCCCAGCCAGCCACAATCTGCTTGCAAATTGCTAATCCTAAACCCGTACCGCCGGCACTGCGCCGCAAAGCTCCTTCTTCTTGATAAAATCGATCGAACACTACTTTTAAACTATTCGCCTCTATTCCTCTCCCCGTGTCGGCTACAAGCACTTCCACCATCCTATAACCATTACATTTAGCTCGAACAGTCACGCTTCCTTGGGGTTTGGTGAATTTGCAAGCGTTGTCTAGTAGTTTAGAAAGCAATTCTACCAACCACTCGCCGTCAGCTTGCACTAAAGGCAATTCTGCGGATACTTCGGCGATAATTTCCGGCAAGTCGCGATCGTAACCACGAGATCGAACGCTGCTGAGGGCTAAATCCACGCATTCTTGCAGGGTTAGCGATTCTACATTCCATGCAACTCGTCCGCTTTCTAGGTGGGAAAGAGTTAGGAAATCCTGCACAAGTTTCCGCATTCTATCGGCATCGCCCAGGGCTGTTTCTAACATGATTTTCCGCAATTCTGGTGGCATATCTGGTTCGGTATTCAAACTTTCTAGACACACTTGAATAGTGGAAAGGGGAGTTCGGAGTTCGTGGCCTGTGATGGCTATTAGATTGCTGCGAGTGCGGTCTAAGGCTTCTAATTGTTGATTTAGCTCTTCTAAATGTGCGTAGGTTTCTGCTTGAATTAAGGCTGCTCCGAGTTGGGTGGCGATCGCCTCAACTAGAGCCAGCTCGTCTTCTTCCCAAGCCAAGGTCGAGCGACACTGGTGCATTTCCACCATACCCAAAACCCGCCCCTGATAAAGCACAGGCACCATTAACCAGGAGACAATTTGCCAATTTTTGACAGTTTTTTCTAAAGATTTTGTATTGACAATCAGCGGGTGTTGTGCTGTATCTTGGATATAAACTCGTTCTTGGTTTGTCACCGCATCACGAAATATCGGATTTTCCTGCAAGGGCCAAGTCTTATTTAGCAGGGAATTAGCGCCCCGGCACAAAAACTCGCGATCGATTTTAGTCGTCGCATCTGTGGCTTTGCACCGATAAATCAAACAGCGACAAGCCGAAAGGGCAGTTCCCAGTTCTTGCACTGCGACTTCCACGATTTCTTGGGGATTGAGAGACTGCCGCATTGCCGTTGTAATTAAGTTTACGAGGCGTTCTTTGCGTTCTTGGGCGGCGATCGCACCGTATGCTTTCAGCAGTTTGTGCTGGCCAGCTTGCAAGTATGTCACTAAGCGTTCGGCAAAAGCGTCGTTCAATTTGGGATTGGGAATGTTTGGGGGTTTCCCTATATTTTTGTCTGGCTGTGCGGATTTGGAATTAGCCGATTTCCTCGGTTTTTTCGGTGCGGCGACCAATTTGTAAGTTGTTCGCGCTCGATCGATCTTTTCGGCCAATTCCGGGCGATACTTGACAATTCGATCGAGCAACAATGCAGCGGCTTTGCAGCTTACCTCCCGATCGAAAGTCCAAATTCCCTCAAATCTACGAGCTTGATCCATCAACAGCGGCTCGCGCTCATCCTGATTTTCCAGGGGCACAATTTTTTCGTGACAAATCAGGCAAGTTGAGTAGTTTTCTCCGATCACCACTAAATGCCACTCTTGGCTTAACCCATCTTCCGGTGCAAACGCCACAGTTTCGTGACACTCCGAAGAGTTTTTAAACTCAGTTTCCGGTGCTGCTAGCACATATACCTGAGATGAGCGATCGGAAATGCGCTGGTAGCGGTGAGCTTCCTGGCGGTAAAAGCGCTCTCGCTGAAAGCTAGCAATGACTAAAGGTTCATCAGAACCCGCCAAAACCAAGTCTTCCATCGCGTGAGACAGCGCTGTCATGGAAGATTTGAAATAAATTTGTGCCCGCAGTTGGGGCAAAGCTTGCAGAAGTTCTGCGAGTAACGAAATAGGAACGAGCATTTGCCTTAAGCGAGCATTTTTGCCGATCACAAAACAGGAGCGATCGACAATAAGTTTAGATCGATCCCTTCTTAGTATCTCTCAAAAGTCACTATTAATTGGCCGTTAGTGAGAAACTAACGGCCAATTATTTTTTTCAGGGCGATCGCCCCTGAGTATAAATGCTTTGGCTGTCGCGGGCTTAGACAGGACGGCCAAAAAAACTCGGTTTCTCTGAAAAGTTCTGGATTCCTCCGAGAGATGCTCGCCGCAGGGTTTCGGCTTCGTGGCCCCTGAGCGTAGTCGAAGGGCTCAACCACC
>DPLL01000279.1:45128-45284 GCA_003542015.1 Microcoleaceae cyanobacterium UBA9251 | reverse complement strand
GCAAGAACGGTAAAAGCTAGGATATAAAGCAGGTGTAACATGATTTTTCCTCCGGGCTAAACAGCCACACAGCAATTTACAAATGTGTTTCAGCAATTAATAAATTATTAACTGGAAATCTTGTTGATGTTGTCAAGTCTGCCGCCGATATTTCCT
>DPLL01000279.1:0-45080 GCA_003542015.1 Microcoleaceae cyanobacterium UBA9251 | reverse complement strand
ATTTCCTCAGTTTCTAAAAGGTTTGCCGATCGCTCGAACCAGTAATGAAAATCCTCTAACAGCGGTTGCAGTAAGGATTTGAGCAATTCGGCTTCAGGCAAGTTGGGATTCAGCATGGATCAAAATCGGGTTATTTATTTATTTTAATCTTAGACGCTATTTACAAAATGTAACATTATTTTAACAAAAATTCAATTTATTTACAAAAATTAGAGCGCTCGATTTGGGATTTTAGATTTTAGANNCTACGCGAGCGGGTAAACGCAGTCGAAGGGCTCAGTACAAGTTTTGGATTTTGGATTGAAGACAGTCGTGGAGGCAAAAACCCGGTTTCTTAACGTAATTCTCTCATTTGAGGTTGATGGCGATCGTCAGAAACCGGGTTTTTTAGATTGATATTGCGCCCAGGACTGAGTAAGATAGGACTTACGCAAAGCATCTGTGTCATGCTGAGTGAAACGTAGTGTAGCAAA
Source organism: Microcoleaceae cyanobacterium UBA9251 (assembly GCA_003542015.1). Classification (GTDB taxonomy): domain Bacteria; phylum Cyanobacteriota; class Cyanobacteriia; order Cyanobacteriales; family Microcoleaceae; genus Microcoleus. The sequence goes on along the minus strand of DPLL01000279.1, from coordinate 44,607 downwards.
GCATCGAGCGAGATCCTTCGCTACACTCAGGATGACATAATTCCGTGGAGCGTGTGTAAGTCCTATAAGATAGAAGCCAGTACAACTAAATTAATTGCTAAATCAGCCCATGTCTAGCTCAGAACCCCTTTCCGCTCCAGAACAGCCCGCTAAAATAGAGTTACCCCGCACCAGCGAGTCGGAGCAACTAAAAAAAATTCGCCACACCACCTCCCACGTCATGGCGATGGCGGTACAGAAGTTATTCCCCAAGGCCCAAGTCACAATTGGCCCTTGGATTGAAAACGGTTTCTACTATGACTTTGACACTCCCGAACCATTTACGGAACAGGATTTAAAAGCCATTAAAAAAGAGATGATCAAAATCATCAACCGCAAATTACCTGTAATTCGCGAAGAAGTCAGCCGCGAGGAAGCTCAGCAACGGATTCAGGCAATTAACGAACCTTACAAATTAGAAATTTTAGCAGGTTTGATCGAACCCATTACTCTTTACCATTTGGGCGACGAATGGTGGGATTTGTGCGCTGGGCCTCACTTAGACAATACCAGTGAATTGAATCCAAAGGCGATCGAACTAGAAAGCCTAGCAGGAGCCTATTGGCGCGGCGACGAAACCAAAGCCCAGCTACAGCGAATTTACGGCACCGCTTGGGAAACCCCCGAACAATTAGCAGCATACAAACACCGCAAAGAAGAAGCCTTAAGGCGCGATCATCGCAAATTAGGCAAAGAATTAGGCTTGTTTATTTTCGCCGATGCAGTTGGGCCAGGTTTGCCTTTGTGGACTCCCAAAGGCACGATTTTGAGAAGTATTTTAGAAGATTTCTTGAAACAAGAACAAATCCAACGCGGCTATTTGCAAGTAGTCACTCCCCACATCGCCAGAGTAGATTTATTCAAAATCTCAGGACATTGGCAGAAATACAAAGAAGATATGTTTCCGCTGATGGCAGAAGATGCAGAAGCTGCCGCAAATGAACAGGGTTTTGTGATGAGACCCATGAATTGCCCCTTCCACATTCAAATTTACAAAAGCGAGTTACGTTCCTATCGGGAATTGCCGATGCGCTTAGCGGAATTCGGCACAGTTTACCGCTACGAACAATCGGGAGAATTAGGCGGTTTAACGCGGGTTCGCGGCTTTACGGTGGATGATTCCCACTTATTTGTGACCCAGGAACAATTGGATGCAGAATTTTTGAGTGTGGTGGATTTGATTCTGTCAGTATTCAAGAGTTTGCAACTCAAGAATTTTAAAGCGCGTTTAAGTTTCCGCGATCCAGATAATTTAGATAAATATATCGGTTCCGATGAAGCTTGGGAAAAAGCTCAGGGTGCAATTCGCCGCGCGGTGGAAACCTTGGGGATGAATTATTTTGAGGGAATTGGGGAAGCGGCTTTTTACGGGCCAAAACTCGATTTCATTTTCCAAGATGTCTTGGATAGAGAATGGCAATTAGGAACTGTTCAGGTAGATTACAATTTGCCTGAACGTTTTGACTTGGAATATGTCGCTGAAGATGGCACTCGCAAGCGCCCAGTGATGATTCACCGCGCTCCTTTCGGCTCTTTGGAGCGTTTGATCGGAATTTTGATTGAGCAGTATGCAGGCGATTTTCCGCTGTGGTTAGCGCCGATTCAAGTGCGTTTGTTGCCTGTCAGCAATGAGTTTTTGCCCTTTGCGAAGGAGGTGGCGGCGAAGATGAAGGCTCTAGGAATGCGCGCGGAAGCTGATGAGAGTAGCGAGCGTTTGGGTAAGTTGATTCGCAATGCTGAGAAGGATAAAATTCCGGTGATGGGTGTTGTGGGTGCGAAGGAGGTTGAGTCTAATAGTTTGAATATTCGGACTCGTGCTTCTGGCGAGTTGGGGGCAATTTTGGTTGATGATGTGATTAGGAGGTTGCAGGCTGCTATTAGTAGTTACGGGGATTTTTAGGGGGATTTTTTAACCGCAGATGCACGGGGATTAACGCAGATGATGAATTTGATTAACCCCCGTCTATTTGTTGAGGACTTTAGTCCTTATTTGCTATAATCGTAGTCAAAGAACAGTTTAAATAATACAGAACTCACGGACTCCGACTAAAGAAACCGGGTTTTTTACTGAATCTGTGGGCTGTAACAAGGTATCTTGGCAAAAACCCGGTTTCTGGCCACCCGTGCATAAGTCCTAAGTAGGTAAGTTAACAGGAGTTAAATCAATGGCTAATCCGTTTCCGGGGATGAATCCTTATTTAGAAAGTCCTGACTTTTGGCCTCAAGTACATCACTTGCTAATTAGTAGCATCTTTGAATCATTAGTGCCGCAGTTGCTGCCAAAATATATTGTCGATATTGAAAAAAGAGTTTATGAGCTTAGCGGGGAAAATTCCCTATTAGTGGGGATTCCTGATGTGACTGTGCAGCGCTCTCCAAATCAAACAAACCCTACTTCTTCTAATATTGCTGTTGCCGCACCGCCTGTGACAGCTTTGAAAGTAAGATTACCAGTACCTGTGGAATTTAGGGAAGCGTATTTAGAGGTGCGAGATACAGAAACTAGGGAAGTTGTGACGGTGATTGAAGTGCTGTCACCCGCCAATAAGCGTCCAGGAAAAGGGCGACAAATGTATGAAGAAAAGCGAGAGAAGGTGTTTGGTAGTCGCAGTCATCTGGTTGAGATTGACTTGTTGCGAAGTTACCAACCTTTACCAGTTTTTGGCAACGATATTGAGGCAAGTTATCGGATTTTGGTAAGTCGGGCCAATCAAAAGCCTTTGGGGGATTTGTACCTTTTCAATTTACCCGATATGATTCCTGCATTTCCATTGCCTTTGCGTGGGGGAGATGCGGAACCCATTGTAGATTTACAGGGGTTGTTGAATGCAGTGTACGATCGCGCCGCCTATGACTTTAGAATAGATTACACCGCCACACCCGTTCCCCCGCTGTCTGAAACCGATGCTGTTTGGGCTGATGCTTTGTTGGAGGAGAGAGGGTTGAGGGGATAATAGAATTAGTAGTCCTGGATGCATCAAAACCAAAGCACTGAGCGAAGTCAAAGTGTTTTCCGTTTTTGCGGGAGGGATACATCATCCCGACGATTTTTCATAGAAACCCGGTTTCTTTGCGTAAGGATTAAAAAAACGCTGGGATAATGTAGAACATTTACCCGATTTACCGAATTTTCCCCATGATGTTCATGTCGGAGATGAGTTAATTGTTCAATCTAGTGAGTCATTCGATTTTAGATTTTGGATTTTGGATTTTCGATTGACCCCACGGATAAATTCGGGGGCTTGAAGATTTTAGATTTTGGGTTTTGGATTGATTCCACCGATAAATCTGGGGGCTTGTACCATCAAGAACTTATTGGTCAAGGAATATTTTACAAATTCTTACTTTAATTGAACAAAAAATACAAAATGGGTAAAATGGAATTAATCCTATCGGATTTTTGAATAAGATTTTTAGCCATTTTACCCACTTTACAATTCACTAAGAGGAAAATCCTCCGTCGCCGAATCCAGCCCCAAGCCCAGCACCTATCTTAGCACCAGCGACTGCCCCTGCCGGATTACCACCTGTTAGGACAAGGCCAATCAATCCGACTACAGCCGAGCCTACCACTGTTTTAACGACTGTCTTTCCCGCTTCTTTTGCTATTTCTTTACCGTATGATTCAGATGATTCAGCCATGAGAAAACCTCCCAAGAATAATCCTTTGATAATTCCACCGCAAAATGCGGTATCATAATGACTACTCAAGCCAACAAGCAAATTCATGCTTGTTCACTTAATATCTCACCATTTTACTCCCTATTTTTAGACTGGAGTGGCATCTTCTAGCCAAATTGATATAGTGGGATTTGGTGTGATATAGTGCCATTGGGTGCTAATCTTTAGTAATTTTTTACAAAACTTAACTTTTAGTGGCAAAAAGTGGGTTTTAGTGGCTAAACTAAAAAGATTGAGTGAGGTTAAAAATATATGGACGTTAAAGACTTGTCAAAATGGACTGATGAACAGGTATTCGCTAAAACAGGACAACATCTTGATTCTTTACACAAATCTATATTAGAAAGTGTTTTACAACGTCAAAATTTTCATAAAATTGCGGGAAATAATGGTTATAGTTACGATCATGTTAAAAGAGAGGGAGCAAAATTATGGAAACTTCTCTCCGATGTTTTTTCAAAAGATATTGAACAAAAGAATGTTCGTTCTATTTTAGAAAATAAAGCTGGATCTACTATCTACAATTTTGTCAACTCTCCACAGATCAATAGTAATACTATTAGTAATAGTCATGTTAATATTTGTAGAAAAAATCCTCAATCTTTAGAGGATATAGAAAAGCGATCGCCCTCTTCCCAAGTCCAAAATCAACTCCCAATCATTGATCTAACAACAGCACCAGAATTGAACTATAATTACGGGCGTAATTCAGAAACTTCTACTCTTAAAGAATGGATTTTAGAACAGACTAGATTAATTACAATTTATGGATTGAGCGGTATCGGAAAAACGGCTTTAACCCTGAAATTAATCTCAGAAATTAACACACAATTCGATTATATTATTTATCGCAGTATTGAGCATTTACCTAAACTGATCAACCTTAAAGATGAACTTAAACAGTTTTTTTCTCAATCCCACGCAACTCCATTACCAGAAATAATAGATTATTTTCGCTCATCTCGTTGTTTAGTAATCCTTGATGACGTGCAGAATATTTTTAAAACTGGTAACTTAGCGGGTCAGTATTTAACAGACTATAAAGATTATTGTAAATTTTTTCAGCAAATTGCTACCTTATCTCATCAGAGTTGTTTAATTTTAATTAGTTGGGAAAAATCTGGATAAATAGAGACTTTAGAAAAAGAAAACAAACACACAAGAGTATTACAACTTCAAGGATTAGGAGAAGAAGCAAAAGAAATTTTGAGACAAAAAAAATTACAAGATGAGGAAAAATGGGATGAATTAATAACACTATATCAAAGTCATCCAGCTTGGTTAAATATTATTTGCTCAACAATTATAGAGTTATTTAACGGGAAGGTTTCCCTTTTTCTGACAGATGAAAATGAGTTGTTTTTAGGTGACATAGAAACCAATTTAGAATCGCAGTTAGAGCGGTTATCCGAATTGGAAAAAAATGCGATCAACTGGTTAGCCCATCAAGATGAACCGATAGATATTTCCCAAAAACCTGCTAATATGGAAGTGTCTCAAGCTAAATTTATGCACATTATACAATCTTTAACCAGACGCTGTTTAGTAGAAAAAGTTCCCAGAAAAGAGCCAGCAAAATTTCAGCTAAATTCTATTTTTAAAGCACATATTAAGAGTAATTTTTAGGAAAATAAGTTGATAACTGATATGAAAAGTTTTACATAAAAAATCAAAAATTTTGTTAATCTGCGCCCCGATTTTGATGACGCTCCCGATCGATCGCAAAGAATAACTCTTGTCCCACCCCCTACTCACACCCTACTNNGGGTTAGGGGGGATCAGATTCTATGCAGCCGCATAAAAAATTGGTAGAAGTAGGTAAATTAACAGGAGTTAAATCAATGACTAATCCATTTCCGGGGATGAATCCCTATTGAGAAAGTCCTGATTTTTTGCCAGAAGTTCATAATAGGTTGATAGTGGCGATCGCAGATGCTTTAGTTCCCCAACTGGTGCCCAAATATCGAGTTGTGTACGATCGCGCCGCCTATGACATTACCCTCGATTATACGGCCCAGTTAGTACCTGCGCCGTCGGAAACCGATGCTGTTTGGGCGGATGCTTTGTTGCGGGAGAGGGGATTGATGGAATGATTGAGGGATGTTTCGGCGTTTTATGGGCGGGCTGGGGCCTCATGCTTAAGTCCTGTGAAAGCTAAAAAATCCTACACAAAACGTTACATTTTTGTTAACATCGTGGCGTGCTCTGTCAACCTTCTAAAATAACGAATATGACTCAACCTCCCTCAGCCCCAACATCCGAAGAACCCGTCGCCGAAACCCCGACAGCGCCGACAAACAATGCACCTCCACCGAGTTATGTCAAGCTAGCGATGCGGAATATGGTGCGGAAGCGGGCGACTTCTCTGTTTCATTTTGCTTTGACTGCTGCTGGACTTTTGGGCGTACTCGTTGGTTTGGCTTTTGTCGATCGCTATTTCAATTCGTAATCGGGATTCCCACAATCAGCTTATAATTTCCATATTCCTGGACGCAAAAACCCGGTTTCTGGTAGTAATTGCGTCATTTTAGGTTGAGGACGATCGCCAGAAACCGGGTTTTTTAGCTTCTATTTTGATTTTTCACAAATCGGGAGTTAAGCTGATTGTTGTCCCGGCCTCTTGCATTGTTTAACAGATTGTTGTATGGTTCCTGCTAAAAGCAACCAGTCTGTTAGCTCGATCGCACAATCTTAGATGCTACAAAAAATTACCTATAAAAATGCTTGACAGGAGAATCAAAAAATGCTAATAGAGGTGAACTTGGAAGACTGTTATGGGCTAGCCCAACAGTCGGCTGACGATTCCAACCAACCTCAGAGTGCAGCCAGCGGGGAGATTTCACCCGAAAACTGGGAAACTTGGTTCAGTGTTTGGCTGGAAAATCAGGCTACGGATGTGCCGGAGGCCCCTGGCTATGAAGTCAGTCTCCGTCTCACGGGGGATGACGAGATGCAATCCCTGAATTCTCAGTATCGCCACCAAGATCGATCGACCGATGTACTAGCTTTCGCAGCTTTGGAGGTAGACTGTCCTCAGCCGGATGAAATGCTGTTATCTCAGCCTCTATACTTGGGTGATATCGTGATTTCGATCGATACAGCTCACCGACAAGCCCAGCAGCAAGGACATCCCCTGAAGACTGAACTAGCTTGGCTTGCAGCCCACGGTTTCCTGCATCTTTTGGGGTGGGATCACCCGGATGAAGAAAGTCTAACTCAAATGCTCGATCGACAAGAAACATTGCTGCAAGCAATAGGGATTTCGATCCAGACACCGTGACAAAGATTTGAGATTGGATAGACTGGGTTGAGAGTAAGTTGACAAATCATGGGAAGTCAAACATAATTTTCGGAAATTACATTAAGAGTTGAGTAAAAACCTAGGAAAGTTATCGAGACTTAATGAAGTCAATCTTTCATGCTTCAAATCTACTCGTCTTTATCACTTAAAGTTGGTTGTATATGACATTAGATCAATACTCAAAAATATCAAATATTGCACAGCTTCTACCCATGCCGCAAGACTCTTCCAATCAGACAGTCAACGGGTCGAAAAAAGCCTTAAAATACAATCGAGAACTGTCATGGAAAATAGCATCTAGCTTAGCTACCAGTTTTAAATATGCTTGGGCGGGCATAACTTACGCTTTTGAAACTCAGCGAAATTTTCGGATTCACACTGCTATTGGCACTTTGGCGATCGGCTTGGCAATATTTTTGCACCTGAAGCCTGTGGAAATATCCGTGATTGGCATTACCATTGGCATAGTTTTGGCAATGGAATTGTTGAATACGGCGATCGAATCTCTAGTAGACTTGACTGTGGGCCAATCTTACCACGAACTCGCGAAAATTGCCAAGGACTGCGCTGCTGGGGCGGTGCTGGTATCAGCAATGGCGGCTGCGATCGTCGCAGCGTCACTTTTGCTCCCTCCTTTGGTGACAGCAGTTCAACTAGCCATCCCCAATTAGCTATATTATTCAGCAGGCTAATTGTAGGTTTTAGATGGTAAATTTGAGGTTGTTAGTTCTATTATTAAACATGACAGCTATTTCTATCTTGGGCATCTATCTAAATTCTTCAAACCCTTGCTTTCAGACAGCGAGTCAATCTAAAATCTAAAATCTCAAACCTAAAATCAAAATTAACCCGTGATTATAGTCATCGATAACTACGACAGTTTTACCTACAATTTGGTGCAGTATCTAGGAGAACTAGGTGCTGAGTTGCCAGTAGCAAAAGAGGTGCAAGTCTACCGCAACGACCAAATTTCCCTAGCAGAAATTCGCCGATTGCAGCCGGCGGCAGTTGTGATTTCTCCAGGCCCTGGGCGGCCAGAAGATGCGGGAATTTCTCTGGAATTAATCAAAGAATTGGGGCCAACCATGCCAATTTTAGGCGTGTGTCTCGGACATCAAAGCATCGGCCAAGTATTCGGCGGCAAAATTGTTTCTGCACCGATATTAATGCACGGCAAAACTTCTCAGGTTGAACATAGTGGAGTCGGAGTTTTTCGGGGTGTCGAATCGCCGATGATTGCAACTCGCTATCACAGTTTGGTAATTGAAAAGCAGAGTTGTCCAGAAGTTTTGGAAGTTACGGCTTGGGTTGAGGATGGAACTATTATGGGCGTGCGACATCGGGAATATCCGCATATTGAAGGCGTACAGTTTCACCCGGAAAGTATTTTAACGACTTCGGGGAAACAATTATTACGCAATTTCTTGGAACGGCTTTAGAGTTTTTATGGAATAAGATGAAATGAACCGCGAAGGCGCTAAGAACGCGAAGGAAGAGAAAGAAGAAGATACCGTTCTTCCTTCGTGCTCTTTGTGTCTTCGCGGTTTAATCATTCCGATGCAACCAGATTTGAGAACACAGTTTAAGCGGGAATATATAGTTTTTTGATGAATTTATGCTATAACAACATACGACTAACACCCGATAACATAACCTAAAGATGAAACGGCGACAATTAATGCGTTACGCACAGACAAGTTTATTGGCAGCTTTAGCAACTGGTTTGCCATCTGGATGGGAAAGCTATCTTGCTCAAACTGCTGATTCTTTGTCGGTTCAGTGGTTGGGCCACACTTGCTTTTTGTTTACAGGAGGCGGTGCGAGGGTGCTGGTGAATCCTTTTCGCCCCCTGGGTTGTACGGCCGGCTATAAAGCTCCTAAAGTCGCTACTGATTTGATTCTGATTAGCAGCCGGTTGCTCGATGAAGGGGCGATCGATGGATTTTCGGGCAATCCGGGTCTTTTGTACGAACCGGGGTCTTATCAGTCAAATGGGCTGCGGCTCCAAGGCATTCGGACGCAAAAAGACCGTGAGGGAGGACGGCGATTTGGCGTGAATGTGGCTTGGCTGTGGCAGCAAGCTGGTGTTAAGATTTTACACTTGGGTGGAGTTGCAGGACCGATCGGCATTGAAGAACAAATCTTGATCGGACGCCCGGATGTGGTGTTGATTCCCGTCGGTGGTGGCCCGAAAGCTTATACTCCTGCGGAAGCGAAGCAAACTTTGCAACTTCTTAAACCAAAGATGGTGATTCCCACACATTTCAAAACTCAAGCCGCTGATGCTGCTGCTTGCGATTTGGTAACACTAGATGAATTTCTGGCGCTGATGGATGGCACGCCGGTGCGTCGATTGAATAATGATACACTTTTGGTGCGATCGGCCGATTTGCCACAAAGCGGTTCGGTGATTGAGGTTTTCAGTTACAAATAATTTAGCCCTTGAGCTTGTTATCCGCCAGCTTGCGCTATAGTAAGAGAGTTTTAGGTCGATAGAGAATACAAAAGGATTTACCCTTTACATTTTTTTGTTGAGACTTCCCTAACATCAGCATTCATTTCCACTGTTTGATCTTACAAGGAAATACAAGCGTAATGAAACATCAAAATTTACCTAGCTGGATGAAACAACTCACAGGTTTCGCAGGAGTAATCGGCGCAAGTGCGCTAATCGGTTTCCCAGCTTGGGCTCACATCAATTCCAACACCACTGTTGCTAGTGCAACTCCAACTCAACAAGTTGCAGGAAATGTGAAAATCGCTGCATCACCGGCACCAATGGCCGCTGCTAAGGATATTGTTGCTATTGCATCTGGCGACGCTCAATTCAAGACACTGACGAAGGCTTTAACAGCCGCAGGATTAGTTCCAACTTTACAAGGAAATGGCCCTTTCACTGTTTTCGCGCCGACAGATGCCGCCTTCGCAGCTTTACCAAAAGGCACTTTGGATGATTTGCTGAAACCCGCAAACAAAGCTAAACTTGTTAAGATTTTGACTTACCACGTTGTGTCTGGTTCAGTTCTCTCTACTAGCCTGAAATCAGGTGATGTTCCAACTGTGGAAAAAACCCCGCTGAAGGTAGTAGTTAGTGGTGGCAAAGTTACTGTGGAAGGCGCTAATGTGATTAAGGCTGATATCAAAGCTAGTAACGGCGTGATTCACGTAATTGATAAGGTTTTGATTCCGGCGGATGCCAAGTAGGAATAGCAGAAACCCCGGACACGGCACTGCCGTTTCCCTACATATCTAATCTGATATCGGGTGAAATACAGATATCCTGTAGGGACACAACATTGTTGTGTCCTTATTTTTATGGCTGGCAATGAATGCGAAGCCCCGGAAACGGCAGCGCCGTTTCCCTACAGATATAAATTGTTAAATCTTGATTTTTTTCAAGTATTGTAAATCTTGCCATGCTTGGATGAGATTGCCTTGCAAGAGTGCGGCTACACCATTTAATACTCTAATTTCTGGTAAATTGGGGTTGAGAGCGAGAGCAGGTTTTAAGGCAGTTTCAGCGGCTTTGGGATGCCAACCATAAAGGTTGACAAAAGCTAGATAAGCATAGGCGTAGGGGTTTTTTGAGTCGAGTTGAGTGACTTTTTCTAAAGCTGCGATCGCACCTTTTACATTTTGTTGCAATGCCCTAGAAAATGCTAACCCATAGGCTAATTCTAGATTGTTTGGTTCTTGCTTCAACCGATATTCAAACGCTTGTTCCGCTTGTATCGTATAATCTTGAATTGGATCGTACTGATTGATGCGTCCAATCTGCTCGAACACCGGTTCTAAGCCTGGTAATCCTTTCGGTAAATTAGCCGCCATCACCCGCAACTGAGTCACCAAATCTAACTCAGGGATATTAGCATTATCCTCGTTCCTAGGAAGAGCCTTGGAAGGCAGATCTAGAGGCTTTGCCTTAATTTTAAACTTTTTATCATTTTCGTTCCCCGGCAGGGTCTGGGAACGCAGATTCAGAGGCTGTGCTTCGATTTTAACACTAACTGCCGCCACATTTATCGGATAAGTTTCGCCAGTTTTCCGATTCAGATAAGTAGCTTCCAGATTGTAACTTCCCGGTGCAATATTAGCAGGAGGAAGCATCGCCGTGCGATCGACTACTCGAAACCCGACTGCAAATTTATCAGCTTCCAGAATCCCCGGATGCAAAGTTGCCTGGGCGATCGCGCGATCGTGTAAAATCCGATAAGTCTGGCCCGTTTGAATATCGCTACCTAGGCGATTTTTCCACGTCAGCACAACCAAACCCGACTGCAACTGCTGCCAAGGCCCAGACCAAATATATGTTACCGGAATCGGCACTCCAGGAACAGAAGAAGCCGCAACAGTAACTTGCTCTAATTGTACTTGCGATCGCACTTCATTCAAAGGCTGTATTTCCACAGCCCGCCAGCGCTTCCGATAAAGATTCAAATTAGTATTATCGGGCAAAATCCAACTTTTTTGCAACTGAAATTTGTCGCCTTTTTCGATAGCCGCCACCGCTGCATTTTGAGCCTTTTTAATCCCTTCGCGAATCGAACCTTGGGGCCCTGTTTTTGTGACAAACCAAGAGAGCGATCGCACATCTTGCGGCACTTCTTTTAAACTTGTCCCCACCTGTCGCCCGTAAACCTGAAAATTCGCCAAAGCACCATAATAATTCAAATTGTGCTGATTAATTTCCGGTGTCGAAGGTAACACGCCTAAAGTAGATTGCAAATAAGGTTCCGTATCAATAATTTCTGCAATTACTTCTCGGTGCGGCCACTCTTTCCCCAAGTAAGGATAACTAGAATTACCGGGACTAACAATTTGGACTAAATTATCTCCCAAAGCACCTCCCAGCGGCCACATATGGAACAGCATCGCGACAATTGCTAAGCCAATTGTACCCCAGCGAATTTGTTGTCCCCACTTGCGGGGCCACAGCGTCAAACAGTAGGCCAAAAAAATTGCAACTACTGGCAAATAAGGCACAACATATCGGTCATCTTTATTAAGATTCAGCGAATTAATTAGATAAGCTCCTCCCCAAAAAACGGCTAGCCACCTACAGGAATTGAAATGCAATTTTGATAAACTATCTTGCCGATTGCGCCAATAATAAATTAACAATCCTACTAAGGGAATGAGTAACAGCGGCCAAGAAACCTGTTCGGGCAAGTGTTGACCGTAGTAAATCCAAGCATTGATTGTATTGAGGGCGGGATCTCCTTCGGCGATCGCAGAATCGAAAGTTGCCCGTTTTCCCCCTGTCAAAATTAATAGCCAATTCGTTTTTGCCCAAGGGCCAAATACCGCCACCGACAGCAACAAAGCACCTGCTAATTGAGCTAATCTTCCCCAAGCTTTTTGTCGCACAGTACCGACAGCCAACCAGACAATTGGGGTAAAGAGAAATAATACGGTAGTATGTTTGACTAAGATTGATAAACCGAGAGAGATGCCAAAGGCGATCGCCCAAAAGTAAGACGATAGAGAAAGAGACCAAACTTGTCCCTGTTTGCGAGAATTAATCCGCCTATCCGCATCCACATCCGTGTCGTGCCTTCCTTGGGACTTCTTCCCTCTTCCAACTTCGGTCTTCCATGCATCCGTTACATCCGTTAAATCCGTTAAATCCGTTACATAATCCGTTGCCGAACTTCCTTCTGACTTCTTCCACATTGTCAGACAAAAGAAAGTCAAAGTAATCGCAGCAGTCAGGGGATAGTCGAGTAAAAATTGCAAGCGGAACCGATAAAGTCCCGGTAACACTACACAAATTGCAGCGGCCCACAAACCGACTTGCCGATTAAATAATTGGACGCCCAAACTGTAAACTGAAGCGAGGAGAATCGCACTAAATAATAAAAAAACTAACGTTGCTTCATCGGGCGCGGTGCCAAATACACGCAAAAACGGCACTGTGGCAATAAAAATTAAGGGCGGAATTTTCGTCGAAAGCAGCCAGAAGTTTGTCCACCATTCCCCGGATAACCACTGCGGATGTTGGAGCACCAGCCAGTAATTCAGGGTTCCAGTCAGGTATTCTGCCTGATCCCAGGCGGGTACGGATCGATCGAACGCAAACCAGAGGCGATCGCTAATTGCCCCCAGCAGCCAAATTGTGCCGAGGACAAGCAGACTCTTGTCCCCATTACCTCGATGTTGCTGTGTCATTGCGATTTAGGGTTTTAGGCGTGCAGCTTTTAGCTTACAGGCGGGGGGCGATCGCGCGATCGAAAAATTAATTTGCAAAACCACTTGCTAAAATCCATACTTGTCTGCTAAGGTAGTTAAGCGTGAAAAAACAAGCCGGGATAGCTCAGTTGGTAGAGCAATGGACTGAAAATCCATGTGTCACGAGTTCAAGTCTCGTTCCTGGCATCGCGAAACCCTCACAAGTTGAGGGTTTTTTTTATTTTTGAGACAGGTACGCCGCTAATTCTGGAATTTCACCGGCGCGCAGCCACTCGGCTTCCCCGCGCCGCACTTTCGTTCTGGCTGTGATTTCCTGAATCTCCCATAACTGTAATTTAGTATACGGGCCCTTGGCTTCACCGCTGCGAAACACATACCATTCGGGCACTTCAGGAGATGGCTGGGTTAATCGCCTCACAGACTTCATCCGAGTCATTCCACTTGTGGCTTTGAGTTGATTTAGCTCTTGTTCTATGGGGTTTGGAGCCGGTGAGTTAGAATTGGGCGATCGCGTTTTCTTAGCCTCCCGCTTACCGATGGCAATTTCTACTTCGCGGTGCCACCCCCAGAAATACCACGGCGCAATCCAAGTTAGCACCGCCACCAATCCTAAAATCTCTTCTTGTGTTTGTGTCCACTCTGATGAATCTCCAAACAGCAAATAACCGAAAAAACCGAGGATGACCGATATACAATTTAGGTAAATCAAATTGGTAGCATCGTTAGCTGCTAAATGCCAACTGGTTGAGTGTCGAATAAAGGATTGCTTAGTTACTGTTTTGTTGTGTTTCCAAGCTTTTCTAGCTTGGAGGTGGCTGTAACCAGGAGATTGGGCCGGCCACCAAGTCGCGGCCCAATTAACTAGATGCGCTGACCAATACTGCAAGGCTGCATATCCGACTATTCCGCTCAGAAATATGCACACAACTAAGCAAAAAGTTGTTAGTGGTAGTAGTTGTTGCGGTATGATTTTGGCCGTTGCAATAGTGAGCATAAAAAATGGACTACCAGTTACTACTGGAACTAACAAAAGTTCAAATATCTTGAGAAGGTTTACAACAAAAACCCAGAGAGGCTGAAGGATATTTTTAAGCAGTTGTCCAAAGCGGAAATAATAGAGGTAACTAGATGCGATCGCAGTTCCTAGAATTAAAGCAATCAGCGCGCCCGAAGAGCTTCTGACAGGTAGCATAAAAATTGCGATCGCCGGAATTCCCATCAAAATCGCAGCAGGTAGCGTCAGAAATGCGATAATACCTTCCCGACCGTGTTGCCACGCAGATACTGCTGCTAGTGGCTGATTGTTCGTGCGTGTTTCCATCCACTCAGCAACCTTGGTTACTACCCAGTGATAGAAAGCAAATAACCAGATTTGGGATAACCAAGCAAATGTCATTACGGCTTCAAAGTCAGAGTTCCTGATGATGTACCAATAGCTCCTGCTAAATCTATAGTAGTAGTAGTAAGATTCTGGCCAAAGTACAGAAACAATCAACCAAAAGTTAATGCTTAAGGCAAACCCCCTCGCCCATGATGTAGGATGGGGGAGGAATTTCGGCCATTTATTCATGGTTGGGATAATTTGAGGGGATATTAATATTGTCCCACCGGGCGGAGCTTTTAAATGTCAGCCTGACTCAAAAAATCATCTACTCGATTAGTCGCAATCTCGCACTAATCCGCCCTAATTTCAAAATTGCTTTGGCCCGATCGCACATGGTCTGCAAACAATCAAGATTATGATTGTTTAATTAGAATCTTGATTGTACAGTTTGCCTAAAATCTTTGTAATATCAGCTAAGCTCATTAAATATTCGGGTAATTTTAGGTTGACAAATTGCAATATTTATAGTAGGCAAGGTCAGAAATAGTGACAAACTGATCTCGATCGCGCGTCCGTGCCCGAAACAAAAGGTTACAATTAAAAATAGATTCTATTTCCATAACAATACTGTTTATAGCTTGAACTTCTCAGTGCCCAATAACAACACCTCAACACAATCCTTTCAATTTGACTCGATCGACAGCGCCCTCGCAGACCTCAAAGCAGGTCGCATCCTGGTAGTAGTCGATGACGAAAACCGCGAAAACGAAGGCGACGTCATTTGTGCCGCCCAATTCGCCACGCCGGACAACATCAATTTTATGGCCGTGAACGCGCGGGGTTTGATTTGTCTGGCCTTGACGGGCGATCGGCTCGATCGACTCGAATTACCCCTCATGGTAAGTAAAAATACTGACAACAATCAAACCGCCTTCACCGTCAGCATCGATGCTGTCAACGGCGTCAGCACCGGTATCTCCGCTGAAGACAGAGCCCGCACCATCCAGGTTTCCATCCACCCGGACACCAAACCTCAAGACTTGCGCCGCCCCGGTCATATTTTTCCCTTGCGCGCGATCGACGGCGGCGTCCTCAAACGCGCCGGCCACACCGAAGCGTCAGTTGACCTCGCTAGACTCGCGGGGCTGTATCCCAGCGGTGTCATCTGCGAAATTCAAAACCCCGACGGTTCAATGGCGAGGTTGCCGCAATTAATCGAGTACGCCAAAACTCACAACCTCAAAATCATCAGCATTGCTGATTTAATTAGCTACCGACTGAAGCACGATCGATTTGTCCGCCGCGAAACCGTCGCCAAATTGCCAACTCAATTCGGCGAGTTTATGATTTACGCCTACCGCGACACTCAAGACAACTCCGAACACGTTGCCGTTGTCAAGGGCGATCCAGCAGAATTTAAAGACAAACCCGTCATGGTGCGGGTGCATTCCGAATGTCTGACCGGCGATGCTTTGGGTTCCCTGCGCTGCGACTGTCGGATGCAACTGCAAGCCGCACTGAAAATGATTGAAAATGCTGGTTCTGGCATCATAGTTTACTTGCGCCAAGAAGGTCGGGGAATTGGACTGGTTAATAAACTCAAAGCTTACTCCCTGCAAGATATCGGATTCGATACCGTAGAAGCAAACGAGCGCTTGGGCTTTCCCGCCGACTTGCGGAACTACGGCGTCGGAGCGCAAATGCTCAACGATTTGGGAGTGCAAAAAATCCGGTTAATTACCAATAACCCCCGCAAAATCGCCGGGTTGAAAGGTTACGGAATTGAAGTAGTCGATCGCCTCCCCTTATTAATTGAAGCCACAGATGATAACTCTATCTATCTGGCAACAAAAGCTGCAAAACTCGGTCATATGCTGCTGCAAACTTATTTAGTAACAGTGGCAATTCAATGGGACGAAACGAAGGAAGAAGCCAGAGGGAAGAAGGAAAAAGCAGAAGAGGTTTTAATTCCGGGACTGCAATCTCGAATTGCCAATCGGTACGAACACTTGGAAAAAATGCGGAATTTGGCTGCAAGCCAACATTTATTGCTGCAAGAAGAAGCGCGACCGGTGGGAATAGCTCTGTTCGGACAAAACTCCTTAATCTTTCACCTCGGCTTCGACCAAGCTGGACTCGCAGCCCCCGACTGGTACAAAGAACCAAACCATCCTTACGTCAAGGCGATCGCCCAAATTCTCCGCGAAATCGGCACCTGGCCGGATTTACAAAAATTAGAATTAATGGTTTCCTCCGGTGCCGATCCGCTCAAAATCCTGCAAGTGCAGCTCGATCGCGAGACATACCCTTTGTCGGAATTAGTCGGAATTTGCGATCGGCTCGAACCTCAAAAAATCTACAGTTTTGCCCCTATTCCCGATTCAGCCATCGAAATGTCAAGCTAGGTTCAGGAATAGAGGGCGAATTGACATGGAAATGAACGTTGGTGACTTTCTCCACCGGCTCGACCTCAGGGGACAGGCTCTCAAAGGTGCCAACCTCAGCGGTGCGGAACTCAGGGGAGCCAACCTCAGAGGCAGCGACCTCAGAGAAACCAACCTCAGTGACGCTATTCTCAGGTATGCAGACCTCATAGAAGCAGACCTCACCGGAGCCAATCTGTGCGGAGCGGATTTAGCCGAGTCCTTTCTCAATTTAGCCAACCTCACCAGAGCCGATTTGACCGGCGCAGTGCTTAGAGAAGCTACTCTCGTAGGAGCAGAACTCACAGAAGCCAACCTCAAACAAGCAAGTTTGATCAAGGCCAATTTAGTGGGAGCAAATCTCCAGCAAGCCAACTTAACCAGAGCCAACCTGAGCGGGGCAGATTTGCGGGGTTCCCAGTTGACCGGGGTCATTTTAGACAAAGCTGTTTACAACAACCGAACAGTCTTTCCCGATCATATTGACCCCGCTGCAATGGGAGCAATTTTACTAGCTCCCAATGCGTCGCTCCCAGGATTAAATCTGATGATGGTAGATTTAACAGGAGCCGATTTAAAAGGAGCTGACCTACGGCGGACAAACTTATATAAAGCCATTCTGTTTGGAGCAAAACTCGATCGGGCAAACCTAGCAGGATCCAACCTCAGCGGCACGGATTTGAGGGAAGCCAGTTTGAGCGGCACCATCTTAGAAAAAGCTGTTTACAGCAACAAAACATTATTTTCAGAAGGCATTGATCCCAGCCTAGCCGGAGCTTATTTAATTGCTCCCAATGTATCGCTGCAAGGGGTAAACTTAACCGGAGCGGACTTGAACGGATCGGATTTAAGCGGAGCTAATTTGATCGGTTCTAACTTAAGTTCGGTCAACTTAAAAAATGTAGACCTCAGCAGAGCCAGCTTAAAAAAAGCTTACCTCAAAGGTGCAAACTTGGAGAGAACAGATTTGAGAGGAGCGGATTTAAGCGGCGCAATTTTACACCAAGTAAACTTGAGCTATGCCGACCTCCGGGGTGTAGACTTAACAAGGGCTGACCTCAGTGGCGCTAATTTGAGCGAGGCCGATTTGAGAGGGACTGATTTAACCGGGGCTACTTTGTTGTTAGCTAATTTAAGCGGAGCCGACTTGAGAGGTGTAGACTTAACAAAAGCTGACCTCAGCGGTGCTAAGTTAAACGCAGCCGACCTCAGAAAAGCAGATTTAATGAGGGTCAATTTAGAAGGAGCGGATTTGACTGAGGTAGATTTCAGCGATGCTCATTTATTTCGAGTTAATCTTAGAGGTGCTAATCTGAAAGGTGCAAACCTGAAAGGGGCAAATTTTAAGCTAGTTTTTTTGACAGATGCTTATTTGAGCGAAACAGATTTGACCGATATAGAGCTGAGTCCGAGTTTCTTTGAAATGCCACTGGAATCGGAATGGTAATTAGTCAATTGGGAATGGGGAATGGGGAATGGGGAATGGAGAATGGGGAATTGGGCATCGGGCATCGGGCATCGGGCATCGGGCAGTTGTTAGTATCTAATAAATGCGGAATAAAAAATAACAAACTAACAAGTAACAAGTAACAAGTAACAAGTAACAACTAACAACTAACAACTAACAACTAACAACTAACAACTAACAACTAACAAGTGACTAATGACTAATGACAACTGACAAACCTTTAGGCTCTGTTATTCAAGGTTCCCTCAGCAAGGGATTGGAAGTGCGACTGCACCCCGACGTTTCGGTAGAAGATATGAGAGTAGGGAAATTTTTAGTAGTGCGCGGGGTCCGATCGCACTTTTTCTGTATGCTCACCGATGTATCTCTGGGAACATCCAGCGATCGCATTTTATCCAATCCTCCCAACCCCAACGACGATTTTATGATCGCAGTGCTCGCAGGTAGCAGCACCTACGGTACAATTGAACTAGCGCCGATGTTGATGCTGACTGCGGAACGAGAAAAACAGCAGGCAATTTTCTATCCGAACTCCAGCAAAACTAACGGTAAAAAATCCAGCGCCGAAAACTTAGCTTCTTTACAGCCACAAACTAGCGCCGACATTGAACTATTGCCAGTTAAAACCATTCCCAGCCACTTTTCCCAGGTATTTGATGCCAAAGAAACCGACTTTCGGGCAGTTTTTGGCTGGGAAGATGATCCGTACCGCCGCAATTTTGCGATCGGCAAACCTATTGACATGGACGTTCCTGTATGCTTAGATTTAGATAGATTTGTCGAACGCAGCAACGGGATTTTTGGCAAATCTGGAACGGGCAAATCTTTTCTCACGCGGTTGTTATTGTCGGGAATTATTCGTAAACAAGCTGCGGTTAATTTGATTTTCGATATGCACTCTGAATACGGCTGGGAAGCAGTTTCGGAAGGGAAACAATTTAGCACTGTTAAAGGTTTACGACAGTTATTTCCCAGTCAAATTCAGATTTATACCCTCGATCCAGCATCGACAAAACGCCGAGGAGTCCGCGACGCTCAAGAATTATATTTGAGTTTTGACCAAATAGAAGTCGAAGACATAGCACTGGTGCAGCGGGAGTTAAATCTGTCGGAAGCTAGTATTGAAAATGCGATCATCTTGCGAAACGAGTTGGGCAGTGGTTGGATCAATAAGTTGCTGGAAATGAGCAATGAAGATATTTCAATGTTTTGCGAAGAGAAGCGGGGAAATAAGTCTTCGATTATGGCTTTGCAGCGGAAGTTGGAGAGATTAAACGATTTAAAATATATTCGTAAACGCTGTCCCAAAAATTATGTAACTGAGGTTTTGCAGTGTTTGGATGGTGGCAAAAATGTGGTAATCGAATTCGGTTCTCACTCAGATTTGCTGTCCTATATGTTAGCAGCAAACCTGATTACTCGTCGCATTCACCAAGCTTATGTGCGGAAAGCTGAGAAGTTTTTGCAGAGTAAGAATCCCTGCGATCGCCCGCAACCCTTAGTGATTACTATTGAGGAAGCTCACCGTTTTCTGGATCCGGCGATCGTGCGATCGACCATTTTCGGCACGATCGCCCGCGAAATGCGAAAATACTTCGTAACTCTGTTAATTGTAGACCAGCGTCCCTCTGGTATCGACGGCGAAGTCATGTCGCAAGTGGGCACTCGCATCACGGCTTTACTCAACGATGATAAGGACATTGATGCTATTTTTACTGGTGTTTCGGGAGGCCAAAGTTTGCGATCGGTTTTGTCTAAACTGGACTCGAAGCAACAAGCATTAGTTTTAGGGCACGCTGTACCGATGCCGGTGGTTGTACAAACTCGTCCTTATGATGAGCAATTTTATCGGGAAATCGGTGATATTGATTGGCAAGAAATGCCCGACGCAGATGTATTTGCAGAATCTGAAGCTGCCAAAATGGATCTGGGGTTTTAGTTTGGATGGGCGATCGCACCTTTAAAATTGTAGGGTGCGTCAGCCCCCAGCGTTTCCCTTGTATAATAAGCGATGGCTGCGCCCCGGCTTACGCCTACGAGCCGTGGCACCCTACAGACTTCGTTAGTGGTTTAAATGCGTAACAGCTAACTCATTTCGACATCGAAGGAATTCCAGAGCTAGAGGAAACGGGCGATCGGGAAGCGACGTGGCGGTGGATGAGTTAATTTAAGTATTTTCCAACATGATTGAAGTATTTTCCTACGTGAAAACAGTTATTTTCATAAAGATTTAGCATAAGTTAAATAACTCTCAGTAAATATACATAGATTTAACTGACTACCAACAGTCTAAAAAACTCAAAAATTCTGTATGTTTACTAATTTGTTTAAAATCGAATTCAACCTATAATAAAAATTATTAACCGCTAGATAATGAATTAAAAATAAATTAACCTTCAAATCAGGAGTGCCAAGAGTGCCTTTAACAGACCCGATTGGAGAACCTTTAACAGAAGTGGAATCCTTAATTCCCGGACTAGCCCCAACTTTTGCCCCACAACTGCCGGGAATTAAAACCTCAAAACCTTTCTTATATCAAACTCCGGGCGAATCCGAAACGCAGTATCCTTGGGTTACATTCAAGGTCATCAAACACCTCTAGCAGCTCGCAGTATTACCACAAAAGACAAGAGATCTGTCAATTTAATGACGAATATAGTCCCACAACAGATTAAAAATAACAGCCCACTGTGGGAGAAATTTGAAAACTATGGGCAAGATTTTGCACTAAACGGTAAAGAAGTTTATGTGATTAATGGCATTGATGAAATTAAGGGTAGTTTTAATGCGGGTGGTAAAGCTATTCAAATTCCTGCTAACTTGTGGAAAGTCATGGTGGTTTTGGATAAGCCGGGTGCAGACCCCAGCACAACTCCCGCATATGCGGTTGGTTTTTATTATCCAAATCAAGACCCTGGTAACATTGCCACAAAGTGGAGAAATAAGGATTGGAGTAAGATAGAGGATCGCACTCAACGTCCCATCTGGTCTCTTGAAGAAATAGAAAACCAGATCGGTTACAATTTATTCCCTCTTCTTCCTCAAGAAATAAAACAAGAGATCAAAGATGTCAAATACATCTTTCCCAGTCGAAAATCTATTGGAAAAACTTGGGATAGCCTTCCTTGGAAATCAAATCCACCGCCACTTCCAGAAGACCCTACAGATCCAGATGATGAATCTGAGTCTCTTGAGGGTGAATAATTTATCTACTCCTCAGAGGGTACAGAAATATGAATTTTCCAAGAGAGGGTATATAGCAATCCTAAATCATTTGTTAATTTCTTACTCCCTCCCCTTACCAAGGGGAGGGTTGGGGTGGGGTAAAAAAAATTACGGCTCATTTAGGATTGCTATAGATAGCTACTTTCAGTAATGTTTATCATTGAGTTGTACAATTATCATTTCGGATAGTTCCATCTGGCATGACAGTATTGTATAAGGTAGCGTCTTGTAGTTTTCCGGTAAGATCGATTGTATTTGAGCCATATTCTGGTTCAGGTTTAGCTCCCATTAGATTAGCATGGGTGAGATTTGAACCTTTGAAAGAAGTTTCCTCGATAATCGCACCACTGAGGTTGGCTCCAGTTAGATCGGAATTCGTAAACCCTGTTTGGTGCAATCTGGTATTACTTAGATTCGTGCCAATTAGACTTGCTTTATCAAAACTAGCTCCAGTGACATCTGCATCGCTGAGGTCTGCTCCATTGAGGTTAGTGTTTTCAGAGTTTATTCCTGATAAAAAACCACTTTTCAAATTGACTCCACTGAGGTTGGCATCAGTTAAGTCAGCGGAGTCCAAATTTGCTTTTTCTAAGCAGGCATTATTTAGATTGGCTTTACTCAAGTCAGCCCCTCGAAAGAAAGCTTCTCTCAAGTTTGCGCCACTGAAGTTAGCATTAATCAACTGAGCGCCCTCCAAGTTAGCGTCGGTCAAGTTAGCATTGCTCAAGTTAGCATTAATCAAGTCAATACAACTGAAGTTAGCATTAATCAAATTAGCATCGCTCAAGTTAGCGCCAGTCAAGTCAGCATAACTGAAGTTAGCATTAATCAGATTAGCATTGGTGAGATTGATATCAATGAGCTTTGCCCCGTTCAAATCGACACTACTGAGGTCAACGCCCACAAAATCTCTTTCCCCACTGGTATACCGTTCGAGCAATTCTTCAGCATTCATAAATTATCTAGTCAATGAGTTTAACTTCTGAATTATAATACAATTATCCTATTTTTTGCTAGTTCAATACGATCGCGATCCACCTCCTCTTCGCACTGGTGCTGTTAATTGTAAAGGGATATTGAACGCGGATTTGTATTAATTTATCTGACTCCTCTCGACACATAAATATGATGAATATTCAAACGGAGGGTAGATCTGTTTTCAGCAATGTTTAGCATTCATCAAGCTGTACAATTATCATTTCGGATGGTTCCGTCTGGCATGACAGTATTGCACAAGGTAGCGTCTTCCCATTTTCCGCAAAGATTGATTGTATTTGAGTCGTCATATTCAGGATCGGGTCTAGCTCCCATCAGATTAGCGTGGCACAGATTTGAACCATCAAATGATGTTTCATCCATAATTGCACCACTAAAGTTAGCTCCAGTAAGATCGGAATTCCAAAACCCTGTTTGATGTAGTTTGGTATTACTTAGATTCGCGCCAATTAGAGTTGCTTTATGAAAACCAGCTTCACCGAGGTCTGCATCGCTGAGGTCGGCTCCAGTGAGGTTAGTATTTTCACAGTTGAGCCTAGATAAAAAACCATTTTTCAAATTAGCTCCACTGAAGTTGGCATCAGTCGCGTCAGCATAGTGCAAACTTGCGTTTTCTAAGCAGGCATTACTTAGATTGGCTCCACTCAAGTCAGCCCCTTCCAACCAAGCTCCTTTCAAGTTAGCACCACTGAAGTTAGCACCCTCCAACTGAGCACCACCCAAGTTGACCTCGCTCAAGTTAGCATTACTCAAGTTAGCATTAATCAAGTGAATACAATCCAAGTGAGCATCGCTCAAGTTAGCACCACTCAAGTTAGCATTACTCAACTCAGCAGAAATCAAGTTAGCATTAATCAGATTGGCATTGGCGAGATTGATCTCAAGGAGATTTGCCTTGTTCAAATCGACACCGCTCAAATCAACCCCAGCAAAATCTCTTTCTCCAGCAGCATACCGTCGGAGCAATTCTTCAGCGTTCATAAATTATCTATTCAATTAATTTAACTTCTGAATTATAGTACAATCATCCTCTGACCTGACTCCTACTCTGAAATGGAAATTCGCTTGTGAGCGGTAATACACCGGAAAACAAACGTTTCCCTTGTATAATAAGCGATCGACCCGTGGCACCCTACAGACCTCGTTAGTGGTTTAAATGCGTAACAGCTTAATTGATATACCGCAGTAATCTCAAATCAAAAATCCAATGACAGAATTAATTCACGATCGCTTTGCCAAAGAATATCTCACAACTTTACTATCTACCATCGGCACGGTTCATGTTCATCAATGCACCAATTCAAATGATGGGGAAATAAATCAAGAAAAACCAGCGACAGAAGTGATTCACAATCGCTTTGCCAAAAACTTATTACAGGAATTGCTGTCTCCCCTCGGAACGGTTAATGTTAGGCGCGATGTCACTTCAGAAATCCGCGAAATCCCTATCTACTTTACTCAAACCACTTCCCAACCGCAAGATATCGAAAATTTGGGACTATTGGGGAGAATGGCCGGCCCGACAGCAATTTTTGAACCTTTGGGCAACCCAATTATCAAAAATGATATGTGGGATTGTATGGGCAAATACCTCAAGTTACGTGTTGAATTAGAAGAGAAATTCAAAAAACAAAATATTCCCTGGGATTTATCTGCATTCCCAATGCTTTGGATTCTCACTCCCACGGCTTCAGACGATTTTTTAACAGGATTTGGGGCTTTCCCAGACGAAGCAAATTGGATGAAGGGAATGTATTTTTTGGGATCGGCTTTTCGATCGGCAATTGTCGTCATTCATGAATTGCCAGAAATATCGGAAACTCTATGGTTGAGGATGTTGGGCAGAGGAGAAGTGCAGCAGCGGGCGATCGCCGAATTAAAAAATTTAGCGGTGGACAACCCTCTGCGGATTAGCGCGTTAGAATTTTGGAACGAAGAAGGCAAGAACAGCAACGCTTAATTTTAGAGAACTTTCTGCAACTACGATAGCTAGGGGTAAGGAGCTTTTACCCCTCAGCCTCTCACCCCCTCTCTCTCTTTTTCCCCCTCACCCCCTCTCTCTCCCTCACCCCTCACCCCCTCACCCCCTCACCCCCTCTTCCTTCAACATCGACCATACTACGACGAGATCGGGTTCGGTTATCTCGCATCCCACCATCTAGCCAGCGCCCTAATTTCAAGCCATGATGGAACAGAGAGCAAAACAAAGCCCTCTGTTTGCATGAGTCTGTTTGCATGAGTATTGTGAAGTTGAGTTGCAGTTAAAACTAGCAGGGATTCTAAAACCTTAAGGAAAAATGTAGAATGTTCACCTTAAGCAAGAGGTTTTTACCCTTTACGAACCTCAAAATTTGGAATAATATTGAGCAAAGTAAACTATTTCTTCACTTCGCCTTGAACTAGCGATTAAAGCTAGCAAGCTACCGAAAATCAACGAGGATTACAGGAAAATCAAACTTAAAAGTAATCCTCAAGAAAAAGCTTCTACCGATCGTCACCGATGAACAGGAGGGGAAATACCTCCCCCTGTAGCAGTTTCTATCCCACTGGCAAAAGTGGGACAGGGTATCACCAACTTTTTATCTGTTGTTACAAGGAGTGCAATACTCACCCATGTCCACTACAACCCCCAAAAACAAAACAGCTAAAGCCGATCGCATGGGCACCCGGCCATACTCCTCAACGGATACGGTACGTACCTATCTGCACGAGATCGGTCGAGTACCTCTGCTAACCCGAGAGGAAGAGATTGTCTTCGGGAAGCAAGTGCAGCAAATGATGAAATTAATCGAAGCAAAACAAGCACTTGCTAAAGAATGGCAGCGGGAATTGACTCCCCAAGAGTGGGCGGCCGAAATGGAGTTGACCGAAGCTGAACTGAGCCGACTCTTGCATTTAGGACGGCGCGCCAAACAAAAGATGATTGAAGCGAATCTGCGCCTAGTAGTCGCGATCGCCAAAAAATACCAGAAACGCAACATGGAATTCTTGGATTTAATTCAAGAAGGCACCCTCGGTTTAGAACGAGGAGTCGAAAAATTTGACCCGATGCGGGGATACAAATTTTCTACCTACGCCTACTGGTGGATTCGGCAAGCAATTACCCGCGCGATCGCCCAACACGCCCGCACCATTCGCTTACCCATTCACATCACCGAAAAACTCAACAAAATCAAAAAAGTGCAGCGGGAACTTACCCAACAATTGGGCCGGTCTCCCACACCAACAGAAATTGCCGACTTGTTGGAACTGCACCCATCCCAAATTCGGGAATACCTACTAATGTCTAGGCATCCAGTTTCCTTGGACTTGCGGGTAGGAGACAACCAAGATACCGAACTGCAAGAACTCCTAGAAGACGAAACCGCATCTCCCGACAATTACATTACCTCGGAATTGTTGCGACAAGACCTCAATACTCTGATCTCAGAACTTACTCCTCAGCAACGAGATGTAATCATTCTGCGCTTCGGTTTAGAAGACGGTATCGAATTGTCCCTGGCGAAAGTCGGAGAACGGCTCAGTCTCAGCCGCGAACGGGTGCGGCAGCTAGAACATCAAGCCCTCGCCCACCTGCGACGCCGCCAAGCTCATGTCCGAGAATACTTAGCTAGCTAGCAACTAAAAAGAGTTTAGATTTTCCCAAATCTAAACTCTTTTTACATTTGGGCACTGGGGAAGGATTCTTTTATTTGAAGGTCGAGCGCCAAATTTGTCAACCCAAATCTTACACTTATTATATCGTTTCCGGTTGCATCGGAATGATTTAACCACAGAGGACGCAGAGAACACAGAGAGAGATCGGAGAGAAATGAAGAATTCCGATGTTGACGGAATTGATATTATCCCTACTTACACTTATTTGAACTAGAAGATGGGAAAAACTGACTCCGCAAGAGTTGGGAATTTATTGAGTATCCGATTATTTTTTGAAATAACCATTAGTTGTGGAAAGTTTACTTCTTAATAAAACAAGTTTCTTAGATTGGAATCCCTGGGGACGCGCAAAGTGGCCGCTATTTTCAATTTTGGGATCGGGATTGGTTTTTACTTATTTGATATTGACGAGTAGTTTAGAAGCTCGGGCGATCGCACTTGTCCTCTCGCCCGGTAACATTCGCACCGCATTCCCCGCTTCCGAGCTTGGAGTTGGCTGGCAAATTGCAGAGGGGACAAAGCATTTGGAGTTAAAATCGCTTTTGAGCGATCGCCCCGGCCCAAATCCTGCGCCCGATGCGGCTAGCATTGGCTCTTGGGATGGGATTTACCTCTACGGCGAGTCTCCCAAGCCAGACGAAATTAAAAAAGAGTATTTTGTATTTGAAGTGCGGCGGGGCAAACTCATCGGCGCTTTTTACCTGCCTCGGTCTGCTTTTTACTGTTTTTACGGCACTCTAGAGCTAACTCAGTTACATTTAACAGTAGTAGACAGTTTCGACGGCACTTCCTCTCCCTACTCGGTAAACCTGCAACAGTATCACCCAATCCCCACCGTCAGCGACAACGATCGGCGAATTTTGGGTATTTGCAAGGCAGCTCACCAGGACGAGGTGTGGGGAAAGTAGCGCAGGTATAGCAGTCGCTAAGGTGGTTTAATCATTGTTCCCTGAGCCCTTCGACCCTTCGAATCCGCGAGCGGGCGACGCTCCGCTCAGGATAAACGCAGTCGTTGGGTCGAAGGGTCGAAAGCTCAAAGGGTCGAAGAGTTTAATTACCATAATGACTTAATCACCTTGGCGGTTGCTATAACTCCCATCCTCATGCCTGAAGTCAAAATATTTAAACTGTATACTACTTAACAAGTCAAACTTAGGCAAACCAGCAGTCAAGGTTCAACTAACCCCAGTCAAGTTGCTCCTAAGTTGAAACTTTCGGACGGACACCAAACACTCGCTAAGATGAAACTGCGTCGGAAGACATTATCCATAGTTGGCATTACCATTGCTGGATTGACTAGCATTCTCTACGCCACATCCTCAAGCATCCTCTTGGGTAGCCTAGTCAAAGCCGAGGAACAAGAAGCCACTCAGGTTGTCAAAGGAGTGCTGAGCCTGTTGGGCCAAACCTCAGATGACTTCAACTCCCGCTTTGCAGACTGGTCAGCGTGGGATGATACCTATGCTTTCATCGAAAACCGCAACAAAGAATTCATTGCCTCAAATCTAGTACCAGAAGGGCTGGCTAATGTGAGAGTGAATATAGCGGTATTTGTCAACACTTCTGGCAAGATTGTTTACGGTACAGGTTTAGACACTAAAAAGCTGCAACTAACGCCTGTTCCAGAGGCATTAAAACAGCACATTTCTCTCAACGACCCGCTATTGCAGCACCCCAACGCCGAAAGCAGCCTCGCTGGTATCATGCTGCTGCCGTCCGGGCCGGTGCTGATTACTTCGCGGCCAATTGTCACTACTAAAGGCACTGGCCCAATTCGAGGCACGCTGGTATTTGGGCGCAATTTGGATGCGGCGGGTATTGCGAAGCTGTCTAAAATCACTCGCCTACCGCTGATT
Organism: Microcoleaceae cyanobacterium UBA9251; assembly: GCA_003542015.1. GTDB lineage: Bacteria > Cyanobacteriota > Cyanobacteriia > Cyanobacteriales > Microcoleaceae > Microcoleus. The sequence goes on along the minus strand of DPLL01000279.1, from coordinate 16,448 downwards.
GTACACAGTATGAATGAGCCCCAGTTGCCTGCTGAATTCCAAAAAGTGCGGGAGAAATTGTCGGCAAATAAACCGATTTTGGTGCGGGCTTTGAGTGAAGATTCGATCGCGGGTTACGCTTTACTCAATGATATATACGATCAACCAGCACTAATTCTGCGGGTGGATCTCCCCAGAGAGATATACCGCCAAGGTCAGATTAGTTTGCAGTACCTTCTGGTGTCTGTAATCTTAGCGGGAATGGGGTTTATCGGCTGTACTCTTCTGCTGCTGGAGTATCTGGTGCTGTTTCGGCTCAGCAGTTTAGCGAAGGGGGTGAACTGCGTCAGCGCTAGCCAAGATTTGTCGCTGCGGCTGTCGGTGACTGGTGAAGATGAGTTGTCCGACCTTGCTTATACTATCAACGGAATGCTGAGTGCGATCGCCAATGCCGAAAACGAACAAATTGAAGAAAAAGCGCGCTACCAAGCCGTAGTAGAGCAAGCTACAGACTGTATATTCCTGTGGGACGCTCGAACCAAACAGCTTTTGGAAGCCAATACAGCTTTTAGAAACTTGCTGGATTACAGCCCCGATGCGATATCGCAACTAACTATTTACGATATCGTCGCTTACTCGAAAGACCTAATTGACAATAATATTGAATTGCTGCTGACCGACCAACAATTCAGAATTGGCGAAGTTCTCTACCGGCGCCGAGACGGTTCCTGCGTGGATGTAGAAGTAAGCGGGAGCGTGATTTCCTACGGTGGCCGCGAGATTATTTGCACTGTTGTTCGCGACATTACCGAACGCAAACAGGCCGAAGCCGAATTGCGAGCTTCCGAGGAACGCTACAGACTATTGTTTAAAAATAACCCCCATCCAATGTGGGTTTACGATTTAGACACTCTGCAATTTATAGCTGTCAATCAGGCTGCTGTCGAACACTACGGCTACACTCGCGACGAGTTTCTCAACATGACAGTTGGGGAAATTCGTGCTCCTGAAAATTTCCCTAGATTCCTCGAAAATATATCTCAAGTAGATGCGGAAATTGATTTGACCAGCGTCTGTCAACACCAAAAGAAAAATGGGACAATTATTGATGTAGAAATTAATTCTTATGAGCTAGTATTTGACAACAGGAAAGCTGAGCTAGTGTTAGCTCAGGATGTTACCGACCGCTTACAGGCTGAGGCAAAATTGTACAAGGCTAAGGAAGCGGCGGAAGCAGCTAATGTGTCTAAAAGTCAGTTTTTGGCTAACATGAGTCACGAACTGCGAACTCCTCTCAATGCGATTATCGGCTACAGCGAGATTCTGCAAGAAGATGCTTTGGATTTGGGGGAAGATGATTTTGTTATTGATTTGGCAAAAATTCACAAGGCCGGGAATCATTTATTAGGATTAATCAATGATATTCTAGATTTATCAAAGATTGAAGCAGGCCAGACGGAGCTTGACTTAGAAACTTTTGACCTGTCGGAGGTAATTCAAGAGGTAGCGACAACTGTTAAACCACTATTTTTGCGAAACTCCAATCGCCTGAATGTTGAGTATCCNNCTCAGCAATGCAGCTAAGTTTACTCAGCAAGGGACGATTACATTCAGCGTTGAAAGAATTACAAACGACGAAAATAGTTACGATTCTGACTGGTTAATTTTTAACTGTGCTGATACTGGGATTGGGATGACTGCGGAACAGGTACAGAAGTTATTTCAACCTTTTACGCAAGCTGATGCTTCGACTACCCGCAAGTATGGAGGTACGGGTTTGGGTTTGGCAATTGCNNATTAATACTCAATACCCGGTTGAGCTTTAATTCCTTGTTCTCGGAATGGATGTTTAACTAAAGTCATTTCTGTCACCAAGTCCGCCCGTTCAATTAGTGCAGGAGGCGCGCCTCTACCTGTTAAAATAACATGAGTTTCTTCAGGTTTTTGTTCTAACCCTGCTAGGACTTGTTCTGCTTGCAAATAACCTAGCTTTAATGCTATATTAACTTCATCTAGCAGCACTAATTTAAATTCGGGATTGCAGATAAAAGTTAGAGCTTTATCCCAGGCTTTTTGAGCTGTTTCGATATCTCTGTCTCTGTCTTGCGTATCCCAGGTAAAGCCTTCTCCCATTGCATGAAATTCTAGCTGATTTTCCCACATTTGAAACACGGCTTTTTCTGCTGGTTCCCAAGCTCCTTTGATAAATTGTACTATGGCGACGCGGTAGCCGTGACCGAGCGATCGCACTACCATTCCCAAAGCTGCCGTAGTTTTGCCTTTTCCGTTACCAGTATTGACAATAACTAAACCTTTTTCTTTTGAGGAGTTAGCGATGCGCTGCGATTGCACTTCTTGGCGGCGCTGCATTTTCTGTTTGTGTTGTTCCGCTGTTAAGCCAGTGGTTGTAGTGGTTTCTGTATTAGTTTCCATGAGATTTTTTTTNNCTTGTCCTTGGCGATAGATTTCGACTCGGCGGTTTTTTCGGTTAATTAACCAACCTAATTTTACTTGGTTGTTCATGTATTCTTGCATTTTGTCTTGAGTGTCTTTGAGACTGTCTGTCGGCGACATTAACTCTCAGACAAAATCGGGCGCAATCGGAGGAAATTTCTGTTTTTGTTCTGGAGTGAGTGCGTCCCATCTTGATTTTTTGATCCAAGAAACATCGGGAGAACGATTTGCACCGCTTGGCAATTTGAAGCAAGTTGAAGAATCGAAACAAATTCCCAGTTGGGTTTGTCGGTTCCAAATTCCAAAATCAGCATTGATTTCTGAATTGCAGTTTCCGGTTTCTCCTCCTGTAGGTGACAGGACGATTATTTCTCCTTTGGTGTTGCGTTCAAATTTGACATCGGGGTTTTCGCGGCACAGTTCATAAAATTTGTCGTCGGTTATTTGGGCGATCGAATTAAAGTTTATGGTAACTGCTATCATGGTATGCTATCAGGATGCGTTGGGTTTTGACCGCAGATGAACGTGGATAAACGCCCATGCAAATGCTATAAATATTGATGTGGGAAAGCGGTTTGGAATTGAGATCTTTTTGGCATAAATGGTACTATGATTATATCACACACTTATCTTAGGTGTCAATGATTTGATGAAAACCTTTTTGTAGAAAACACTTACAGACATACCAGTAATAAAAGGCAATGTTGATTTCGCTAAACAATTTAGGCACTCCTTCTAGTAAACTGGAAATTATCTGGCTTTTTAAATTGAGCGCATCAACCCCGATCGCCAAAAACAACAACCCCAAGCCAGCCAACAATATTTGGTAGGGAGTCATCTGGAGTTCTCGCCGAAAAAACCATCCGTAGGAGGACAAAAAAACAGCGTACAAAAAACTTACTCCTAGCTTGGGAATTCCTACTGCTATCATATATATATGAATTCTGTAAATTTCATTGAGCAGAAATCCACCGGTTAACAATGCAGAAAATAGAATAAATCGATTTTCTGAAGAGCGCGGTTGAATAGTTTTAGCCAATCCATAGGTAAAAGTACAAACAATGACTGGTACAGAACATAAAATCTGGAATGTCCGAGTTAACAAGGCGACATTGGGATTGGGGGAGAAATAAGGGTGAAAGAATAAATCGCTGACTTTTAATCCAGAAAATTGAGTAAAAACTATCAGCACTAATACCAGCAATAAGCAGAACAAATTTAGTTTGACAACAGATCGATCGATAGTCATAAGCGATTCACACCAAAATGCAGCTTTACCGTGAAAGTAAAAAAAAATATATCACTAATATATGTGTTATTTTGCTAAAATTAATCAGTGTTATCGAAACAAGGATACAGTGATGCTGTCAGTACAAGAAGCAGAAGCGATCGTTCTAAATTTAGCCCAACCCCTCGACAGTCAGCGGGATGTAGAAACTGTAGACTTGTTGGCAGCATCGGGGCGAGTTTTGGCCGCACCCGTGACAAGTTCTCTGGATTTTCCCTATTGGGATAATTCGGCAATGGATGGCTATGCGGTGCGGTTTGCTGATGTGAAAAACTGCAACAGCGAAAAACCGATCGCCCTTGACTTAGTTGAAGAGATTCCAGCGGGATATCAGCCTCAATATACTGTACAATCTGGACAAGCGGCGCGAATTTTTACCGGTGCTGTAATGCCTGCTGGTGCTGATACGGTGGTAATGCAGGAGGAAACGAGGCGTGAGGGCGATCGCATTTTCATCTTAGTTTCTCCTGAAAAACCGCAAGCGTTTGTCAGACACAAAGGTGCTTTTTATCAAGCAGGAATGCCTTTGCTAAATCCGGGTACTGTTATCAATGCCTCGGAAATGGCAGTGTTAGCAACTGCACAGTGTATTCAAGTTCCAGTTTATCGGCGTCTGCGGGTGGCAATTTTTTCGACTGGGGATGAATTGGTATCACCAGACCAACCTTTGTCACCGGGCAAGCTGGTAGACTCTAATCAGTACGCTTTGACCGTTTTGTTGGCGCAAATGGGATTTGAAGCGATCAGATTGGGGATAATTCCCGATCGCGAACCGGAACTGACAAAGGCAATTACTCAGGCTGTTTCGACAGCAGATGTAGTGCTTTCTACGGGCGGGGTTTCGGTAGGAGAATACGATTATGTTGAGAAAATTTTGGCAGATTTGGGAGGAAAAATTCACATTCGCGCTGTCGCCATTAAACCGGGTAAACCTTTGACTGTTGCTGCGTTTCAACGAGATGTAAAAAATTCTGATGCGCCAATTGCGAGTTCTGATTGTCTCTATTTTGGTTTGCCCGGAAATCCTGTTTCAGCGTTAGTATGTTGTTGGCGGTTTGTCGTACCTGCTTTGAGAAAGATTTCTGGACTTGGCCCGGATGCTTGGGGGCCGGAGTTTGTACGGGCTCGATGTCATGTTGAATTGCGATCGCACGGTCGGCGCGAAACTTATGTTTGGGGTAAACTGCATTTAGTGGCCGGAGTCTGGGAATTTGAACCTGCTAGCGGCAGCCAAAATTCAGCGAATTTAATTAATCTCGCAAATACTACAGGTTTAGCAGTTTTACCAGCAACGGAAACCTGGATTTTGCCAGGCGAATTTGTTGAAGTTTTAAAAGTTAGTCAGTAGTCATTTGTTAGTAGGGTGCGCAGTGCGCNNCAGTAGTCATTAGTCAGTAGTTATTTGTTATTTGTTATTTGTTATTGGTTATTTGTTATTGGTTGCTTCCAATGCCCTATGCCCTATGCCCAATGCCCAATTCTCAATGCCCAATGCCCAATGCCCAATGCCCAATGCCCAATGCCCAATTCCCCATTCCCAATTAACTATGAGAATTTTAATTGTTGAAGATGACCCAATGATGCAACTGGGATTAGAGCAAGTTTTAGCAGATTGTCCAGAAATAGAAATAGTAGGACAAGCAGAAGACGGCTATTTAGGTGTAGCAGCCGCACTAAAACTAAAACCAGATCTTATTGTGATGGATATCGGTTTGCCGCGCTTGGACGGTATAGCAGCGACGCAACAAATTAAAGCAAAACTGCCTAATGTACGAGTGGTAATGTTAACTTCTCACACAGCAGAAACTGAAATTATTGCTGCTCTTTCTAGCGGTGCCGATGCTTATTGTATTAAAGGTGCTTCTGTGGATAGGTTGTTAGCTGCGATCGCAGCTGCAGCAGAGGGGGCGACATACCTCGATCCTCAAATTGCCCGGACTGTTATCGATCATCTCAAACCCCCGGTAGCTGCATCTGCAACTACTTTCGGTCAATTGTCGCAGCGGGAATTGGAGGTGTTAAAATTAATGGTTGAAGGTTATAGCAATCCTGAGATTGCAGCCGCCCTTTATCTCAGTCCAAATACGATAAAAACCCACGTTCGCGGTATTATGAATAAGTTGGCAGTAGATGACCGTGTGCAAGCAGCAGTTGTAGCGCTTAGAACCGGATTAGTGTAAAGTAGTTATTGGTTATTTGTTATTGGTTATTTGTTATTTGTTATTTACTACCAATTAGCAATTCCCGATGCCCAATTCCCAATTCCCAATTACCAATAATTAGAATATATGTCTGAATGGATAGAAATCGGTACAATTGTAGCAGCTCAAGGTTTATATGGGGAAGTGCGAGTCTATCCCGATTCCGATTTCCCGGAAAGGTTTATCGAACCGGGGAAGCGGTGGCTGTTGTTCCCTAATAAAAAAGAACCGGAACCGATCGAATTTTTGGGTGGCCGCTACATTCCGGGCAAAGGATTGTATGCTGTGGAGATAGAAGGGGTGGAAGACCGCGACGGCGCTGAGGCGCTACGAGGATGTAAACTGTTTGTAGAAAAAGGATCACGACCTTACCTCGAACCAGATGAATTTTACGTGCAAGATTTGTTTGGTATGGAAGTCTTCAACCAATTGACAGGAGAAATCTTGGGTAAAGTAAGTGCTATTATCCCCGCAGGGAACGACCTTTTAGAGGTTGAATTAAATCAAAATCAGCCGGAAACAGTCGCCGCAGAAACAGAACAGCCAGAAACTGTTTCTGTAGAGGTTGAACACAAAGATAGTCGTCGCAAAAAACGCAAAACCCCCCGCGTTAAACAACCGCAAACTAAAAAGGTTTTGATTCCTTTTGTGAAAGAGATAGTTCCAATTGTTGATTTAGAAAAAGGTCGAATTGAAATTTTGCCTCCTTTTGGTTTGTTGGATTAAAGTTAAGGAAGAAGGAAGTTCGGCAACGGATTCGGTAACGGATGTAACGGATGTAACGGATGTAACGGATTGAGGGAAGAAGGAAGAAGGAAGAAGGAGCAATTATGAAATAACAAATAACAAACAACCATTTTCCCATTCCCAATTCCCGATTCCCAATTCCCGATTCCCGATTCCCGATTCCCAATTCCCAATTCCCCATGACCAATTCCCAATATCAATTATTTCCTTTATTTGTCTGCCGCACTATCAAATAACTGATGGAAAGGGAGAAAATTGCAATAGACAAACCAATCAAATCGGCTGCGGTTTTCTTTTCCAAATCTAGAATAATGATTTTCCTAGATACGGCGATCAAAGAAGTTACGATAACTAACTCTACTTGAATGACGTGCTTTTTCAGATAAGCTGTAATATTTTCCAATATTTCCAGAGCAATTAAAACATTTAAAAACAATCCAAATATGACGAATAACGTGTCTTTTAATAGAGTCTGAGGAGAGTTAAATAATTCTTTCGCTAAAAAAATTATTAAATCGCAAACGCTGACGATAATTACCATCACCATCGCCAGCGATAAAATTTTAGATATTATTACTTCTATGCTTTCTAGCAAATGTAGAAATTGTTCCTCAGTGCCTAACTTATTAATTTGCCGAGCTAATTTTCTTAAAAGCATTGTTGTCAAATAGGAGTAATTTACGTTCGATAAAAAATTAAAATTGCTCTCCTGCATACAGCAGTAGGTGCATCATATCATGCTGAGGTGTATTGACTGTAAATTGAGAAAATTTTGACATTAAAAAGCCTCAAACTATTGCTATACAATACTTTGAGGCTTTTAAGAAGGGGTGCGATCGCCGGAAAAATTATTCTCAAGCGAGAAATATTATTTACTCCTCGCTCAACCCCTGTAAACCCACAGTCAAGCTAAAAAATTTCGCTTCTGTGATTTAGTAGCGGCTCCTAGAGCGATCGTTGTTTCCCCAGCTACTGCTGTTAGAAGAACCTCGGTCTTCGCGGGGCTTGGCTTTATTGACCTTGAGGTCGCGGCCCATCCACTCAGCACCGTCAAGTGCTTCAATTGCTGCTGCTTCTTCTGCTTCAGTAGACATTTCTACGAAAGCGAAGCCACGCATCCGACCAGTTTCGCGGTCAGCAGGTAACTGAATGCGTTTGACCTTGCCGTATTCTCCAAAAGTTTGGCTGAGGTGTTCCTGCGTAACTTCGTAGGATAAATTGCCGACATAGATTGACATTGAACATTCTCCAGAATCAGAGGGGTGTAGAGAATTAAATCCGGAGGAACGCCGATCGAACGAACTATACTACCGAAAATAAGCCTTATGGGTAGATCATAGCACCTGTTTATGCATACTGCAATTGTTTGGTCAGATCCATCAACTCAAAGGAAGGAAGAAGGAAGAAGGAAGAAGGAAGAAGGAAGAAGGAAGAAGGAAAAACCGATAAGAAAGAAGGAAAAACGCTTAAAAGAAATTACGTTTTTCATGCCGAGGCTCTTGCGTGGGAACGCAAATCCGTAGGAAGAGCCTGGGAATCTGTCGCAAGTGGGAAGCCAGCTCAAGAAATGACCGCGACGGTGGATTTCGCCCAATTAAACTCCTCAACTTCTGCCCCAAGTTCTGAATCAACTTCTGCCCCAACCCGCACCAACTGCACCGCACAAGCTTTTAACTCCGGCTGTTTAGAATCGGGACAACGTTCAGGGTGAGTCATGGCGTTGGCTTCAGCACCTTCGGCCCACAGAGAACCCCAGTGCATTGGTACGAATAGTGTACCAGGGACGATCGCCTTAGTAATTTTTGCCGGAAACTGCGACTTGCCGCGGCGCGATCGAACTTCCAGCAAATCCCCTTCCTTAATCTTTAATTTGGCAGCATCGCGGGGGTGAATTTCCAAAAAAGGATCGGGGTGTAATTGATTGATTTTGTCAGTTCTACCGGTGCGCGTCATCGTGTGCCAGTGTCCATAAACCCTGCCCGTCGTCAGCACAAACGGATAATCCGGGTCAGGAGGTTCCGCCAGCCCCCGCGAGTGGTCAGCCGAAAACCTTGCCCGCCCGTCAGGAGTGTGGAAACGCCCGTCAGTGTAAAGCCGTTTGGCTTCTTTCGCCGGATGTTTTGGCTCATTTTCCCGACAAGGCCACTGCTGCGGGCCTTCTTGGCGCAAGTATTCGTGGCTCAGGCCGGTCATGTCGCAAGGCTGGCCCCGCGTCAACTGCACGAACTCTTGGTAAACATCAGCACTGTTCTCGAAAGCAAACTGTTCGGCAAAACCTAACCTGCGCCCCACCTCGGCGAAAATGTGACAGTCGTCGCGGGCTTCTCCTGAAGGAGTGTCGAAACCCATACAAAGGGTAACGCGGCGTTCCGAATTCGTCATCACTCCGGTTTTTTCACTCCATTGTGTTGCCGGCAAGAGGATGTGAGCGTAGGCCGAGGTTTCCGTTGGATAGTAAGCTTCTTGATATATGGTAAAGGGCGATCGCCACAAAGCCGCTTTTGTCCGTTCCAAATCCGGCATACTTACCGCTGGATTGGTAGCTGCAATCCACAGCATCTCTACCTCGCCTGTTTCCAAACCGGTAATCATATCCCAAGCCGTGCGGCCCGGATATTCTGAAATACTTCCCGGTGCAATACCCCAAAACTGCTCGACTTCGGCTCTGTGTTCGGCATTTTTCACCGATCGATATCCCGGTAACAAATGAGAAAGTCCCCCCGCTTCCCGCCCTCCCATCGCGTTTGGCTGGCCTGTGAGGGAAAACGGGCCGCATCCCGGTTTGCCGATTTGACCGGTCATCAAGTGCAAATTAATGAGCGATCGCACCTTTGCCGTGCCTTCCGACGACTGGTTAATTCCCATTGACCACAGAGACAAAACCCGCTGGGACTGTTGCCAATAATTTGCCGCTGTTTCCAAGTCACCGACAGAAATGCCACAGCGGGAGGCTACCAATTCCGGCGTATAGCTCTTGACAACTTCAACAAACTCCTCGAAATTAACCGTGGATTCCTGAATAAATTTGGGATCTGTGGTTTCGCTTTGCAACAACAAATATGCAATTCCATTGAGCAAGTCTATATCCGTTCCCGGTTTGATTGCTAAGTGCAAATCCGCCGCTTCCGCAGTCGGAGTCCGCCTCGGATCTACCACAATCATCTTGACATTTGGATTTTTTTTATGGTATTTTGCGAGCCGATTAAAAAGAATTGGATGACATTCTGCTGTATTGCTACCAATAATAAAAGCGCAATCTGTTAATTCTAAATCGTCGTAACAACAAGGCGGCCCGTCAGCACCAAAACTTTGAACGTATCCCGAAACTGCTGAAGACATACACAACCGAGAATTGGCATCAAAATTATTAGTTCCCAGACAACCTTTCACCAGTTTCTGGGCAACATAATAATCTTCAGTGACGAATTGACCGGAACCATAAACGCAGATAGCATCGGGGCCGCTAGTGCTGCGAATTGTTTGGATACGGTTGACGATCGCATCTAGTGCTTCGTCCCAGCTAGCGCGACGAAACGGTTGATCGAGAGTATCCCGGATCATCGGATAAAGCAGTCGATCGGTGCGAATTGACTCTGCTACCGTTGCTCCCTTGACACAAACCATGCCCTGACTCGATGGGTGGTGGCGATCGCCCCGGACTTTCCAACCTTGGTTTTTGTCGGGAACAATTTCTAGACCACAACCTACACCACAGTAAGGGCAAAGAGTTTTAATAGTTTCCATTTGCTAATTTATAGATGCTTGTTTTTTAAGCTAATAGGTAATTCGTAATTCGCTATTATAGTCCTAACCGAGTATCTAGGCAAATAATGTATCCATATTTACCAAATTTTTCCAAGAATGTTGAGTAGCTAGCTGTGGCAATTTCCTGATTGGCAATCGATCGATCGCCTATTCTGTACTATTGTAACTAAAATCAAACCTCTGCATGATCAGCCTAGTAGACGATGACTTCTGATGAGCTAGGCAACATCCTCGATCGCATATGAAAGTTGCCTAAGTCCTGAAATTGACCGAAAAGCTGTTAGGATACCTAAAACTTCCGAAGTCTTCAAGANNTCTTGAAGACTTCGGAAGTTTTAAACAAAATGTCCTAAGCGCCAAGGCGGTTGCTACAACTACACGTTATCAAGCTGACGCATAGCCAATCGGCGATAGTCACCCATGCGGTGATCGCCGATACTATCCAACTCCAGATTGATCACACCCTTAGAGTAATCACGAAAGCGGTTACACCATGTCTTTGGATTAAGCCAAGAAAGTAACTGATTCTCGTTCAAGTTCCCATCAGAATCGAAATACAATAGATTCCCAACATGACTAAACTTCAGACTCGGAATAGTAGTAACCACATCATTATTATTCACCGATCGAAAGAAGCGCTCTTTCATCCCCTTGTCCAAAGATTGAGCAAAAATCAGATCGCCTACCCTGGGTTGCCCAAATGTGTAAATTCCGGCAATCTCATATTCCGGCATCTCTTGATCGAGAGTTGCGCCCGCTAAGGTAGCCAATGCTCCCCCCAAGCTATGCCCAGTTATCCAGATAGGCTGATTATTAGTACGAAGACTTTTCAGACGACCGATCGCGTCCGGCCACAAAGAATCAAGGGATTTATAGAAGCCTTCATGAACCATTCCCACTTTCCAGGAAGTTTTCAGCAGTTTCAAATTGGTTTGCCAATCCGTCAAATTTTCGGTACCCCGGAAAGCAATAATGATTTTTTCATCATCACCAACCATCAGACCTTCGGTGTCAGTGTCGGGAAATTCAAGATAATGTTCATGACCATTGATCTGGAAACCCAGACTTTCTAGTTTAGCCTTACTCTCGTCCGGGGAACTGTACGTCGCCTCGGCAAAATAAGCCAAATAAGCTAAATTTCCCTTACTAAAAGTGCGAGTTTTCGGCTCAAACACGCTTTCTAGAAAAACACCCTCCGAAGTCATTTTAACATGCCCTTCCACGACTTCACTTTTGAACTGCCACCACTCATTAGCATAAGCAGCCGTAGAAATATACCCATCGTATCGAGTACATCGAGACAATCGTTGATTCTTGTAGTGGAGGTTCGTCAGATAAACATCGTCTCCGTAGCGAATTTTGTGATCGACACTGCGATCGCGCTTGTTGATTTGCCAGCTCTGCTTTTTGGTGTTAAAATTATCCACCCAATAGTAACAATCATGGCTATCCACCCAGGAACCTAAGACATTTTGCTGATTAGGCAGCACTTCTGTGGATTTCAATCGAATCGCTGCACCATCAGTTAGCTCACCTGTTGAATCTCCCAGGATCTCAAACTGTATCTTGTTAGACTCGGCTAGCTTTTTATTCTTGCCTCGCTTTTTATTCTGGCCTAGCTTTGGCCAATGATACCGACTGGTTTTGCCCTTACTGAATTGAGTCACATAGTTACCATTCATGTGCTGCAAATAGATGGTGTCGCCATATTTCAGCACATCGCTAAGCTTCGCGGTAGTAGACTCTGTTTGCAAATTACTTTCCATGTTCTGTACTATTTAGTTGAGAATGGATTTGATACTTGTGTGAGTAGAATTCCTGTTTTTTTGAACTATAGCAATCCTAAATCATTTGTGAATTTCTTACTCCCTCCCCGAACTCGCGGGGAGGGTTGGGGTGGGGTAAAAATATTTATGACTCCTGCAAGGATTGCTATAAATGAAAGCCAAATCAGTGGCTTTTGAGACTGACACTAAATACTGATACTCATCAGAATTGTGTCGATCGCAATTCCTGGTTCGATTTGTTCCCGATTTTCCCAGAGTGCTTCTTTGAGCTTGTTAGCAACAGGCAGATCCACCCCCATGATTGGGTTATGGCGAACCGAGGTCAGATTCAAGGTTGTTGATAGCTGTCTGCCATTTCTAGCAGCCGTCATCTGGTCATTCTCCTTCCACATACCCAGGGTCGCATACTCAATGTCCCCGCCATCTTCATACTGCTTGTGATTCACCCAAGAATGCTGGAAGGTGCTGATATAGATTACATAAACGCACATTTCCCGCAAGTCTTGCAGGGTTTTAATGTCTAATGTTCCCAACTCTGGTTTGAGAATGGAGTAAGCAGCCAGATCCTTCGACATTGCTTCAATTTCAGACCAGTATTCTTGAATACCAGCTTGATTTTGATCGAAAAAGTCCTTAACATACTTGTTGATGATTTGCCAGAAGGCGATCGCCGCTCGATCGTAGTGATTATTTGCCACATAATCCGGCAGTGTGTGCGATCGAGGACTCCAATGGCGATAGGTAAGCGTTTTCAATCCTTCCACCAAAATTCTTTGAGTATCCTCATAATTCAGAACAGTTAACTGAGGAACAACACCCTCTTTAGCATCTGAACCGACTAATTCGCTTAAACCCTGCTGATTAATCGACAGCAAGCCCTCAAAATGTGGCTCTAACAATTCAATAATCGGGTTATTGACCACATTACGGTAGTAGGCCATTGCATATTGATCCATATTCAGGTGAGTGCCACCTAAATGAGTTACGGTTTCGTGCAGCACAAACTCGGCACAACGGAACAGTTTTTTTGCCCATTCCCAATCCCGATCGCGGGGACTAAGATTCTGAATCTCCGTCTCTCCGTGTAGAACAAATTCAATAGAGTGAACATGAAGTTGTTGTCCATCCAAACAGAAACGGGCTTCAATGAATTGGGGTAAAATCCCGTTTGGATCAACGGTCACGTCACTAAAGTCGTAACGAATAATATACTGCCAGGGCTGATTCTCTACTCGCTTTAGCTTACCCGGACTGAAACCATTCAAACGACGCTCCACAAAAAATTCATCACTAAATTTATCGGGACGCAGACGAGTGAGATTGGGCATCAGGTAAGATACAGTATTAATCTCAGTTCCCCCGCTTGAGAGGTTAGGGGCAGTCAGTATCTGACGAACTCCTCCCAGACCGTACAAGCTGAGCTTAAAATTGTAGTCCCATTTGCTGCTTGGTTGCACAGTGGGGGGAAGGGGTTTGGTGACATCAAAGGTGGGGATGTCCGATGCGTAGATGAACTTTGCTTGATTTGCCTTTCTTTGCTCAGAAACAGTCATGTTGAATACCTCTAAAATCTGGATAGAAAATGAGTTTAATGCGATCGCCGAAATAGGGTTTTCTCACCCGATAATTCCCCTGAAAAAAGAGAGACTTTTTGAATTACGCCAGAAGTTTGCTAAATGCTGATACTCATCATCAGCTTGTCAAGGGGAAGCCCTGGTTCAATTTGAGCGCGTTGTTTCCAGATGGCATCCTTCAGTTCAGTAGGCCCCACATCCATAATCAAGTTGCAACGAACCGCCGTCAAGTTTTGCATGGACAATATCTGTTTGGCGTGTCTGGCTGCCAATAGGGGGTCAGTATCTTTCCAGGCGCTCATGGTGACATAATCAACATCACCGCCATCTTCAAATTGCTTGTTATTGACCCAGGAGTGGTAGAAAGTGCTGTTATAGATCACATAAACACACAAATCCTGGAGGTCTTGCATGGTTTTGATATCTAGAATGCCCAATTCTTTTTTAAGAATAGTGTTAGCACTCAAGTCTTCAGACATCCCCACAATTTCTGACCAGTAAGTTTGAATGCCCGCACGGTTGGCAAAGAAGCGACTCACATAGTCAGTGATGATCCGCCACATCGTAGCTGCACTGCGATCGAAGTGGTTGTTAGTAATGTAATCTGGGAGAAATTGCGATCGGGGGTTGCCATTGCGATAGGTCATATTACTCAATTCCTGCCGAATCAAGACATACATATTGTCAACATCCACACAGGAAAGAAAAGTAACAGCACCATCTACATCCTTGCCGTCCTTGTCTTTGTAGCCCAGAATCGCAAATACACCCCGTGTATTCATATTCAGGACAATTTCTAGATGGGGTTCGAGTAACTTTTGAATGGGATTGTTGATGACGTTACGATAGAACGCCATTGCATACTGATCAATATTCAGGTGGAGACGACCTAAGTGTATTCCCGTTTCGTGGTAGAGAAATTCGGTACAACGGAACAGTTTTTTAGCCCATTCCCAGTCTTGATCGCCGGGGCGTTGAGTTTGGACTTGGGTTTCGCCGAACAGGGTGTATTCGATGGAGTGGGGGGTAAGTTGTTGCCCTTCCAAACAGAAGCGAGCTTCAATCAATTTGGGCAAAATACCGTGGGTATCAATTTTTTGAATGCCACTCATGTCATAGCGAATCACATAGTGCCAAGGCTGGTTTTCCACTCGCTTGAGTTGACCAGGATTAAAACCATTAAGACGGCGTTCTACAAAAAATTCATCACTGTATTTATCCAGACGCAGACGGGTCAGGTTTTCCGGGGCTGTCGCAATCTGTTTGGGTGGTAATTTGGCGGGAATTTTGCTAAAGTCTCCAGCATTTTCCACCAAGACTTGCCGCATTAAGACATCCTTGGTTGCTCCTCCCAAACCATAAGCCGATTGATAGAAGTTAGCCAGCCAGCGGGCGGATGGGTGGACTTCAGATGGTAGCGGTTTAAAAGCGTCCAAGGCACGAATATCACCAATTTTGCCTGCATAGCTAAATTTCTCTTTGCGGCTGAGAATAGCAATGGGTAACTTAGATTTGCTCCAAGTTGCACCCGCAATCATGCCAAAGCTGTCAGAAAAACAAGAATCGTAGGCGATTTCCCCTGAACCTTTTTCTAGTAACCAATAACCCACCAATCCTGGTTCGATGTTTTCTAAACGGCGAGACATATTGGCTTGAATTTCGGCCGCGGTGCGGGGGATGTTCCAGATGCGGAGTTCTGCTAGTTGACCCGTAAAATGGGAATTTTCGGCATAACTTTTGCCAATTAATAAGTCTGCTTCGGCGTTTTCGGCGATCGCGCCTTCGATTTTAGCTGCGCCCTGAGACTTACCATTGACAAACATTTCTGCCTGCTGATTATTGACAACCACAGCGAGGTGATACCAACTATCGAGACCAATCTCCGTCTGGGTAGTTCCTCCCAAAACTAGATTCCGTTTATCTTTCGTGGAGTAGATAAACATCGGGAGTTTTGTACTTTCGTCAACAAACAAACCATAGAAAATGGCTGCTTTATCAAGGGAAGGTTGACCTGGTTTATCCGGCTCTATAGGATTGTATTGCTTCGTAAAAATCGAACCACCTTTGTAAGAAGCTAAATTAACCCAAGCTTCCAGGGTCATCGTTTGAGTAAGACCGAGAAACCTCACCCCTTTGTCAGAGCTTTGCCCCTTACCACAAGAAATATAATCGTTTTTGCCATCAAAACTAAGGACTGATTGTTGCTGGCTTTCCAGTTTGACAGGGAGTTCTGCTTCTGTCCAAGTCGTCTTGTAGAGTTTTCCATTGTTGCCAGCAATAGTGCGATCGTTAGCATCTCCATCCAAGGGAAGATAGAGACACAATCCTCTTTCACTACCCACCAGACGGCGATTCATCTGCTGTTCAATTTCTAATTGAGTGCGGGCTTGATTCCAAATCCGAAATTCAGCAAGAGAGCCTTTCCAATGGCAACTAGGATTAACAAACGAACCGATGACCAATTTTTGAATTCCGGCTAACGATCTCTTTTGTCCACTGCCTTGATGCCAGATTTTGCCATTCTGATAAATGTACATTTGTCCCGTGACAGCATCTTTCACAAAAGCCCAATGAGTCCAGACATTGTAATCAGTGAGTTGGACTGTTTTTTCAATGCGATCGAATCCATTCTGATTACCCGCATCCCAAAAAA
>DPLL01000280.1 GCA_003542015.1 Microcoleaceae cyanobacterium UBA9251 | reverse complement strand
CGTATTTGCCGATTATTTTCTGGCTTTTGAAAAATAGCTGACGAGCATAGTAGATACCGCAGTTAGTCAGCTTATGTGACTCTGAACAAATAAACTCAAGGATTGCCTTTAATTCGGGAGTTGGATTAATTAAATTTTGCTGACATCCGTACAAATTAACATCCCCTGTTTCCTCGGGCTATAATACAAGTATACATGATTACTGGAGAAATGACAATGCCTTTCAAAAAAAATCACAAGGATCGATACACAACGAATAGAGAAAAACCCTTAATCAGTAGTCCAGTATGCTTAAGGATGGATGTAGAATTAGCCAAAGAATTAAAATCCATCTCTGACTGGCAAGAACGTTTAAGACTATCATTGCCTGACTTAATCAAAAACTGGAAGGCAGACTAAAGTCTGCAAAACGGTTTCATCCCCGGACTAAAGTCACGGGGCTTTCAGCGACTCACCTTGTAAATGCCGCGTCCGGTAGGGCGAGTGACTGGGCCACTGTCGATCGCAATTTGATTTGAGTGTAGCACTTCCAAAGCGCGATCGAACAATTGCGGATCAATATCAAAGGCTAAGTGATTAGCGCGAGTAAAAGCTTTCTCCGGGTCAGGATTTGGCGGTTCTAAATCTGGCTGCCAAAATAAGTCGAGAACAGTGTCATCTGGAGTGATGAAATTGGCGACTTTGCCGGCGGCTACCATTTCTTTTAAAGTTGCCGGAATTGCTTCGCCTGTTAGTTCCTGTAAGCCGAGAATAGTACCGTAGAAGTGCCGCGAAGCTTTCAGATCCCGCACATTTAAGGCGATATGGTGAACGCGGCGCAAGTTCCCCGGCGCGAGGGCAATTTTGAGGGTGTTTTCGGTAGTTTGCATTGCTGTATTTGAAAAATTTTCCAATTACATTTACTAACAATTATGCAATTATTTTTATTTTTCTTTAGGGAACGATGCCATCCCGACAAACAGCATAGCGAGGCCACCTCCCAAAATTGCGATCGCAACTAAACCTATAGCTAAATCTAACCCTGATGTATTTTCCACTCTCATTGTTCTCCCATTAAATAAATCGAATCATCCACTAGCGGTAAGGTGCGCCATAAGCACCCTACTTTGGAATCTAAGGAAAAAGGAAGATTTAAATCCAAAAACACAAATAATCTTAATCTCTTCCTTCTGCCTAATGACTACTGACTCATGACTAATGACTTCTTACTTCGCCAATTCTGCCTCAATCGCAGCAATCAATTCTGGCGAATCCGGGCCCACACTGCTGCGAAATCTGGCAACTACTTCACCCTGTTTGCTAACTAAGAATTTCTCAAAATTCCAAGAAACCTCGCCCTGCGGAGCGACTGAACTGGTAAGCTTAGCATATAGCGGGTGTTGCTGACTGCCTTTAGCGCTTACTTTATCAAATAATTCAAAGCTAACGCCGTACTTTGTAGTGCAGAAATTGACGATTTCTGAGTTAGTTCCCGGTTCCTGAGCGCCGAAGTCGTTACAGGGAAACCCTAAAACGCAGAGTCCTGCATTGCCGTACTTCTGATTCAACTCTTCGAGTCCTTTGTATTGAGGCGTGTAGCCACATTTGGAAGCTACGTTTACGATCAAGAGTACCTTGCCAGCGTACTCTCCTAGGAGCTTGTCAGTGCCTGCGATCGTTTTTACTGTAATGTCGGAGATCGTGCTGGTCATTTTCAAATACTTTTAGACTTTACCAACACAAGTTTACCACATTTAGGCACATTATTGCCTATTTTGATGATTATTTGATTTCAGCTTCGCCAACATAAACTACTTGACCCGCTTCTATCGGCGTTACTCGCTCGATTATAACTCGTTCTTTTTCAATGGGCACCCCAGGGCGTGCAGTTTCAGTTTCAACGCGCTTACCAACTGCTACTTCGCCTGTTTTTGCGCGGTTTTTGTTGGCAATCAAGCGTTCTTCATACAGTTTGAGGGTTTGATGGTTTTGTTCGTTTGTTTCGTACAGAGGGCGATCCATTTCGTAGTTGTAGCTACTGCGATCGTAGCTAGCAGGAAGAGAAAGGTTTGATGCAGTTTCTGTCGCAGTGATGCTGCGGTAAACGCCTCTTACCTGTTCTTCCCGATCGTAATCTAGTGTCTCTAATTCATCATAAGCAGGCAATTGTTCTGCTTGAGCTTTGCTGCGAAGGCCTGTAGCGTAGACGCGGCGGGATCCGTAGTCGAACCGAGTAGAGCCGATCGGCAATAATACTTTTTTGCCAAACATCCAAATATCGGTATCAATTACTAGATAGCGAAAACGACCAGTTTCATCAACCAAAGTATCGTAAATGCTGCCTACTTTTTCATCAGAGTCGCCGGCATAAACATCAAACCCTTTGATGTCATCTCCTGCGAAATTTTCTTCCCTATAGTTAGGATAAAAATCGTCGATTCTTTGAAGTGCCATGTTTTTAATCCTCGTCGCTCTACAATTAATCCTAAATTTTTCTCTGTTACTTTCCCTCTCCCTAAAGTCGGAAGTGTAAAATTTAGGACGTTTAATACTATAGGAATACAGTCGGTGATTTTGGCTACCGCACTCAACAAAACTCAAAGCCCCTCACCATACAGATGAGGGGCTGCGTCCAAGTTAGAAATTTGAAGTTCAGAGTTGATTTAGTTGAGTTCTGATAGTTTCTATCCTTTTGCGATTAACTCCTAAATCGGACTCTCCCAGACGGGAAGCCGATCGCACATGAATGACTTTTGCT
>DPLL01000424.1 GCA_003542015.1 Microcoleaceae cyanobacterium UBA9251 | reverse complement strand
CCACTGTTGATATCGACCTGTTATGGGTCGATTTTTTATTTCTAAAAAACGCATAATTTTCAGACACCAGGCCTCACAGGAAATACCAATTGTTTGAGCACATCCAATCGCGAACAGTCCCAGTAATCAATGTGAGAAACGATTAAACCATCGGGATTGACTTTAAGTTCGCTCCTCCCGCTAATTGCCATTTTCGGCCGCCAAGGTAGCGGTGCGAACCAACTCAGAGTCCAGCGAGTTTCTATGCTATCTCCAGACTGCGAAATATCGTGCAAATCTAGATTTATATCCTGAAAAAAAGTCCCCATAAACCCGATCATTTTGCGGTAGCGATCGACTCCTGTAAATCGATTCACCGGGTCTTCAAAATAAACATCCTTTGCATAAATGCTGTAAGTCTGATTTTCGGGAAATCTTTGGTAATCCTGTTTGAGAATTTTAATAATGTCCATTTTGATTAATCATCATTCCTCTGTTATTATAATATTATAATTTTGATATTCTTGAGAAACAAANNGACTCCTGTCCCCCCCTTAAGAAGGGGGGCTAGGGGGGATCTGGACTCGAACAAAAGCGATATTCCTCATGGGTTTCAGGCTTAAGTTGACACCAATGAACACTGTTGTGTCCTTTTCCTCTGTTGCCAGCTCAATCCGCGAAATGCTTGATAATCGCCTCCGCAAACTCCGAACACTTCAACTCCGGCACCGGCGGTTCCATCAATCGGGCTAAATCATAGGTAACTTCACCATTAGAAATAGCCGCAGCCAAACCCTTCTTAATCAAGTCTGCCGCTTCCTGCCATCCCATATATTCCAACATCATCACCCCGGACAAAATCAACGAACCAGGATTAACTTTATCCAAACCAGCGTGTTTCGGTGCAGTACCGTGAGTTGCCTCAAAAACTGCACATTCATCGCCAATATTCGCGCCGGGGCCCATGCCCAATCCGCCAACAATTGCAGCAGCAGCATCGGACAAATAATCGCCGTTTAAATTCATCGTCGCCAAAATCGAATACTCGGCCGGCCTGGTTTGAATTTGTTGGAAAATACTGTCAGCAATTCGGTCATTGACCATGATTTTATCTTTCCACTGGCCGCTGCCGTGACTGTCCCAAATAGCTGCTAAAACATCAGCGACTTCTTGAGTTATTTTGGCTTGTTTTTCGGGTGTCAAAGCATCAAATCCCGGATCTATTTTGCGGGCATTGTCTTCTAAGCTAATGTCAGGATTTTTTTCTTTGTTCCCCAGAATCCAAGACTCTCTTTCTGTCACACACTCAGCGCGATATTCGGTGGTTGCTAATTCGTAACCCCAATCTCGGAAAGCTCCTTCGGTGTATTTCATGATGTTGCCTTTGTGCACCAAAGTCACTTGCTGCTTTTCTTTTGGCAACCGCAAAGCGTGGGTAATGGCGCGCCGTACTAAGCGCTGAGAACCTGTTTTGCTAATGGGTTTAATGCCAATTCCAGAATCGAGGCGAATTTGTTTTTTGCCGTGTTCTGGTGTTGCTGGAATTAACTCATTATTGAGGTATTCAATGAGTTTTTTGCCGATTTCGCTATCTTTAGCCCATTCAATTCCCAGGTAAATATCCTCTGTATTTTCCCGGTAAATAATGATATCTAGCAGTTCGGGAGTTTTGTGCAATGATGGGGTGCCATCATAATATTTGCAGGGCCGGACGCAGGCGTAAAGGTCAAAGATTTGCCGCAAAGCTACGTTGAGCGATCGAATTCCGCCGCCTATGGGCGTTGTCAACGGGCCTTTGATGGCGACTCCGTACTCTTTGATGGCGTCTAGGGAATCCTGCGGCAAATATTGGTATGTACCGTAGACATCGCAGGCTTCGTCGCCTACATAGATTTTAAACCAGTTGATTTTGCGATCGCCACCGTAAGCCTGCTCTACCGCAGCATCCATGACTTTCTGGGATGCTGGCCACAAGTCCACACCCGTACCGTCACCGCGAATGAAGGGAACGATCGGGTCATTGGGGACGATCGGCAAACCGTCTTTGAATGTAATTTTAGAACCAGTTGTCGGGGCTACAATCTTTTCGTACATATCTTAACAGTGCGGATAGCAATTCTTCCTATTTTGCCACGATTGTCTGTCTAAACTTCAATAAATTTTAAATAATTGCCTAAAATGTTAATATTTGAATTACTGCTGTATCTATAGTAACCAAACTGGGATTAGATTGATTTATTTTCAAGCGCAGATGGACACAGATAAACGCAGATTTTTTTTGATATCTGCATTTATCTGTGATTCTATTCTTTTTGCATATTCTTTTTGATAATCCACAAAATAAACCAGATGACTATAATCACGACAACTATTTTGGAAACAGGAGCGAGATATTGATCGACAAGTTCATAATCTTTCCCTAGTTTCCCTAGTTGATATCCGGCAAAGGTGAGAAAACTTACCCACAAAATAGTGCCGCCTGTTGAGTATGCCAGAAATGGAATTAAAGGCATATTGTTGATGCCAGCGGGCAGGGAAATCAGGGTACGAACTCCGGGCACGAGGCGACACAAAAATACTGC
>DPLL01000271.1 GCA_003542015.1 Microcoleaceae cyanobacterium UBA9251 | reverse complement strand
TTAAGGCCTAGACTGGTCAGGATAGCTCACAATTTCTTGCAAGCTCAGTGGCATTGACTCCCTGAGTTCCTGACATTATGAGGCACTGGTATCCAATGAATTCTCAGGCTGATGTTCTAGCAGTGGTTGCGATCGCTTGCTGACAAAGCTGTTCTACAAGCTATAAATTTTGGGGAACCGAGGCATCTACCTTAAGGTAGAGTTTTTTTTGATCATTAGGATTAAAACCAGCTACTATAGTGAGTTGGCGGTACGTCTGTTGTCAGTTTACTGTTAACTGTTAACTGTTGTCTGTTGTTAGTAGGAATAATTCCCAATTCCCCGTCCCCCATTCCCCATTCCCCATTCCCTAATGAATCAATACTTTGCTACAGTTGCTCGCGGATTAGAAACTATTGCCGCCCAAGAATTAGAACGATTGGGAGCACAGGATGTCAAGCCAGATTTTACTGGGGTGTACTTTGCGGGCGATCGCACTTTATTATACCGCGTAAATCTGTGGTCTCGAACAATTTTTCGAGTGCTAGTACCCATCGCCGAATTCCGGTGCTACAACTCAGATATGCTGTACCGCGAAGTGCAAAAAATCCCTTGGGACGAATACCTCGATCCTGACAATACTTTAGCCGTAAACTGTACCGGTGGCAACGAAAACTTGAACCACACTCATTATACAGCTTTGCAGGTAAAAAATGCGATCGCCGACCAACAGCGAAATCAATTTAACAAGCGTTCGAGTGTGGATGTCGAAAATCCAGATTTGCTAATTAACATTCACATTCATCGAGATAGAGGTATTTTAAGTTTAGACAGTTCTGGCGGCAGTTTGCACCGGCGGGGATATCGGCCGGCGGTAGGGATGGCTCCCTTAAAAGAAACCCTAGCCGCTGCTTTGTTAGACATGGCAGAATGGACACCAGATTTACCTTTTTTAGACCCCATGTGTGGTTCGGGAACTTTACCTTTAGAAGCTAGTTTAAAGGGTTTGAATATTGCGCCTGGATTGTTTCGAGACAAGTTTGGATTTATGAGTTGGCGAGATTTTGACGAACCTTTATGGGATAAATTGTGGGCTGAAGCCGAGAATAGCGAATTACCACAACTTAAGCAAGTGGTTGCAGGGTGCGATCGAGATTCCGATATGTTAACCCAAGCTCGCTCGAATGCACAACAAGCCGGTCTTTCAGGTAAGATCCAGTTTGCTCAAACCGAGTTATCGGAGTTGGAACCACCCGCAGACAGCGGCGTTCTGATTTGCAATCCTCCCTACGGAGAAAGGCTGGGGGATGCTAGCGAATTGGGAGAACTTTATAAAATGTTGGGCGATATTTTCAAGCAGCGTTTTAAAGGTTGGAATGCGTTTATTTTGACTGGAAATAAGGAGTTGGGTAAACAAGTTGGACTGAGAACATCAAAGCGAATTCCTGTTTTAAATGGCTCGATTCCTTGTACTTTGCTCAAGTATGAATTGTATTGAATATTTCTAGTAAAGTCCTGGACGCAGAAACCGGTTTTTTTTATTAACAGGACTTACGCATTTCAATGTAATTCTGTCATTCTGAGAGAAGCGAAGAATCTCAAAGCTTTGCAACAACGTCTAGAGTGCGTAATTCCTAATTAAAATACTGCGCCTTTAACTAGGAGTAAAAAACCCGGTTTCTTTGGTATTTATGCGTAAATATCCAACTATAACTGACAAGAGCGCGTATTGATTAAAACAGGTTAGGCAAAATGAAAATCTTTGAATTAGACGGACATAAACTGATTTTGGGAGATGTGTTAGAAGTGCTTTCTAGTGAAATTAAAGACAACTCAATTGATTTGATTTTTGCCGACCCTCCCTATAATATTGGCAAAGATTTCAATGGTTTTAAAGACAAGTGGGAATTTGAAAGCGATTATTTAGAATGGAGTTATACTTGGTTGAATTTATGTATTAATAAGCTCAAACCTAACGGCAGCTTGTATCTGATGGCCTCAACTCAATGTATGCCTTACTTTGATATATATTTGCGCGATCGTTTAACAATTCTTTCTCGTATAGTGTGGTATTATGACAGTTCGGGAGTCCAAGCAAAAAAATATTACGGTTCTCTGTACGAACCAATTTTATATTGTGTCAAAGACAAACGAAATTATACATTTAATTCCTCAGATATTCTGGTAGAGGCCAAAACCGGCTCTGTCAGAAAAATAATTGATTACCGCAAGTCTACACCATCAGTATATAATTCTGAAAAAGTGCCAGGTAATGTATGGGAGTTTCCGAGAGTCAGATATCGTATGCCCCAATATGAAGATCATCCTACCCAAAAACCAACATCTTTGTTAGAACGAATTATCAAAGCAAGTAGTAATGAGGGAGACGTGGTATTAGACGTATTTTCGGGAACTTTTACCACATCATTTGTTGCTAAACAGCTTAATAGAAAGTCAATCGGAATAGAATTACAAGAAAAATATGTAGAAATAGGATTAAATAGATTAGAGATTACTTGTGATGAGAATAAAGAGGAGCAAATGTCAGAATTTAATTCAACTAAAAATTCACCAAAACAGCTAACACTTAACTTACAGTGATGAATTAATAATTTAGCTTAACCGATTAAGTTTGTAATAAGGACTCTTCGTCCTNNTGTTTGTTCGAGTTGATTTCGCAGTTAATTTTGTAACCAGGGCCACCTGTGCCATTGCCTTTTGGACAGCCGCCTTGAATCATAAAGTTAGGAATTACTCGATGAAAGGAAAGTCCGTCGTAAAAACCTTTTTCTGCCAAGTCAACAAAATTCTTCACTGTGTTAGGCGCATCTGCATCAAACAATTCCAAATTGATTGTGCCTTTGTTCGTTTCCATAATCGCGCGGGTCATGATTTGTCCTTGCTTTCTAAAGTGAGTGTGCCGTCTGCGTGTGAATTGCGGACT
Source organism: Microcoleaceae cyanobacterium UBA9251 (assembly GCA_003542015.1). GTDB lineage: Bacteria > Cyanobacteriota > Cyanobacteriia > Cyanobacteriales > Microcoleaceae > Microcoleus. The sequence continues at coordinate 4,268 of DPLL01000271.1, read as the reverse complement.
TCGCTTTTATAGCGACAGATTTAACCCGATCGCTAGATTTGGGCTAAAGGAAGTGTAGCATACTATGGTAACTCTCAATTGCTGCTAACTTTTTTGCGATCGGCTTCTTCCTGAAAGTCGCTCATATTAAAAATGAAAGGAACCCGACTAGAACCACTGCCCATAACCAACACCTTTGGCATCTGAGCTCCACCACTTCTCCAAGCTTCTATTGTCTCTTTTTGCAGCACTAAATCGCCGCCCTGAGCCTTTAAAGTTTCAGCCAAAAGCCTTTGAGCTTCCGCCCTACCTTGGGCGCGGTTAATGTCAGCCTGAGCCTGTTGTTCCGCTTCCTGAGCTACATAAACAGCCCTTTGCGCCCGCTGTTCCGCTACCTGTTTCTCCTCAACCGCTTTCGCAAAATCTTCGGAGAATCGAATATTGACAACGCTAGTATCAAGCACAATCACATCATACTTTGCCAACCTTTCCTTAAGAGCAGCATCAAAGTCTCGTTTGAGTTCACTTCTTTGAGTAATAGATTGTTCGGCAGTTCTCAGTGCAGCCGCTGTTTTAAATGCCTCTTGCGTCTGGGGAGCAATAATTTTTGAGACTATATTCTCCAAGGTTCCTTGAGTTCTTCTCACATCAACTACCCGCGCCGGATCGAGGCGAAAATTGATCGCAAAACTAGCATTTAGATCCTGAAGGTCTTTAGTAGCACTCTGGGCGGGCACTTCAAATTTTTGCACCGTTACATCGTACACATCTACCTTGGATATCAGCGGGGGTCTGAGGTGAAATCCTTCTAGCAATGCTCCATCCGTGGCTTTCCCTAAAATGCTGACAACTCCTGCTTCACCTGGATTGATGACAACAAAAGAATTGAAGCCGAGGAGCAGCGCACCTACCAATAGAATCCCAGCGATTGCTGATGATATGCTCTGGAAATTTTGATTCTTCAAATTAGACGCTCCTTTGTGATAAATCAATTATAATGGTTAAAGCGATGAGGTGGACGAACAATTTGAGATTTTTGATGGCAGATTTTAGATTTTTTTTGGGATCGGTCCCTAGTTTCAACTGTGGAACCTCTGCTAAAACCTAAAATCTTCAAGCCTATCTTTATATATTGAGTCGCCTCTCAAATCTCAAATCTCAAAGGGAAATTAACGGGATTTGGTATTAATTGTAGGTTAGGGGTTTCCCTTGAATCAATTTCCAAGTTCCTATCGTCTTAGCAATTACTTTCTTTTCTAATAAATAAAAAATCACCAATCTAGGGTGGTTTTTCCCGATCGCCAGTTGACTCAACCCGCAGCTTGAGCTCACAATTAATAAAAACACCGCACATTTTCTCACTAGGGCTAGCTCATTAACTCACACTGGGTAAGTTGCAGCCAAAAACTGCTCAAGTCAGGGCGGGTTGATCGATATCCGAGGCTGGGCGGGTTTTGGCTCGCAAGTTATGCCTAAATACCGAGCGTGCGGTAAAATTATTAAAGATTAAAGTTTATCGATCGCCTTTTATGCCTTACACTGCATCTACCCCAACAGACCCCCATCAAGCCAACATTCGCAATGCCGACCATCGCCTACTAGAATTCACCAAGCTGACACCAATGATGCAGCGGTATGTGGAAGTAAAAGAACAATATCCTCATGCCCTTTTATTATTTCGAGTCGGCGATTTTTTTGAGTGCTTTTTCCAAGATGCAGTCACCATTTCGCGGGAATTAGAACTTGTTTGTACTAGCAAGGAAAGTGGCAAGGAAATAGGACGAGTGCCGATGACGGGAGTGCCACACCACGCCCTAGATCGCTACACTTCAATGTTAGTAGAAAAAGGCTATGCTGTGGTAGTTTGCGACCAAGTAGAAGATGCCGGAATCGCGGCTAGAGAAGGCCGTCAAGTCAAGCGAGAAATTACCCGCATTCTGACTCCTGGAACTTTGACTGATGACGGAATGCTCAAACCCAGGCAAAATAATTTTTTAGCAGCAATTGTGATAGCTGGAACCCATTGGGGATTGGCTTATACAGATATTTCTACTGGCGAATTTGTCACTACCCAAGCAGATAGTTTAGAACAATTAACCCTAGAATTGCTGCGCTTGCAGCCTTCAGAAGTGCTGGTTCCAACTAATGCGCCGGATTTGGTGAGTATGTTGAGGCCCGGAGAGAAATCCGAGCATTTGCCCGATTGTTTGCCGAGTTCGTTTTGCTATTCTTTGCGATCGCAAATTCCGTTTACTTTGGCAGAAGCAAAACAGAGAATCCTGCAAAAATTCAAAATGCGATCGCTCGAAGGTATGGGATGCGGACACCTTCCCCTCAGCGTTCGCGCCGCCGGCGGTTTGCTGCAATATCTCGAAGAAACTCAAAAAGGAAATGCAGTACCTTTGCAAAGATTGCACACTTACACTCTCACCGATTTTCTCACACTAGACTACCAAACTCGTCGCAATCTCGAAATTACTCAAACTGTGAGAGATGGGGTTTTTCACGGTTCTTTGCTGTGGGCGATCGACAAAACTAACACTGCAATGGGAGGCCGCGCTTTGCGCCGCTGGGTGCAGCAACCTTTGCTCAACATTAAAGGCATTTGCGCCAGACACGACACGATTCAAGAATTAGTAGAAAACAACCCCCTGCGCCAAGATTTGCAGCAGTTATTACGCCAAATTTACGACATCGAAAGACTGACAGGCCGCGCCGGTTCTGGGACGGCTAGCGCGCGGGATTTGGTCGCTTTAGCTGATTCTTTGGCAAAATTGCCGGAATTAGCTGCGATCGCAGCCCAAGGTCGATCGCCCTATTTGAAAGCACTGCAAAATGTACCGCCAATTTTAGAAGAATTAGCAACTAAAATTCACGCTCATTTAGTTGACGAACCGCCGATTCATTTAAAAGAAGGAGGGTTAATTCGTTCTGGCGTTAATTCCCTACTAGATGAAATGCGGCAAACTGCATCAGCAGACCAGGAGTGGATTGCTCATTTAGAAGCAAATGAAAGAAAACGCACCGGAATTTCTAATTTAAAAGTAGGTTATAATAAAGCTTTCGGCTATTATATCAGCATTACCAAATCGAAAGTAGACCAAGTACCAAATGACTACACCCGCAAGCAAACTCTCACCAATGAAGAACGCTATAGCACAGAAGAATTAAAAGAAAGGGAAGTGCGAATTCTGACAGCGCGGGAAGATTTAAATCAACTGGAATATGATATTTTTTCTCAAGTGCGCGCCGAGGTAGGAGAACAGGCCGAAATTATTCGCAATGTTTCCCGCGCAGTGGCGGCGGCCGACGTTTTGTGCGGTTTGGCCGAAGTAGCTGTTTATCAGAATTACTGTCGTCCGAATATGGTTGAAAGTCGGGAAATTAAAATTATTGAAGGGTGTCATCCGGTGGTGGAAAAGTCTTTACCTCCGGGATTTTTTGTGCCGAATTCTGCTTTTTTGGGTCGGGAAGCATCGCTAAATCGACCGGATTTAATTATTTTAACTGGGCCGAATGCTAGTGGCAAAAGTTGTTATTTGCGGCAGGTTGGTTTGATTCAGTTGATGGCGCAGATGGGGAGTTTTGTGCCGGCGAAAGCTGCTACTTTGGGAATTTGCGATCGCATTTTTACCCGTGTCGGCGCAGTAGACGATTTGGCAACTGGTCAGTCTACTTTTATGGTAGAAATGAATGAAACGGCAAATATTCTCAATCACGCGACGCCAAAATCCTTGGTTTTGTTAGATGAAATTGGCAGGGGAACGGCGACGTTTGACGGACTTTCGATTGCTTGGTCTGTAGCAGAATACTTAGCAAGCGAGATTCGGGCGCGGACAATTTTTGCTACACATTATCACGAATTGAATGAGTTAGCTTCTATCTTGAATAATGTGGCAAATTATCAGGTGACTGTGAAAGAATTGCCGGATCAAATTGTATTTTTGCACCAAGTTCAGCCTGGAGGTGCTGATAAGTCTTACGGAATTGAAGCGGGGAGATTGGCGGGTTTGCCGCCCTCGGTGATTGAAAGGGCGAGACAGGTGATGAAGCAGATTGAGAAACATAGTAAAATTGCGATCGGGCTGCGGAAAGGAATTAAAAAAGATGGGAAACAAGAGTCTGAGGGCGAACAATTGGATATTTTCGATGCTTGAAATTTAAGGTGGTAAAAAAAGTTTGTATAGCATTTCTCTGTCTGCTGAGGTACAAGAGTTCGATCCCCCCAACCCTCTTAATAAGGGGGATTTTCCGGTTCCCCCCTTATTAAGGGGGGCTAGGGCGTGTTT
>DPLL01000161.1 GCA_003542015.1 Microcoleaceae cyanobacterium UBA9251 | reverse complement strand
ATTACTGTTTACAGCGGTTTGGGTGCGATCGCTCAAATTCCATTTTTAACTTGTGCCTTCAAATCTCAAAATCAGGTCATTGACGAACCATTTTGTCGCGTTTGGCTTGACCCACCGTGGTTCTACAAACAGATGTTTCACCCTACCACCAACCCTCAATTTTTAGGCTTTTTAGGTCTATTAGGTTTACTGATTTATGTAGCTTACTTATCCTATTTTGTGCTAATTAGACTGGGAAAACAAGGGCGATCGGCTACCGGACAGTAAATTGATTATAGCAACCGCCAAGCCGATTAGGACCTTCGTAATCGCTGAAACCATTGCCCGGAATTGCTTCTTCCTTCTTTTTACCCTGAGCCTCAGCCGAAGGGCCTTCTTCCTTCTGCTATAGGACTGACGCAAAAGCCATGAATAAACCGGCTTTCTGAGTTAAGATTCTGGTTTAAAATACATAATTTTTATTCAGAAAACCGGTAGATAGGTAATACTAAATCTGGTCTAAATACTCTCTTTATTTATAGCCGTTTCCAGGGCAGTTAGGATATCAATGATTGCTGAAACCCTTAATATTTAAGCTACTCCCGACTCCCGACTCCCGACTCCCGACTCTCGACTCCCGACTCCTGCTATATTAGTCTCGCGCGGGGAATTGCCCGATCGCATCGACTTCTTCCTGAGTTCCTAGATAACTAAAGCCTGCTTCGTGGTTCCTTCTTCCTGTGGCTATACCTTCTACCTTCGAGTGTCACTCATCTGAGCTACCCCAAATAAGTGTCACTATAAAAAGCGACTGTNNAAATAATCGAGAATCAAACCATGGAAACTACAAATGCCACCCATACTCAATTACCTTTGTGCTCTTCATTACCGACACTAAGACGCAACGATCAGGCCGCTCCCAATCAGGATGTTCGATATCTCCAACAAAAATTGACTCAGAAGGGATATCCGGTAACTATTGATGGAATATTCGGTGGCAAAACCGAACAAGCAGTTATCAATTTTCAAAGGAGTAAACGCATCGCTATTGATGGTATTGTCGGCCCTCAAACTTGGGAGGGATTGGGAGCTTGTACCTTCGGGGGTTAAATCAAAGTTAATATCTTTTCCCCACTGCTGTACTTCCAACAACTTGCAAACAACTCATCGAAAATAAAATCATGCAAACCACAACTGTAACTCGCACTGAATTACCTTCCTGCCGTTATTTTCCCCTACTGAAACGTAATGACGACGTTACCCAAAATGAGGACGTGCGCTACCTCCAGAGACTCTTGAATGCCAACGGGTATTCCCTAGCTACCGATGGAGCATTCGGCCCGAAAACCGAACAAGCAGCGATCAAGTTTCAAACGAGTAAACGCATCCAAGCTGACGGCATTGTCGGCCCTCAAACTTGGAAGCAATTCGGGGTTTGTACAACCGTATTTTAAAGTTTGTACAACCTTATTTTAAACAGAGTAGGGCGTACACTGTGCGCCCTATTTCTCCTTCGAAATTTCCACCCCCGACCAGCCATCCGGTGCTCCATACATTCGATACTTGCGAGAGCGTTTGAAATACAGCATTGCTACCTTATCTTCAGGATTAATGTGTAAAATATTCTGAAAAACTTTTTGTGCAGCAACAAATTTTTGCTGGTAGTAAAAATCTAGACCTACTTGAAAAACCTCCGCAGTTTGCTGTTTGAGCTGAATGCTCTCCTCTGTTTCTGTATCGTAAATTTCAAATACCGACACAACATTTGTTTTTCCTTTCACTGTCACTCGATCGACAAATCTGTACTTATACTTTTCGCGATCGTCCAGACGAGCCATAATGGCATCACTAACTAGAATTCCCGAACCATAAACCTTAGTCAACCCTTCCAAACGAGAGGCGAGATTCACAGCATCAGCAATCACTGTACTTTCCATCCGTTCTCGCTCGCCAATTGTACCCAACATTAAATTACCCGCGTGCAAACCAATGCCGATCGCAATAGGAGCCAAGCCATTTTCTTGTCGCTGTTGGTTGTAAAGATTCACTTCTTTCTGCATATCAATTGCTGCTCGAACGCCATCATCAGGACAAGTAGGAAACAGTGCCATTACTGCATCCCCAATGTATTTGTCAATAAAACCGTTGTTTTTTCTAATTACAGGACTCACTCTCCCCAAATAATTATTAATAAAAGCAAAATTTTCTGGCGGTGTCATTTTTTCTGAAAGTGCCGTAAAGGAGCGAATATCAGCAAACAATACCGTCATGTTTTTTTCTTGATGTTCGCCTAATTTTACTTCAATAATACTAGGCTTTTCAAGTAAACTTAAAAAATCATGCGGGACAAATCTGCCGTAGGCTGCATTCATTTTGGCCAGACGAATTTGCGTATTAATTCTTGCCAACAATTCCTTTTTGACAAAAGGTTTAGTTACATAATCATTTGCTTCTAAGTTAAAAGCTTCTACCAAATCCGAGGTTTGATTTTTGGCAGTCAGCATCAAAATCGGTAATTCTAAAGGCGAGTATTTTTTGCGAACTTCTCGACACACTTCATAACCAGTAATCTTCGGCATCATTACATCAAGTAAAATCAAATCTGGCTTAAATCCCTCTTCAATCAAAGTTAACGCTTCCAAGCCATTGCTTGCTTGAGTTATGACGTAATTTTCGCTCGAAAGACTGTTAACTAACACCTGAATATTAATGGGTTCATCATCGACGATCAAGATTTTAATTTTGTCAGTTTCCAGTAGTTCTTGATTGGCTGGTGACTGAGAATGTATAATAGGTAATTTGGCTGTAACTTGATGACTGATTAAATTGCGATCGCCCTCAGCTACAAGTGGATACTTCCCGTTAACTTCTGGTTGACTTTCAGAGACTGGCAAAGTAAAGGTAAATTGAGAACCAACTCCTACAGTTGAAGATACCCGAATTTGACCTCCGTGCAATTCAACTAATTGCTTAGCCACCGCCAAACCTAAACCCGTGCCGCCGAATTCCCTAGCAGTGGAACCGTCAGCTTGTTCAAAGGATTCAAAAATTCGCTCTAATTTTTCTGTGGCGATACCAATGCCGGTGTCTGATACAGTAATGGCTAATTGGGAACTAGGCATTGATGATTTTTCGTTGTCCATTAACAATTCTGCTGAAATTTCAACAGTACCGCTTTCGGTAAATTTAATCGCATTACCGATTAAATTGTACAGTATTTGTTCCAAACGATTTTCATCGGCTGCTACTGGCGGCAATTCTGGACTAATTGAATTGAGCAACTGCAAGTTTTTTTTGCCTACTAATGGCTGAGATAAAGTCAGAATTATGTAGACAATTTCCCGGATTCCGACTGGTTTAATTTGCAGTTCTAGAGTTTTATGTTTGAGTTGGGAAAAATCAAGAATGTCGTTAATTAAAGACGACAGTCTTTTGCCAGACGATGAAATCAAAGCTAAGTTCATATTAGTTTGTTCTGGCAGTTGTCCGGTAGCGCCGTCTATTAAAGATTCTGCAATACCAATAATTCCGTTGAGGGGAGTGCGGAGTTCGTGGGAGGTATTTGCTAAGAATTCGTCTTTGAGTTTGTCCAGCCGCTGCAATTCGCTATTTTTAGTTTCTAAGGCGGTAAAAGATGCTTGCAGTTGTGCCGCCATGCTGTTAAAAGCTTTGGCAAGTATGCCTAATTCGTCGGTTCTATTGAGTTTTACAGTTCGGTCAAATTGTCCTTCAGACAAAGCCGTTGCTGCGTCTTTCAGTTCGAGAATAGGTTTGATAATCCAGCGGGAAGTGAAGATGCCCACAACTGTTGCCATTCCCAAAGCAGCTATACACAGCAGCACTGTAGTGCGGGTATTGGCATCAATTTGTTCCATAAAGTCGGCTTCGGGAACGACGACGACAATCAACCAGTCTAAACCTTTGCCGTCTTTAAATGGCAGAACTTTTAAATATTGCTGTTTACCGTTGATTTCAAAATTGATTTGCTCAGATTTTTTAATGTTGTGCAAGTCTTGAAATTGAGTTATTAAATATTTAGCTGTTGCTTGAGTTACTGCATCGCTGCTCTCTGTAATTTTAAACAGTTCTTTTTGATTGTTTTGGGTACGAAAAGGTTGTTCAGGCGAGGAAGTTGCTAATAGTGTGCCATTCCTTTCAACAATAAATGTCTGTCCCGATTGGCCAATTTTGAGGCTATTTAAAAATTGACCTAGATGATCGAGACGCAGGGCAGAAACTAACACTCCTTCTAGCTGTTTTTGGGTGTCGTAAACGGGTTGGAGAGCGCTGATTATTAATGTGGGTTCGAGGAATGAGATATAAACTGAGCTCCAAGTTGGTTTTCCTTCGAGGGCGGCATAGGTGTAAGAAGGGTGTTCGCGGATGTCAAAGTTTTTGACCTGTGCCGCTACTGTAGTGCGATCGCCTGTATCATTAGTATTGTAAGAATAGAAATCGAAGCCAGTTGACGGGCCGGATGCGTTGATCAATAAATTGCCATCTGATGTCTTTTCTCCGGTGCGATATTCTCCATCCTTATTGCCAATTGAGGTAAAATTGATCGAGGGATATAATTGCACTTGTCGCCACAGATATTTTTCCCAAGCTGACAAGTCTTTCATGTTCACAAAACCCAGATTCACAGAATCCAGCTTGCTTTGATTGCTCTGGTGCGGAGTGTCTAAATAAGAGCGGAGGTTCTGTTCGATGCGATTGCTGACTTCACTCATCAACTGACCGGCAAGGTCATTAACGGCTCTTTGACTGTTCTTAAATGATAAATATCCCACAATTCCCACGGCGGCAAATACTTGCAGGACGAAGGGAACTATCAGAACAGTCCGCAGGGTAAGTTTTCCAGAAATTTTGGCTGCTAAATGTTTGAGAGAGGGAGTTGACATAGTAGTAATTTAGCTTGAAATCATCAGTTTATGTTCAAATCAAAGCTGCACCACTCTTAAGTATTGTAAACTATTTTTAGTAAAGTGATATCTATGATGGCTGACTCTATTGCTGGGCGCTTGGAACAATACACGATCAAACGCCCCCAGGAAGTTTTAATCGTGAAGGCCGAAATTGAGGGCGAACCTGACGAAATTGCAATTTTTAAAGGCTTTTCTAGCTCTTTGGTGCGATCGACTGCTTTCGATCCTGACGTTCCTGTTTTACCTGTGGGAGCAAAGATTGTCAGTATCGATCGAGTAAACAGCCCCTACAATCCAGATAGCCCTCGCTATATTGAGCAAGGGCTATCTTGGGAAACAATGCAGTCTTTATTGTTGGAAGTTGGGGTTTAACAAAACAGTAGGGACACAACATTGTTGTGTCCCTACATTGGATCTGTAGGGATACAACAATGTTGTGTCACTACATTGGATCTGTAGGGATACAACATTGTTGTGTCCCACTCCCGTCCCTAGGCTTAGCGCTAGAGTGTGCCGCCGGCTGCTTGGAAACGAGCTCTCGCGCGTTTGATTGCTTGCTTAGCTTGAATTTGCTCTTGGAGAGTACCGCTAGCGGCCTTTTCCAAACGAGCTTCAGCTTCGGTGTAGGCAGTGCGAGCAGCTTCTTTGTCAATTGTTTCGCCTTTTTCGGCGCCATTAACAAGAATAGTAACTTGGTTTGCTTCGATTTCTGCAAAGCCGCCCATCAGAGCAATAGACACCCATTCCTTACCAGGACGGACGCGCATCACTCCCGTATCCAAAGCCGTCAACATCGGAGCGTGACCGGTCAAGATACCCAATTGGCCTGTAGTGCTCGGCAGAATTACTTCTTCAGCATTAGAATCCCAAACAGTTTTGTCTGGGGCAACTACGCGCACAGATAATGTCATAAATTGTCCTTAGTCAGTAGTCAGTAGTCATTAGTCATTAGTCATTAGTCATTAGTCATTAGTCAGTTGTTATTGGTGAATTGTTATTTGTTACTTATTGNNTTGATTGTTACTAATAACCAATGACTAATAACCAATAACCAATAACAAATAACCAATAACCAATAACCAATGACTAATTACTAAGTCAGTAGTCAGTAGTCATTAGTCATTAGTCATTAGTCAGTTGTTATTGGTTAATTGTTATTTGTTACTTATTGGTTGTTGATTTGTAGTCGTTAGTTGTTGATTGTTACTAATAACCAATAACCAATGACTAATAACCAATAACCAATAACCAATAACCAATAACCAATAACCAATAACCAATAACCAATGACTAATTACTAAGTCAGTAGTCATTAGTCAGTAGTCATTAGTCATTAGTCAGTTGTTATTGGTTAATTGTTATTTGTTACTTATTGGTTGTTGGTTTGTAGTCGTTAGTTGTTGATTGTTACTAATAACCAATAACCACTGACTAATAACCAATAACCAATAACCAATAACCAATAACCAATAACCAATAACCAATAACCAATGACTAATTACTAAAATTACTTGGCGTCAGCCTTCATTTTTTCAGCTTTGGCGATCGCCTCGCTAATGTCGCCCACCAAATAGAACGCTTGTTCGGGTAAATCATCAAGTTCACCAGCAAGAATCATCTGGAAGCCCTTAATCGTATCTGCCAGCTTGACATACTTACCAGGGGAACCAGTAAACACTTCAGCCACAAAGAACGGCTGCGATAAGAACCGTTCAATTTTGCGAGCGCGAGACACAGTTAAGCGGTCATCTTCCGACAGCTCATCCAAGCCCAAAATTGCAATAATGTCTTGCAATTCCTTGTAGCGTTGTAGAGTAGACTGCACTTGACGAGCAACACCGTAGTGTTCGGCGCCCACCACGCTAACTTGCAACATCGTAGACGTAGAATCCAGCGGGTCAACCGCAGGATAAATCCCCTTCGCAGCCAAGCCGCGAGAGAGTACAGTTGTAGCGTCCAAGTGAGCAAAAGTCGTAGCCGGCGCGGGGTCAGTCAAGTCATCCGCAGGCACGTAGACAGCCTGAACCGAAGTAATGGAACCTTCGGTAGTCGAAGTAATCCGCTCTTGCAAGTCGCCCATATCCGTACCAAGAGTCGGCTGATATCCCACAGCCGAAGGCATCCGACCCAAGAGAGCCGATACCTCAGAACCTGCTTGCACGAACCGGAAGATATTGTCAATAAATAGGAGAACGTCCTGCTTGCTGACATCGCGGAAGTATTCGGCCATCGCCAGAGCCGACAGGCCCACGCGCATCCGAGCACCAGGTGGCTCGTTCATTTGACCGTAAACCAGAGCAATTTTTGACTTGCTGCGGTCTTCTTCGTTAATAACCCCGGACTCGATCATTTCTTTGTAGAGGTCATTACCTTCGCGGGTGCGCTCGCCCACGCCACCAAACACGGACACGCCGCCGTGAGCTTTGGCGATGTTGTTCACGAGTTCCATCATAATGACGGTTTTGCCAACGCCAGCGCCACCAAACAAACCGATTTTGCCTCCGCGACGGTAGGGGGCCAGGAGGTCGATCACCTTGATTCCAGTTTCAAACACCGAAGGCTTGGTTTCCAATTCGGTGAAAGCCGGAGCGCTGCGGTGGATGGGCATACTTTCGGAAGTATTGACTGGGCCGAGGTTGTCTACGGGTTCGCCGATGACATTAAAAATCCGGCCGAGAGTCGGGATGCCGACGGGAACTTGAATCGATTTCCCGGTATCTACGACTTCCATACCACGCACCAAACCGTCGGTGGTACTCATGGAAACCGCACGCACCTGACTGTCTCCGAGCAGTTGCTGAACTTCGCAGGTGACGGAAACGTCTTGACCTGCTTCGTTTTTGCCGGAAATGGTGAGAGCGTTATAGATTTGGGGCAGTTTGCCGCCTGGGAATTTTACGTCTACAACTGGCCCAATGATTTGGGTGATGTAGCCTACGTGGGTTTGTACTGCGGTGGATACCATGAATAGTGCCTTTGTTAGGATGCTATTTTTCCGATATTGGAAAAACTCTTAACATTTAGAAATGCTATTTCTCAGAGTACCACTGAACAGACTCACTATTTAGATTTGTATGGGCTGCTGATTTGTTATTTTGGCTGTTGCTGATGTCGCTTTTTTTGCGATCGCGCCGCGCCCAAAGCCCCGATCCCCAGGATAGTACCCAAGACTGAGATTGGTTCGGGAACCGCCTGAGCCGTGACGCTAAAGTCTTGAAAGTCAACATCATTTCCATTTCCGCCATCGTCGAAGGAGATTTTTATGCCCTGAAGCAGTTGGGCCATCGTCACCGATGAAAATTGCTCTAGGCTCCTACCGCCGTTGACGGCGCTAAATGGAGCCGTGGAGTTGTAGTTGAGGCTAAAGTCGCCAAACACGGCTTGCTGACAACCAGCCACCAAACACTCACTTCTGCGGAATTGGCTGGTGGCGGCCCACCATTCGGGGCTGTTCATGAAGGTACTTGAGGAGGCATACTGCTCGAATTGTCTGCCGGTGCCACTGTCGCTCCACAGCAGGAGGGCGTAAACTTGATCCTTCAAAAATCTGAAAGTTTGGTCCATCGAGCCATTGTTGGAGGTGACTGCGTTGCCAAAGGTTCCCTTCGAGTCATTTTCCGAGCCGTTATCTGAGGGTTTGACCTCGTAAAATAGGCTGGCTATGTTGCTGTAGCCAGTGTTTTCCGACTGGCCTTGGGCTACCCACAAGCTGGACTGGTATGCTCCGTGAGATTGATCGAATGTAAAGTTTACGGTTGTATCTTGATCGAACTGGATGCCACTTGTCCCAAACATAAAAGCTTGAGCGGGTGCGCTGATGCCTAGCAAAATTGTGGTTACTAAGCTGGCGACTGTGAACGATGTTTTTTTGACGAAGGTAGATGTATTCATAACCCTGGATCCTCCTGTATTTATAGTTGGGTGTTGAGACTGCGAATGCTGGCAGCAAGCTGGACTAGAGGGGGGCGATCGCTATCCTGCTCTCATCAACGGGACGATCGCCTTGGCGTGAAAAGTAGCTCGACAAATCGGTATCAGCTATGTGTGTCCTTGGGTATGTGTGTCTTTGAGTCAATGACTTGCCATTACTCTCCGAGTTTTCACTGATGCCAGACTGCCACACTTTCCATCAGTACCAGCAAGATTTTCAGCCCGTCTTATTTCTCAAATACTACATTTATTGCTGTTGGCAGCAGTCTCAAGTTGACTGCAATACTTACAAGTATTAGCTTTCATCAATCATACATACAAGATGTTACTGATGCTTTATGAATTTTTGGTAAAGATCATCTGAAAAATATAAAGTTTGCGACAGTCGAGTTCTGTCAATGTTTTGTATATCGCCAAAAAATATGGCTGGCGAGTTGTGGCTCAGCATTTAGTGAATCCGAGGATGGGTTGGAGATGTTTTATAACTCACCTGCGCTATTTTAACCTCATCTCTCAATGCCTGAGCTCCGTTGTTCACAACTGTTTTTAGGAATTGTACCGGGAATATCTTAGCCTCACTCTAGTTTGCGGGATTAATTTGTCTGTTATTCCCTGGACAAATGGCGTGCTTGAGCGATCGGAAAACTGCAATTTTTGTGAGATACCCCCAGCACTTAAAGTGCTGCGGGTATCTGGGTATTCTATTTTTTTTAGGTAGGCTTACTTATTTTTGGGATTGGAAAATTTAATTAAATTTATACCTATTGACACTTGACAAGATTAGAGTTATGTTTTAATATAAAAAGCAGCGAAAAAATGAATAGTAGATTATAAACTGTCTTGGATTAAATGGCTATTCATAGTTAGCTGGTTGAGTGTCGCGACTTCCCCCGCCAAGGCGCAACCCATCAGCCCAGCACCGGATGGTACGAATACTCTCGTTACTCCCAACGGTAATCGCTACGACATTTCTGGGGGTTCTTTCAGCGGAGACAAGGCTAATCTTTTTCATAGTTTTACTCAGTTCAATCTCAGGGAAGGTCAAATTGCTAATTTTTTGACTAATCCTAATATTCAAAATATTCTGGGACGGATTAATGGTGGTAATCCTTCGTTAATCAATGGATGGATTCAAGTTACTGGTGGCAATTCTAATTTATTTTTAATGAATCCGTCGGGCATAATTTTTGGTCAGAATGCGACGCTGAATGTGCCTGGTTCTTTTAGTGCTACTACGGCGACAGGGATTGGTTTTGGTGGTAATCAGTGGTTGAGTGCGATCGGCAATAACAATTGGGCCAGTTTAATTGGAAATCCAAATAGTTTTACTTTTACTAATTTGCAGCCTGGAAGCATTGTTAATGCAGGGAATTTGACGGTTGGTTATGGTCAAAGTTTGAGTTTGATTGGCGGTAATGTTGTTAATATTGGCCAGTTAAATGCGCCTAGTGGCAATATTACCATGATGGCAGTACCAGGTCAAAATTTGGTGCGGATCTCTCAAGCTGGGAATTTGCTGAGTTTGGAGGTTCAGCCGACAGCTAACCAAGGTTCCTTGCCGCATAATTTGACGCAGCCTGTGTTATCTTTGCCGGAATTGCTAACAGGAAAAGGCGTAGCACAAGCAACGGGTTTGACGGTAAATCCACAGGGTGAAGTGGTGTTGACGGGGAATATTGCTGTGCCGGTAATTGCGGGAAATGCGATCGCCTCTGGTAATCTCAATGTCTCTGGTAATACTGGCGGTACTGTAAATATATTAGGCGAAAAAGTAAGTATTATTACTGACAATATCAATGCTTATAGTATCAACGGTGGCGGTACTGTACTGATTGGGGGAGATTATCAGGGTTTGGGGATTGTGCCCAATGCGGCGCGGACTTTTGTGAGCGCTGATTCGATGATTAATGCTGGTGCTGTGGGTAATGGGAATGGCGGGCGAGTCATAGTTTGGGCTGATGAAACTACTCGCTTTAATGGGAATATCACGGCGAGAGGTGGCTTGGTGTCGGGTAATGGCGGCTTTGTGGAAGTGTCGGGAAAGCAATCGCTGGATTTTCAAGGATTAGTTGATTTGCGATCGCCCTTTGGGATTGCTGGCACCTTATTGTTAGATCCTACTGATATCACTATTAGCACAGGTGCGAATGCAGGTGGCGGTACATTAGGGGGAGTATTTACTCCCTTTGCGGCTACTTCTACGATTAAGAATACGACGCTACAAACACAGCTAGATTTTGGAAATGTGACTATTTCTACTGCGTCTGCTTTTCTGGGTCAAGGCGATATTACAGTCAGCGCTCCGGTTTCTTGGGCTAATAGTAATTCCTTGACTCTGAATGCTAATAATATTAATATTAATAATATCACAAATCAGGGAGGCAATTTTACTCTAAATGCTGATATTGATAACAATGGTGGTGTTCTAAATATCCTGAACTCTACGATTAATACAAACGGGGAATTTTCCTGGGGAATGGTCGGGGGAATGCTGTTTTGGGGAATGGAATTGAGATCCAGGGAAGTACAATTAATGCCGGAGGTGGGAACATTAACCTGAATGGTGTTGCAGGAAATATCACAACCAATATTGGTATTTCCGTGGATGCTGCTAGCACATTGCAAACTACTGGGATCGGGAGTATTACTCTCAATGGAACTCGCGGTAGCAGTCTTAATAGTTCGGGAATACTTTTACGTGGCCCTAGGATAAGTTCAGTGGATGGCGATATCATTTTGACTGGTAGCGGTAACGGGACTGGAGAAGGGATTTATTTGTTCTCCAATGCTGTGGTGGAATCCACGGGAACAGGTAGTATTACTATGACTGGAACTGGTGTGAATGGCACAAGTAGCAATATAGGGATATTTGTCGATAATACCAGCACAGTTCGATCGCTCAATGGAAATATTAGCCTGACAGGAACTGGTAGCGGAACTGGAAGCGACAACACCGGAATTAATATTAATGGTACTAGCATAGTGCGATGGACCGGGGCAGGGAATATTACTCTCAACGGTACTGGCGGGAACGGGACATTTAATAATACAGGGATATCTATTGATAACACCAGCATAGTGGAATCGACTGTCGCAGGAAATATTACTCTCAATGGTACTGGCGGAAACTGGACATTTAATAATCCGGGGATATCTATTAATAGCAGCACAGTGCGATCGGCAACACTACAGCATTAGGAAATCTCATCATAAACACTGCTGCTACAACTACATTTAATGCTGTCACCGCTAACAGTTTTACGACGAATGCTAGGGGTACAACTCAACTGAATGGAAATGTCACTACAACTGCTAGTCAGACTTACGGAGATGCGGTGACAATTGCCAATAATCCAACTCTTGCGGGGAGCAGTATTACTTTTGATGATACAGTTGACGGGAATAGCAATCTGACGGTAAATGCTGGAAGTGGTAATATTACATTTACCTGGGCTGTAGGGAATTCTATTTCTTTAAGCTGGTTGCAGATTAGTGGCAAAAATATCAATGCTAATTCAGCGGTTAACGTAGCTGGTAATATCGGTATTGCTGGTGATACTTTTAATTTAAAACAGAGTTTAACTACCACGAATAACGGTAGGCTCACTCTTAGCAATACTGGGAATATAAATATTGCAAACAATCTCAATTTAGACGGTGCTTTTATTCAAAATGGCGCGGGTAGTGTGGCGCTGCATGGAAATATCAATACAACTAATGATAATATTAGTTTTAGCGGCCCGGTGACATTAAATGCTCCTGTGAGTTTTGGACTGGGAAATGCAACCATTGCTTTCGGTTCAACTTTAGCCGCAGGAAATCATCCCCTGAATCTCACCGCAGGCGAAATTAATTTTTCTGGGGAAGTTTCTGGTACTAATGCGCTAACGCTGCAACCCGCAACAGCCGGACAAAATATTGTTGTTGGTGGGAATGAGAATAATACTGCGGCTTTGGATTTGACAGCATCGGAAATGAGTTTTATTCAAAATGAATTTAGTTCGATTACTATTGGGCGATCGGATATTACCGGGAATATTACTATTCCTAATAATCTCACTTTTTCCGACTGCGACTCCGGTTGTAACTGAGTCTCCAACTCCGGTTGTAACTCCGACTCCAACTCCGATCGCAACGCAGCCACTACAGTTAGTATCAGAATCAACTGCGATCGCACCCGTGACACCCACACCCGCAGCCACACCCGCACCGCAATCAAAAACCCCCGATTCAGAAGACTTTCAACTCCCCAAAATTCCACCGCTAGCCAATCCCGATATTATTAGCGATCGAATTTTAACCATCGATCGAAGTATTACCAGTCAATTACCCCCCAGCATTGTAGCATCTTCACCAGAATCAAAACAACCACGAACAGTCAACCCTATTTCTAATTTAGTTCTAGGATACACTCCGCCGCCAGATCGACTTTTAGAGGAAAAAAACCTCGGAAAAACCATCTGGGGAATCGAAACAATTAGAAATCAAGAATTTGGAGAATATCTAGGAGTAAAAGGCCAACTCCCAGAGCAAAACGTCCTGATTTCTCAATTCCAACAAACTTTACAAACCATCCAACAAAAAACCGGCAAGCGGTCTGGTATTATCTATCTAATCTCACGAGACGAACAATTAGAAATAATCTTAGTTCCTCCTGTAGGACAACCGATTCACTACAGCGTAACCGCAGCCAACAGAGCAGCTTTATTCCCCGTCGTCAAGAAGCTACGCGATGAAATTACCAATCCCATAAAACTCAAAAATACCAGTTATCTAGCCGCCGCTCAGCAACTATACAAATGGTCGATCGCCACCCTAGAAAAAAACTTATAAAAATTAGGAATTCATACCCTATTACTATCAGTGGATCCGGGACTGCGAAGCCTCCAATTTGCCGCTTTACACGACGGTAAAAACTTCTTAATTCAAAATTACAATGTCAGTCTCATTCCCAGTTTTAGCCTGGCCAACACCGATTATAAGCCTGTTAGCGGGGCAACAGTGCTCGCAATGGGACGATCGGAATTTGTTGACAACGATCCTTTACCCAGTGTGCCGATGGAATTACAAACAATCTCTTCTCAGTCGCACGGTCAATCTTTCCTCAATTCTACCTTCACTCTAGCAATTTTGTGTCAAATTTTAGATTTGGAATTTGGGAGTAGACAATCTCGCAGACAAGTTCCTTGAACAGCAAATTGACTGCTTTGGCCGCTATGCGCGATCGCACCAACCGCACCG
>DPLL01000273.1 GCA_003542015.1 Microcoleaceae cyanobacterium UBA9251 | reverse complement strand
CCCGTGAACTCCTTGGCATGACTCAAGAGCAGGTTATTGAGCAGCTAGAGATCAGCTACGACATCACCATGAGCCAGCAGACGCTCTCTACGATCGAAAACGGCAAGCGCAAAGTAGACGCCGAGAGGGAGCTACCCGCCTTCGCCGCCGTGTACAAAAAACCGATCGATTATTTCTATGAAACTCTGCAATTGCCCGCCGCACCCCCAGCCGCACCTGCACCCAAGCGCCGCTCAGCAGTCACCGTTGACATGGATGCTCTGACTCACCGCGATAAGCTAGAGCTAGCAGCAGAATTAATTCACAACGTTTTGCAAGAAACCTAACTAATAGGGCGATCGCCTTACAATATCAAANNGGGGATTTAGGGGGATCGGAATATGTGCAACGACCCATTAAATTGGTATAACGCCAACCGACAAAGCTGAGGCCATCAGCATCTTAACCCAGAGTGTGAAAAACAGCGGACGCCCGATCGCAAAAACTCCCGGCGTGATGGGCGGCGACGCTTGTATAGACAAAACTCGCATTCCCGTTTGGTTACTCGCCAGCTATCGAAATGACGGCGCTACCGATGCTTCGTAATTCAGCTTGAGTCCGAATATAGCTCTAGGGTCGTCTCAAGTCTCCTTAAGAGGTTTGAGCGTCACGAACTGAAATTTTCCATCAATCTGTCGTTGTAGCCAAAAAAGTTTCTATTTCTTCGATGACGCATCAACCCAAAGAAACCGGGTTTTTTACCGAATCTGCGGGCGGAAACGAAGTATTTTCGTAAAAAAAACCCGGTTTCTGCCCTCCTGCGGATCGAGTAGGGTGCGTCCCCAGAGAAACTTTAATTACTGCATTCGCCATCGAAAGGGACGCACCCTACAAGCCACTAAATTTTTAGTAGGGTGCGTACCCAGAGAAACTTTAATTACTGCATTCGCCATCGAAAGGGACGCACCCTACAAGCCACTAAATTTTTAGTAGCGCGGTTTACGGACATGAGGCTGCTATAACTTTAGCGTTAATTAAGGTGAAAATCCGATCGAGTTCGAGTAAACTTGCTAATTCTACAACCTCTTCTGAAGTTAAAAGATTAGCCTTTTTTCTCTCGGCTAGTTCTTCTAATCTGGCTTGCAGATTTTCCGTAAATTTGAATAAGTAAAGATTTCTGACTTTCTGCATCGAAATCTCGCTATCGATCCAGTAGGAAGGTTGTACCATAAGTTCAGCTATCATGGTGATTCAATTACTCCAATTACTACATGGATAGTCTCGATTATATCATGAAAACAAAATGTTCCGATGCCGCGGTTTCTACAACCTGGATGTGAATCAATATTAACCTGCTGTTGCCAAAGAACGAACAGTTAAGATTTCATCAGGGCGGAGAACTTCTACAGTAGAGATAGGGACGGCTATAACTGTAAGAGACTCACCAACAGCATTAAATACTTCCAACAGACAGCCTTCTTCACCACCACTAGGATGAGGAACAAAATCAACCAATGTGGCAATATCTCCAGCTCTGAGTTGATATTCTGGTAAGTCACGAGTTAAAGCAACTTCCTGATATAGCTTTAGAATCATGTTAAGTCTCCTTAAAAGGTTGTAGCGTCACAAACTGAAATTTTCCATCAATCCGTCGTTGCAGCCAAATTGTAACGACAGATAGGTTTATACCATTTGTACCAACGAGTTCTCCTACAACTCGATAAAAGATTCCATACTCGTTATTCCTCTCTTCAATCGCCTCACCTACTCCCACAACTGACTGGATGGCGGCTTTCAGTGCTTCTGGGTTTTCTGAGGTAAATCCAGCCCGTGCCAAGAATTTTGACTTATCATTTCTGGCTTTGTTTAGCAGCAGATAACCAGTTATCTTATCGTCTGGGATGACCGCATCTTCTGGAATCTTCACCCTGAAATCTCTCCATTCTTTTTATTTTGCTCGTGCAATACAGCAGCCAAAAAGTTTCTATTTCTTCGATAACGCATCATCCAAAAGAAATCCGTGAGTTTTGTAAGGACACAGCACTGCTGTGTCCTTACTAATTTTAACGTCTCCTTACTAATTTCACTCTTTTTTCTTCTTACTCGCCGTAGCAGTCGCCGCCTTCTTAGTAGCAGTTGTTTTCTTCGCAGCAGTTGTCGATTTCGTCGCCGTAGTCTTCTTCGCCACAGTTTCCGACTTCGCCGCAGTAGTTTTCTTAGCAGTAGTTGTTTTCTTCGCCGCCGTTTCCGACTTCGCCGCAGTTGTCTTAGTTGACTTCTTCGACTTGCTGCTAGATTTTCCGCCGCCCGCTGCTTCCTTCGCTGCTAACAAATCCAGTGCTTTTTGTAAGGTGAAATTCTCCACAGATTCATCCTTAGCCAAAGACGCATTGATTTCCCCGTGTTTGACGTAGGGCCCATAACGGCCATCGTAAACATTGAGGAGTTCTCCCGATTCTGGATGGGCTCCCAATTCCTTTAAAGGTGTCGCTGTTTTGCTGCTACCCCGAACTGCTTTCGGTTGCGCTAATAGTTCCAAGGCCCGATCGAGCGTTATAGTCAAAACATCATCAGGTGGTTTGATCGATCGATAATCCTTACCAACCTTACCCTGGTCGTGCACCACATAAGGCCCATACATCCCCAAATTAGCCTGCACCTTCGCCCCCGTATCCGGGTGAGTGCCCAACAAGCGCGGCAGAGTCAGCAAACTCACAGCCATCTCCATAGTCACATTATCTTTATCCGTCCCCTTCGGCAAAGAAGCCCGCTTCGGTTTCTTGTTAGTTTCCGACACTTCCCCTAACTGAACGTAAGGCCCATAACTACCAATCAGCACAAAAATCGGTTCCCCAGTTTCCGGGTGGAGACCCAATGTTTCCGGGCCTTCAGTTTTTTGCTTTAACAAAAACTCGACTTGTTCCGGGTCTAAATCCGCCGGAGTCAAATCTTGAGGAATCGATGCTTTTACTGGACCTTCTTCCCTTTCAGCTTCCAGATAAGCGCCGTATTTACCGATGCACACTTTGGCAGAAATATTCTCCAATACCACAGTGCGGGCAACTTTGGCATCAATTTGACTTTCCTGTTC